>SLHP01000173.1 GCA_007136095.1 Nitriliruptoraceae bacterium
CGCCCTCCGGCCGACCGGGTCCACCGTGTTCCCGGGATGCCCCCATCCCGGGCTGCCCCAGAAGCCCCCGCGGTGCGAGCCCCGCGCCATCTGGCTGTGCTGGTGCACAGAGGTCGGTGATATTGTTGTCGGCGGTTGTGTCACAGGACACCGGTGGCACGCGATGCGGGTCATCCCGGTGTCTGTGGTTCGTCGAAGTGGTCGTCTGGGTGGTCGGTCCCTTCGAGGATGCTGAGCAGGGTCTGACGGTCCTGGAACGTCAACGTGCGCCGTGAGGGGAGGTGCACGACGGTGCCGCGCAACTCGTGTTGCTCACCGCTCGGTTCGGTCGCCGGGTGCCAGACCCGGACCAGGAAGGAATCCATGGGTGGCACCCTGTCAGACGCCCTTCGGGTGGCGTGTGGGTGAGGTTCGGGTTTCTGGCCGCTGCCGTGCTCAGCCCTCGACGATGGCGGCGAACGGCTCACCGGGGACGCCGAGTTCGGCCATCCTGGCCACGTAGGCGCGGTACCGGCGTCGCGCCTCGCCGTGGCGTCCGTCGGTCGTCAACGCGCGGATGAGGTCGTGGTGGGCGCGCTCGTCGAACTGGTCGCGCTCGAGGATGCGCAGCAGGTAGCGCACTGCACGGTCCGCCTCACCGCGATCGGCGGCAGCGGCAGCGACCGCGCGTGTCACCCCGATGTAGGTGGCCCGTGCCTCCTCGCGCAGCGCGATGGTCCAATCCTCGTACGGGTCCTCCTCGAGCACGTCGCCGGCGTAGGTGGCCTCTGCCTCCTCGAGCAGGCTGATCGCCCGCCGAGGATCATGTGTTCGCAGTGCCAGTCCCTCGGCTGCGGTCTCCAGGAAGGCCTCGACATCCACGGCGGCGCGGTGCAGGTCCAGGCCGATCGTGTGACGATCGGCGACCAGGAAGGTGTTCGGATCGTGGACCTTGTCGGGGTCGAAGACGGTCCGCGCGACCGACAGCAGGCCGGAGAGTCGGTTGCCGACCTGTGCGGGATCCTCGTCCGGCCACAGCAGGGCGATGAGCTGCTCCCGTGCGGTCGGGCGTCCCCGCCGCGCGATCAGGATCTTGACCAGATCACGCGCCTTGCGTGACTGCCAGGCGGAGTGGGGGACCGGGATGCCGTCGCGCCGGACCGTGAAGCCGCCCAGGGCCTGGATCTCGATCGTGCCGGTCCGACGCTCCGCGACCTCACGCAGGGTGCCCGCTACTTCGGCTGCCCGTCGGCTCAGGCCCAGTTCCCGCAGACGTCGTGACGCCAGGGCAGCAGGGGTGTGCTGGCCGCCATCGGGATCCAGTCGGGCTGCCGCGAGGGATGCCCGCGCGCGGCCGATCGGCTCCTCCAACGCCGACCAGATCGTGACCGCCTCGCCCAGGAGGCCGACCGCCTGGCGCGGATCGCCGAGGGTCAACGCGGCCAACTCCAGGGACTCCGCGAGCCCCGCGCGGTCCCGCCGGCTGCGGGCCGCCTCCTGGGCGCTCGCGGCGAACCGCGTCGCCGTGTCGCGATCAGCGCGTGCGAGTGCGACGAACCCGGCGGCCAGGTGGGCGCCGACCTGGCTGAGCCCGCCCGACCGCTCGATCGCCCGGTCGGCGATCTTGGCGGCCTCCTCCAGGTCGGTCGCAGCCACGACCCGTGCCAGCCCGGCCAGGGCGGGACTGAGCCCCTGCGCATCGTTTCCGGCCTCCAGGACCTCGACCGCCTCCTCGTAGGCGGCACGGGCCATCGTCAGGTCGCCGCGGATGCGGTGCACGTCACCGAGGCCTGAGAGCGCGTAGCCGACCATGCGGGAATCGATGCTCTGGTAGATCTGTCGGGCGGATTCGTAATCGGCGATGGCCTCCTCCAGGCGGCCCAGGCGACGCCTGGCCTCTGCGCGGTTGCACAGCGACAGGCCGTGCAACGCGACGTACCCGGAGGCCTCGCCGAGTCGGAGCGCCAGCTCCAGTTCGTTGATCGCCTCGTGGTACGAGCCCTCCTCCAGATGGCGCGAGCCACGGTTGCAGCGGATCCGCAGCAACTGCAGGACGTCGCCCGCCTCCTCGGCGGCGACCAGCGCCCGCAGGTAGTGAGTGTCGTTCGCCCGGCGATCGCCATCCGCCGCCGACACCAGGGCGAGGGTGGTGTGGGTGATCGCCAGGGCTGCCGGGTTGCCCGTCGAGCGGGCCAGCTCCGAGGCCCGGGTCGCGAAGTCACGGCAGCCCTCGACGTCGCCGAGCAGCCACCTCGCCGTTCCCGACCAGGCCAGGAGGTGCGCGCGTTCGACCGGATCGTCGTGGTCGTCGAGGCCCCGGTCATAGGTGGCGATGGCGATATCCAGGTCGCCACGGAAGTGGTGGATCAGCCCCATCCGCCAGGCCGTCGCCGCCGGGAGGGGCTGGGCGGCGTCGCCGACGTCCTCGAACACCCGCAGCGCACCCTCCCAGTCCCCGAGTACCTGTCGGGCATGGCCCTCCACCAGCTGCAGCGAGGTGGAACGCAACTCCGGCGGCAGCATCTCGACGGCCCGAACGACCTGGGCACACGCGCCGGTGGCCACCATGCGCTGGCCGTGCTCGCGGAGCAGTTCCGCCAGGGCGCTGTCGGCACCGGCCGTGGACAGGACCTGGAGTGCATCCTCGAGGTGGCCGGCGCTCGTGAACCACCGGGCGGCGCGGGTCGCGACCTCGTGGCGGCGGTCAGCTTCGAGTGGTACGGCGACGCGCACGGCTTCACGCACCATCGGCGGCAGCGCATACCAGCCGTCCGCTTCGTCCAGGTCCACGAGCAGACCGCTACGGTCCAGGTCGTGCAGTGCCTGGCCGGCATCGGGGACCCCGAGCTCCGTGCACAGCTCGGCGGTCACGCGGGGAAGCTCCGCCAGCCGCGCGACCAGGTCACGGTGGGGCGGCGCGGCCCGCTCGAGCACCTCTTCGACGAGCAGTGCGTACAGGCGCCCACCGGGCCGGTTGAGGCGGCGCAGGACCTCGTCCACATCCTGGCTCGTGCGACCCCGCAGGGCTTCCGCCGCCAGCCGGACGGCAGCCGGCCACCCCGCGGTCGCGGCGTGGACGGCTGCGGCGACCTCCGTGTCCCCGATCCCTGCAAGTTCGAGGAGCGCACGGGTCTCGTCGGCGGTGAACGACAGTTGCGGCCCGGTGATCTCCGTGACCTCACTGCTGTGGCGCAGCTCGATCGGCAGGGCACCGCGGGTCAGGAGCACCAGGCGCAGTCGCGCGGGAGCCTGGCGGACCAGGGCGTCCAGCAGTCTGGCCCCGCCGCTGTCCGCCGTGATCAGGCCGACGTCGTCGATCACGAGGTGCAGATCGTCGGTCCCGGCGTCGTCCAGCGCCTCGGCGAGCAGGGCAGCCAGCGCATCGGCACGATCGGCGTCGTCGGTGTCCGGGCCGGCCGAGCCGCGCACTGCGGAGGCCAGTTCGGGAGGCAGTGACACAACCCGTGTCCGCAGTGCCGCGGTGAGGCCACGGAGCAGCGTGAGCAGGTGATCGTCCTGTCCCGTGCACGCGTACCAGCACAGTCGTCGCTCGGTGGCCCAGGCGGCGACGGTCGTCGACTTGCCGTAGCCGGCACCGGCGACCAGGGTCGTCAGGGGTCGCTGGGTCGCTTCGTCAAGACGTCCATCGAGCCGGGCTCGGGGCAGGTGGATCGCAGGGAGGGTCGGTGGCAACAGGCGAGCCGTCGAGACGTAGCCCACACGGTTCGGTTGCACCCGGCCTCCCGTCCCTCGCTGGCGGTTCAGTGACCGCGGGCAGGCTACTCACCAGCCGTCGCCGCGTCCGGCCGACGCCTCGGGACGATGACGTGGTCATCGCGACCAAGGGGTGCTATCCGGATGGGTGACCGGGCCCAACGACCACGGCCTGTCGCCATCGCACCGGTACCGGGCGGTGGACGCGAGCCTGGAGCGCCTGCAGGTCGACCACATCGATCTCTACCAGATCCATGCGTGGGATCCGCTGACCCCGGCCGACGAGTGGCTCTCGACCCTGGACGACCTGGTCCGCGTCCGCAGGATCCGCTACGTCGGGGTGTCCAACCTCACGGGTGGCACCTGCAACGGGTGGCTGACCGGCAAGTACCGCCGAGACGAACGACCGACGGGATCGACCCGGCTGGGCGAGGACCCCAACCGCGGTGTCGAGGCCTACGACACGCGCAACACGGAGCGCACCTGGGACATCCTGGAGGTGGTTGGTGAGGTCGCCCGCGACCACGGGGTGACGATGGGCCAGGTCGCCCTCGCATGGGTGACGGCACAACCGATGGTCGACTCGACGATCCTCGGCGTGCGGACCCTCGAGCAACTTCAGGACAACCTCGGCGCGGTCGAGCTGTCACTGACGATCGACGATCTGCGTCGCCCGGATGCGGTCAGCGCACCGCCCACCCCGGCGTACCCCTGCGAGCTGTTCGGCCGCATGGTTGCCGGGCGCCTCGACCTGCTGGGTTGATCCGCCCGACCCCATCCGGGGCGGCGTTCCGCGGCACAGTAGGCTCTGCCACCGCGGGCCGGTAGCTCAGCTGGTCAGAGCACTCGACTCATAATCGAGGCGGCGCGGGTTCGATCCCCGCCCGGCCCACC
>SLHP01000150.1 GCA_007136095.1 Nitriliruptoraceae bacterium
CCTCATCGTTGTGCTCGCCGAGACGTGGTGGAGGTTCCGCGATCCGGCGGCCCGAGCGCGACCAGCGCACCGGAGCGCCCGGCAGTTCGAGTTCTCCGGCGCTCGGATGGATCACCCGGTCGATCATCTCCAGGTGCTCCACCTGGTCCCACGTGTAGACCTCTTCCATGGTGCGGATCCGACCCGCCGGGACCCCGGCCTCGTCCATGCGCGACATCCACACGTCGACCGACTCAGCGATGAACGCGGCGTTGATCTCCGCCTCCAGGTCGTCGTAGTTGTCCACCCGGTCGAGGTTGGTCGCGTACCTCGGATCGTCGGGATCGAGCCCCGCCACCGGCGCGAACCTCCGCCACAGCCCCTCCGAGCCCACCGCGATGTTGATGTAGCCGTCGGCACAGGTGAACGCGGCGTACGGCGCGATGGACACGTGTCGGTTGCCGCCCGGCTGCGGGATCTCACCGCCGATCGTGTACCGGGTCCCCTGGTAGGCGTGCACGGCCACTCCGGCCGCCAGCAGCGAGGTGGTGACCCGCTGCCCGCGGCCCGTCACCTCACGCTCGCGGAGCGCCGCGGTCACCCCGTACGCACCGAACATCCCGGCCAGGATGTCGGTCACGGGCACCCCCGACCGCAGGGGCGGCCCGCCCACGGGACCGGTGATCCCCATCAACCCCGCCTCCCCCTGCAGGATCTGGTCGAAGCCGGACCGATGCCCGTCCGGCCCGCCTTCGCCGAACCCCGTGATCGAGAGCACCACGAGTCGTTCGTTGAGCCGCTCGAGGTCCTCCGGGCCCAGCCCCAACCGCTCCATGACGCCCGGCCGGAAGTTCTCGACCAGGACGTCGGCATCCGCCAGCAGCTCGCGCAGTTCGGCCACATCAGCGGCCTCCTTCAGATCGAGCGTGATCGACCGCTTCGAGCGGTTGACCGACAGGAAGTAGCCGGACTCCCGCGCATCACCCTCCCCCACGAACGGTGGCCCCCAGCCCCGCGAGTCATCACCACCGTCGGGACGCTCGACCTTGATCACGTCAGCGCCCGCGTCGGCCAACATCATCGAGGCGTACGGACCAGCGAGCGCCCGGGACAGGTCGATGACCGTCAGGCCACTCAGGGGGCCAGCGGAGGACCGGGGGGCGGGTGTACCGTTCATCAAGGGTGGCTCCCGAGAGACAACACTGCGGATCGCGCAGCCTAGAGCTGACCCCACCGCACCCCTACCGCCGCTCCCCGCTCCGGCGGGCGACGCCCATCGGTGCCACCACGGCGACCGCCGGGTCCTTCCCCGTCCGATCAGGGCGGGAAGACCCTGCTCATCCCAGACGTTGTCGCCGAAGCTCACGGGCAACCCCCAATCTGGATCACCCGCCCCCTACAAGATGGACCCGCCACTCGGTCCACCCACCCCTACCGGGCCGAACCTCATGCACGACCCGCGGACTGGAGCACGATCATGTTCGAGATCATCGTCGGGGTCGACGGATCAGAGTCGTCGACGCGCGCACTGCACTACGCGATGGAAGAAGCCGCCCGGCACGCCGACGCCGCCGTGCTCGTTGTGCACGCCCACCGCCCGGCCACCCCGCGCAACCGGTATGCGCCGGCGTACTCCCACATGCCCGCCGGAACGCTGGAGCGCGTCACCGCCCAACAGAACGAGGAACGCGCGGAGCAGCAGGCCATCGTCCGCCAGCAGGCCGAGCGCGTCGTCCAGACGTCGTTGCAGTCGGTCGGCGGCATCCCACCCGACGTCGTCGTCAAGACGGTCGTCGTCGCACGCGACGCCGCCAGGACCCTGATCGACATGAGCGAGCACGCCGATCTGGTCGTGGTCGGTACCCGCGGCAAGGGCGGCTTCCGTGGGCTGCGGGTCGGATCGGTGTCCCAGAAGGTCATCGCCCACGCCCACTGCACGGTCGTCGTGGTGCGCTGAGCGGTCAGTCGGATCCGGTGACCAACGGCACGAACCTGGCTGCCGTCAGCCGTCGTTGCTCGGTGAGGCCGTCCGGGTCGCGCGTGTAGACCAGTACCTGCTCCACGCCCCGCTGGCTGACGGGTGCGACCAGGCGGCCGCCGCGCACGATCTGTTCGGTGATCGCCGGCGGTATCCCCGGCGCCGCTGCGGCGATGATGACCGCGTCGAAGGGCGCATGATCCGGGAGTCCCCGGGTGCCGTCACCGGCGACGACCGTGACGTTGTCGATCCCGACAGCGTCGAGGTTGCGGCGAGCGGCTTCCGCGAGTTCCGCGTGACGTTCGACCGTGCAGACCTCGGCGGCGAGGTGGCTCAACACCGCTGCCTGGTAGCCGAGCCCGGTGCCGATCTCCAGGACCCGCTCCGTGCCACGTAGCTCCAGCGCGGCGCACATCATCGCGACGAGTGAAGGTTGCGAGGTCGTCTGGTCCTGCCCGATCCGTACCGGTCGATCGCGCGACGCCTCGGCCCGGCGATCAGGCGGCACGAACCGCTCACGTGGCACCTCGCCGACCGCGTCAAGCACCCGCTCATCGCTCACGCCCGCACGACGGGCTGCTCTGACCAACGGTGGCTCGGCTCGGTGGCGCATCTCGACAGTATGCCGCAACGCCAGACACACCGCCCGGTGCGCCGGGCAGCGCGTACCCTCGTTGGGCCGACAGCGGCGAGCCGGTCACGCGGCCGGGCGCCCCGTCCAGGTGGGAGGAACCCGATGCAGGTGGGAGCAACTCGATGAAGGTCCGTGAGATCGCTCCCTGCTGCGACCCGGTCCTCGATGCCGCCCTGTCCGCACCGGAAGCCGAAGACCTCGCGGGAGCCTTCAAGGTGCTGGCCGACCCGACCCGTCTGCGGTTGCTGTCACTGATCGCCAACGCTCCGGACCGCGAACTGTGCGCCTGTGACCTCCCGGCGTTGGTCGACCGCAAGCAACCGACCGTCAGCCATCACCTCTCCATCCTCGTGGATGCCGGCTTGCTGCGGCGCGAACAGCGCGGCCGGTGGGCCTGGTTCCGGCTGTCTCCGGAGCGACTCGGGGTCCTGCGCGATGCGTTGACCAGCGACTGAGCGACCCCCGGCCAGCATCAACATGGCCGTTGCGCGCGCCGACGGGACCGCGAGAGGATGGCCTCGACGCTGGTCAGAACGCGCCGACCTCGGAAGTGATCCAACCGTCCGGGTGCAGGGTGCTGGCCCGTACCCTCAGACGGCATGAGCAACGGTGATCACGTCCGGGTCCGCGCCTACGGCGACCTCGATGTCTTCATCGGCGAACGGGAACTCACGGCGCCGTTCGGCTCACCTCGGTCGGTCAAGGATCTGCTCGAAGCCCTCGGCATCCCCCACACTGAACTGGGTGTGATCGTCGTCGACGGTCGTCCTGTCGGCTTCGATCACCTGCTGACCGGTGGTGAGCGGATCGCCGCCTACCCACCCTTCCACGAGCTGCCGATCCCGCCGCAGCAGACCGTCGTGCCCCCGCCGATCGCGCCCCGCTTCGTGTTGGATGTCCACCTCGGGACGCTGACGCGGCGGCTGCGGCTGCTCGGGTTCGACTGCTTGTATCGAACCGACACCGACGACGCCGAGCTCGCCCGCATCTCCGTGGAAGATGCCCGCATCCTGTTGACCCGTGACCGCCACCTGCTGATGCGCCGGAAGGTCGTCCACGGCTACTGCCCCCGCTCGTCCGATCCGGACGAACAGGCCCTCGAGGTCCTGCGACGCTTCCGCCTGGGCGGCCGGATCGACCCGCTGACCCGCTGCGTGCCCTGCAACGGACGGCTGCACCGGGTCGACAAGGGCGACGTCGTCGACGAACTCCCGCCCCGCACGCGCGAACACGTTGAGGAGGTCGCCCGCTGCGACGCCTGCGGGCAGCTCTTCTGGCCCGGTTCGCACCTCGAGGCGATCGACATCTTTCTGTCCCGCGCGGGCCGGGTTCGATGACGGCGGTCGCTGAGAAACGGCCCGCTTTGACGTGTCGGTCGGTTGTCCACTGTGCGGTCTGAGCATGTCTGATGCGCTTCACGAGTTTCCCACAGCTTTCCGCATGTTCTCATTGACTCGGCCGGGCAGGGAACATACGTTTGGTGCATGATCTCGACCCCGCCCCCAACCCTCACGAACCGGCCCTCGTACGCCGGGCGGTCGAGCTGGCGGCGGCCACGACCCCGCCCACACACCACGATCGCCCGCGAACACGGCGCCACCTACGACGCCGCCGCGGCTGCGGCCACCGAAGCGTCCCACACCCGCCCGGTCGACGGTCCCCACACCCGCCCGGTCGGCGGTTCCGGCACCCGCCCGGTTGACGGGTCCGACCGTCCCGCTGACCTGGGCGTGTCCACCGGCCCGGCTCCGACCGACGGCACCGCGGCGGACGGTGCGGCGGCAGGCGGTGCGGCGGATGTGGCCTCTGGCGCGCTGCGTGCCGCGATCGCCGAGGCGGCTGCAGCGATGGGCCGGGTGTCGGCGCTGGCGTCGGATGCGCGGGTGTCGTCCGGACAGCTGGAGGGGCTGCTCGAGCTGTTGGCGGTGGTGGAC
>SLHP01000236.1 GCA_007136095.1 Nitriliruptoraceae bacterium
GAAGTCGGTGACCACGGTGCGGATCGGGTGGCCCTCACGGGTCTCGAGCGCCCGCAGCGCGTCGTGGACGCCGTCCAGCGCGATCGTGGCGGTGACCGACCGTGACAGGTCCAGGCGGCCGTCCTCCAGCAGGTCGAACAGTTCGCCCAGGTCCTGCGGGGTCGATCCGAAGGAGCCGACCACCTCGGTCTCCTGCGCCACGAACCGTGCGATCGGCACGGTCGCGAGTCGCTCGGCGCTTAAGCCCACGATCGCCGCGCGACCGCCCGGGGCCAGCGACTTCACGGCCTGATCCACTGCGGCCGCCGACCCGACGAACTCCAGGGCGCGGTCACTGCCGCCGCCGGTCAACGCGCGGATGCGGCGCGCGGGCTGGCCGTCCGATGCGTCCACGACCTCGTCAGCGCCCCAGTCGAGCGCCCGCTCGAGGTTGACGGGATCGAGGTCGACGCCGATGACCTGCGCTCCGGCGAGTTTCGCCAGCAGGATCGCGTGCATCCCGAGGCCTCCGAGGCCGTAGACGGCCACGGTGACGTTCTCGCCGATCCCCACGCGCTTCAGCGCGTGGTAGGGGGTCGCGACCGCATCGGTGGTGATGGCGGCCTGCTCGAACGGCACGTCCAGCGGGATCGGTACCAGTACTTCGGCATCGGCCAGCACGTAGCCGGCCATGGCGCCATCCTCGTCGATCCCCGGCACGCTGAGTGACGAGCAGAGGTTCTGCCGCCCCATCAGGCAGGCGGGACAGACGTGGCAGAAACGGCCCATCAGGATCGCCACCCGGTCGCCGGGATGCCAGTCGCTGACCTCGGCGCCGACCTCGGCCACCACCCCGGCGGGCTCATGGCCGAGGATCTGTGGAAGCTGCGGCCCGTGGGGGGTGACGCCCTGCAGGACGTGCAGGTCGCTCGCGCAGACGCCGCAGGCCCGGACCTCGACCAACACGTCGGTCGGTCCTGGGCTCGGACGTGCCACCTCGTCGACCCGGAGCTCTTCGGGTCGGTCGTCGGTCCGGACACGGTGGAGCCGCAACGCCTGCATCGTGGCGGTCACAGCGGCATCAGTCCCGGGCCGGCGGCGGTGGCGGCCCGTCGGACGGCCCATCCGGCGGCCCGTCGTCGTCACCCGGCCACGGGGGCAGCTCCGACAGGTCGACCTTGGGGGGGCGGTTGCCTTGGTCGTAGTCGCGCATGCGCTTGGGGTAGCCGACCTTCGCCGCGTCGTAGAGGGGGATGTTGATCTTCCCGCAGAACTCGCCGGCCTGGTCACGGTCCTTGACGGGACGGCGCAGGTACTCACCGTCGTCGGCGACCAGCAGCAGGGTGGTCGAGTAGATCGCCGTCTTGGGTTCGAGGAACGCCTCGACACCGATGCGGGAGCGGACGAACTCCTCCAGCTCCTTGGTCGAGGAACGGGAGGACTGGTCGCTGCTCTTGCCCGGTGCCGAGCGTTTGGAATCGCCCTTGAACCAGGAGCGGAGACGATCGCTGAAGCCCACGGTGATCCTCGACGCGTGTGGTCGCATGATGTGTTGGTCGCAGGCTACCCACGGTGGCGGGGGTGGGGGTCGGCAGGCGGACGCGGGCCGCGTCCGCGGCTCAGTGGCCGTCGGCGTCGGACTCCCCGGGGTCCTCGACGAGCTCGACCAGGACCCCGCCGGTGCCCTTGGGATGGACGAACGCGACGGTGTGACCGCCGCCCCCGGGACGGGGGGCTTCATCGATCAGGGCGACACCCTCGTCGCGCAGGTGCTCGAGCGCGCCGCTGACGGAGTCCACCCCGAACCCGAGGTGGTGCAGGCCCGGCCCGTTCTTCGCGAGGTACCGGGCGATGGGCGAATCGTCGCGGGTGGCCTGCAGGAGCTGGATGTACACGCCACCGACGTTGAGCATCGCCTCCTCGACCCCGTCCGAGTCGACCCGCTCGCGGTACTCAGGGGTCAGTCCGAAGGCCCGCTCGTAGAACTCGAGTGCGTCATCGAGGTTATGCACGGCGATGGCGATCTGGTCGATCCGGGTCACGTCCATGGCAGGCTCCGGGTGCTCGTCGCGGTCGGTCCGTGCCATCCTGCCACGTGAGCGTGGTGGCTCACTGATCGATGAGGTGGATCGATCCGGAGGGCGCGTGGACACGGACCCGGTCACCGGTCGCCAGCCGTGAGGTCGCGTCGGTGACGTTCGTGACCGCGGGGACACCGATCTCACGCAGGATGATCGAGCCGTGGGACAGTTCACCACCGGTCTCCACGACCACGGCGGACACCTGACCGAACACGCCGACCCAGCCGGCATCCACCCCGCGGGTGACCAGGACGACGTCGGTGCCTCGGAGCTCATCCGGGACCGGCGTGGGTTCATCGACCAGCCACACGGTGCCGGTGACCTCCCCGGCGGTGAGCCCGAGCCCACGGAGCCCTCCAGCGGTCGTTGCCGCCGCACGCCGGTCACGGTGGTAGGACTCGATGTCATCCGAGCGGTGCAACAGGTCCGGCAGGCGGTAGTTGGCGAGCGCCGCGATGTCGCGGCGCCGATCCGCCATGAACGGCGCCGGGTACGACGCACCGCGACCGAGGGCTCGGAGCTCGTCGATGGTGAGATCCCAGATGGCATCACGGTCGGCCAGCCGTCCGCTCTCGACCGCCTCGTCCGCCAGCTGCAGCAGATGCCGGCGCAGTCGCTCGAACACCCGCATGGCGTCGCTCCGGAGGTCCTCGCGGGCCGCCATCGCGCGGGAGGCCTGCCGCCACAACGGCCAGACCAACCGGGCGCGGAGCGGGACGGCAGCCGGGGTGGGAAGATCGCGGGCATGCAGCAGCGCGTCGAGCAGGGGAGCCGGGTCCTCGCGGTACCGGGGACGGGCCAGGTCGGATTCGTAGATCCCGCGGTGTCCGTGGAGCGCGAGGTACCGCTCCCACGATCGTGCGAAGGCCGGATCGTCGGTCGGGAGGTCGCCGCAGCGGAGGCGCTCGGCCAGTTCGGGCCGGGACCGCACGAGGTCGCGGAGCGGCGCGAGGTCGGCGATGATGCGGGTGCCGGCCGTCCGTTGTCGGGTGTGCAGGATGCCCGCGAGGCCCAACCGGTCCAGGACCGCCAGCGGTCCGCTGATCGCGGTCGTCAGGGCGAACATGCCCGTGATGAGGTCGATGTAGACCTGCCGGAAGGTCTCGACCGCGGCGGGCAGATCATCCCCGGGGTCGGCTGCCAGGTGTGTGATCCGTCGTGCCGCCCGCCGACCGTTACCGACCGCCCGCAGCTGGTCGAGCCCGAGCGCGACGAGGTTGGGAGCCTTCCGCAGCAACCGCGCTGGTGCGGCCCCGACGGCCACGTCGCTGGAGCCACCCATGGAGTCCGTGACGAAGCGGGTCGGCAGGCCGAGGATCCGCATCGTGTCGGTCAGCAGCGACAGGTTGATCACGGGCCGCCCGGCGACGACCTCCGTGAAGTGCCGGTCGGCTGGCAGCGACCGGTCGAACCCCCGCCAGTAGCCGAACAGTTCCGGCGCGGCGTCGGCGACCATGGACGTGGTGAACCGGGATGGCAGGTCGGGCAGGATCTCGCGGTGGTTGGCCAGCGTGAGTGCCTCGTCACGCGCCACCGGCGCGGTGATCGGCCGCACCTGGACGAGCCAGCAGCAGCGTCCGTCATCGGCCCACTCGATGTCCCAGTCGTGCTCGCCGAGCTCGCGGCGTACGTCGCGCAGCAACCCCTGGAGGCGGCCACGCCATCCCCGCTGTCCGCGCTCCAACGGTCGGAGCTTCGGCAGGGTGGTGCGGTCGCCGGTTTCGCGCCCGGCGGTGAGTCCGTCTGCCAGGCCGGCGACGTGATCGATGAGGTCGTCCTCGTGATCACGCTGGGTGAAGGCGACGCCTGCGCGCGTCGCTGCGACCATCCGCAGCACCAGGACGTCGGTGCGTGCCACCTCGGTGTCGCAGTCCGTCGCGGAGGCGGCGACGTCGGCCAGGGCCTCGGCCAGCGCGTCTGGATCGTCCCCAGGGACGTCGAGATGGGTGCGGAAGGCTCCGGCGAGGCTCTGCACGTCGCCGTCCTCGGACGGGAACGCCGACCGCACGGCGAGGCGGTCCCCGAGTCCCCAGGCCGCGAGCAGCGCAGCGGGCGTCCCGCAGCGGGCGGGATGCACGTCACGGACGATCACGCCCGGCGGAACCGCCAGGCCGGCCGTGGCGCAGCGGTCGAGCAGGGCCGCCTTCGGGCCGATGCTGTCCGGGGTGGGTGAGCCACCGCCGAGTGGCAACACCGCTCCGTTGTCGGCGGTCGGACCCCCGACCCCCTCGGCCCCGTCGATGAGTTCCCGAGCCAGTGCGGCGACCGTCCGGGCGTACTCCTCCGGCCGGTCCAGCATGGGGAAGTGACCCCAGTCCGGCACGGTCACCTCGCGGGACCGGGGCAGCAGCCGGTGGTAGTCACCCCGCTGCTCGGCGTCCAACACACCGTCCCGTTGACCCCACAGCACGATCGCGGGCAGGTCCGCCTGCACCGGCAGGGCGTCGAACCAGTCGGCGGTCAACCACTCGAACATCTTGCCGAAGGCCTCGGCCCGGCCGTACGCCGCCAGCACCCGGTTCGCGACCTCGGGGTCGACCTGACGCAGGGCCAGCCGCCGCAGGACGGGTCGCGCCACCGGGTTCGCGATCACGCGGGGCACGAGGGACCGGATCCACGACGGGCGCATCACCCGGGGGAACCAGCGGGTGTCCAACCGGGTGCCGACGGGTGCGTGCAGGATGAGGCCGTCGGCGATGTCGGGCTCGCGGGCCAACAGGTGCAGGGCCACCGATCCGCCGATGCCGTGGCCGAGCAGGATGCGGGGCCCCACGACCGACCGGACCTCGGTCGCCAGCGCATCCGTCAGGCCGTCCAGATCATCGATCGCACCCAGTGGCCGACCCCCGAACCCGGGGAGTGTCGGCGCGTGCAGGGTGATGTCGTCCGACAGGTGCTCGAGGACGGGCCCGACCAGCGTGAAGCGCTCGCCACCTCCGCCGTTGCCGTGGACGGCGATGATGGTGGCCATCGAGGGTCCTCCAGCGGGTCCAGCGGGCTCAGGTTCGGATCGGGCTCGGTCCGGTTCGGACCGGATGGCGGGTTCGGACGCGGTTCGCACGGTTGTCACGGTGATCGCTCGTCGGCGCGACGGGCGCCGGCCACCATGCCGGCATGGATGACACCGAGATGCTCCGCTCGCCGGTCCCGACACCGGCGCCCTCCCCGGTCGCCGACACCATGGTGCGCGTCCAGGCCATGCTGGCCAGGGGATCGGCCCCGACCTTCGAGTCGCTGCTGGCCTTCGGGGAGCCTGGACAGCACTGAGTGACCGCGTGGGTCGACGGACCCTGACTCGCCGCGGCCGGGTGCGGGCACCTACGATCGGTGCTCGACCCCGAACATGAGGATGAGCACCATGGCAGATGTCGTCGTCGTTGGTTACGCACGCACACCCGTCGGCCGGTTCGGGGGTGGCCTGGCCTCCCTGAACGCCATGCAACTCGGCGGTCGGGCGATCGCGGCCGCACTGGAGCGGTCCGGCGCCGCACCCGACCAGGTCGGGTACGTCGTGATGGGCCACGTCCTGCAGGCCGGTCAGGGGCAGATCACCGCACGCCAGGCGGCCGTCGAGGGCGGTGTCGGGATGGGCATCGCCAGCGAGACGGTCAACAAGGTGTGTCTGTCCGGGATGACCGCCATCGCCCGGGCCCGCGACCTGATCCGCGTCGGGGACTTCGAGGTCGTGCTCGCCGGGGGGATGGAGTCGATGTCCAACGCTCCGTACGTGCTGGACAAGGCGCGCTTCGGCTACCGGCTGGGCGACGGTGCCCTGACCGACGTGATGATGCACGATGGACTGACCTGCGCCTTCGATGGCTGCGCGATGGGCCTGGCAACCGACGACTACCAGGAGTCCAAGCACCTCGAGATCTCCCGTGAGGAGCAGGATGTCTGGTCCGCCCGGTCGCACGAGCGGGCCGCGGAGGCATGGAAGAGCGGCGCCTTCGCCGATGAGGTCGTGCCCGTCGAGGTCCCGCAGCGCAAGGGCGATCCGGTCGTTGTGGATGAGGACGAGGGGATCCGCCCGGGCACGACCGCGGAGTCTCTCGGCGGCCTGCGCCCCGCCTTCACCAAGGAGGGCACCATCACCGCGGGCAACGCCTCACAGATCTCCGACGGCGCGGCGGCCCTGGTGCTGGCGGATGCGGATGTGGCCGCCGCACAGGGTCTGCCGGTCCTGGCGACGATCCGTTCCTGGGGCACGGTTGCAGGCCCGGATCCGTCATTGCACCTGCAGCCGGCCAACGCCATCCGTGATGCGGCCGGGCGCATCGGCGCAGATCCGTCGTCGTTCGACCTGTACGAGATCAACGAGGCGTTCGCGTCCGTCGCCATCGCCTCGACCCGCGACCTCGGGGTCTCCGAGGACATCGTCAACGTCAACGGTGGCGGGGTCGCACTCGGCCACCCGATCGGATGCTCCGGCGCCCGGATCGTCGTCAGCCTGATCAACGAGCTGACCCGTCGCGGTGGTGGGACCGGAGCTGCCGCCCTGTGCGGCGGGGGCGGTCAGGGCGACGCGCTCATCGTCGAGGTCGCCGGCTGAACCGCCGGACCGGACGGATGGCCTAGCCTCCGGTGCGTCCATGAGGAGGACCGGTGGCCGTCGATGTGGAAGAGCTGCTGTCCGGGCTCGAGCGCGGTGAGCGCCGGGCCCTTGCCCGCCTGCTCACACTCGTCGAGGACGGTGATCCGGCACGTCTCCGTGAGATCATCGCGGCCATCCACCCGCGGACGGGACGCGCCCGGGTCACCGGGATCACCGGTTCGCCCGGGGTCGGCAAGTCGACGTTGACCAACGCGATCGCGGGGGAACTCCGCGCACAGGGGCGGTCGGTCGCGATCCTGGCCGTCGATCCATCGTCGCCGTTCTCCGGGGGGGCGCTGCTCGGCGATCGGGTACGGATGCAGGGGCACCACGCGGACGCGGACGTGTTCATCCGGTCGATGGCATCCCGCGGGCACCTCGGCGGCCTGTCGTTCGCCACCCCACAGGCCGTGCTCGTCATGGACGCCGCCGGGTTCGATGACATCATCGTCGAGACCGTCGGCGTCGGGCAGTCTGAGGTGGAGATCGCGGCCACGGCCGACACGACCATCGTCGCGCTCGCGCCCGGCATGGGTGATGGCGTTCAGGCAGCCAAGGCCGGCATCCTCGAGGTTGCCGATGTCCTGGTCATCAACAAGGCGGACCGCGGCGGCGCGGGGCAACTCGCCTCGGAACTCCGCGGCATGCTGGAGATGGGGCACGAACTCGAGGATCCGGACGCGCCGCCGGGGTGGTGGCCACCGATCGTGCGCACGGTGGCGGTCCGTGGTGAGGGGATCGATGAGGTGATGGCCGCGATCGAGGACCACGGCCGGCACATCACGTCGACCGGGGCGCGCGACCAGCGGCAGCGCGACCGTGCCGTGCACACGATCCGCGAGATCGCCCTGGAGACCGTCCGGCGGCGGTTCGCGCGGCTCGGAGCCGGCGACGACGAGCGGCTGCAGGCGTTGGCGGACCGGGTCGCTGCGCGCGACCTCGATCCCTATGCGGCCGCCGATGAGCTGCTCGCAGCGCTCGACAGTGCCGGCTGAGCACGCCACCAGAGGGGGTCAGGCTTCCACGCCGGGCTGCCCATCGGGGCGGATGGCCGCTCCGGCCGCCGCGACCGCGGCCATCGTCATGAAGACGGTGTCCGGCTCGCTCACCTCCAGGAACTCGCCCACGAGCAGCGCACCGGCGGTGTGGGCGAGCACCAGGATCAGCAGGGCGAACCGCAGACCAACGACCGGTTCGTCGGGGCTGAGGCTGGCGCCCCAGTGCAGCAGCAGGACCGTGAGGATGAGGTAGGAGGCACCGAAGGCCGGCGCGGCCATGAAGGCGAGCGACCCCCGATGCGATGCCGTGCCGAGCAGGGCGGTCGACAGCGCCAACACCCCCATCAACAGGCTCCAGGCCCCAGGTCGGCCGCAGCGTCGTGTGAGCGCGTTGGTGACGATGACGAAGCCGCCGGCTGCGCCGATCAGGACCCAGAGGGCGCCGGACGCCGTCGGGGAGAGCCCGATGTGTCGTTCGGCGGTGTCGCGTCCGAACACCCAGACCGCGGAGCTCGCGACCCCGAGGGCGCTGGCGGCGATCACCAGGCGCATGGCCCGCGGAGGCTTGTCGACGAAGGTGGTGACGTCGTCAGGGAGACGGCGGGACCGCCGGTCCGCCTCGCCGGGGAACCGCCGGGCGAACCAGGCCGTGACTCCGATCGTGACTGCGGCCAGCGCGGCGAAACCCGGGCGCCACCGGCTGGCCCCCAGCAGGGCGATGGGGCCGGTCAGGGCGACCCCCAGTGCGGTGGCGGCACTCACGGTGATGGCCAGGGCATCGTGACGGGGACCGTGGCTCCACCGGGTGGCGGTCGCGACCATGGGAGGGAGCAGCAGCGCGGCGCTCATCCCCGCGATGAGGAGCCCGATCGACAGTCCGGGCAGACCCGGCAGTGCAGCGACCAGAGCGAACCCGGTGGCCGCCGTCCCGCCGGCGCCGATGGCCACCCACCGAGCGCCGAAGCGCTCGGTGAGGGCCCAGCTCGCGAGGATCGCGGCCAGGTAGCCGAGGAAACTGAGGGACCCGATGGCTCCCACCCGCGACACATCGAGGTCGAGCGACGTCCGTACCGCCGGCACGAAGAAGCCGAAGGAGAACCGGGCCAGCCCGAAGCAGGCCATCGCCAGCAGGAGACCGGGGACGGCCCATCGGCCGGCTGGTCCCGGGGACGCCCCGGGGCCTGCGCCGGGCCTGTCGTCGGCCATGGGCCACCTCCCGCAGCGCCGCAGACCGTACCCCCGGCCGCGGGGTGGGCCGTCGGTCAGGCGGGCCGGAGGGCCTCGAGCTCACGGTCGATCAGCGACCGGGTGGCGGCGAGTCCGTCGTCGGTGGTGCGCAGGCTGCCGGTCGCGAGCCGCAGGACGTAGGTGCCGTCCAGCACGGTGTGCGACAGGTAGGCCTCGCCGGAGGCGTTGATCCTGGCCAGCAGCTCGCGGTTGAGCGCATCGTGCGCGGCGTCGCGGGGATCGGCATCGGTGCTGCCATCGAACGTGTCCGGCACCGGGGCCCAGTCGGCGACGGCGCGGAAGCACACCGTGGACATCGGTGCCGGTGCGACGAGTTCGAGGTCAGGGTGGTCCTCGACCCATGCCACGATGCGCTGTGCCTGGGCGATGTGTTCCCGGATGCGCGCCGCCAGCCCCGACGTTCCGAAGTAGCGCATCACCAACCACAGCTTCAGCGAACGGAACCGACGGCCGAGTTGGACGCCCCAGTCCATGTAGTCGGTGACCCCGTCATCGTCGGTGGTGAGGTACTCCGGGACCAGCGAGAACGCCTGGGTCAGGGTGGCCGGGTCGCGAACGAACAGCACGCTGCAGTCGATGGGTGTGAACAGCCACTTGTGGGGGTTGGTCACGAACGAATCGGCACGGTCCACACCATCGAGCACCCACCGCAGTTCCTCGCAGATCGCGACGAGCCCCCCGTACGCGCCATCCACGTGCAGCCAGATGCGGTGACCGAGCTCCCCACTGAACCGGTCCCGGATGTCGGCGATCGCTGCGACGGGATCGATGGAGGTGGTGGAGGTGGTCCCGACGGTCGGGACGATCGCGAGCGGCTGGTAGCCGAACCGGATGTCCTCCTCGATCGCCGCGACGAGCGCGTCGGGATCCATCCGGTAGTCCGCGTCCGTCGCGATCAGCCGCACGCCGTCACGGCCGAGTCCCAGCGTGATGGCGGCCTTCTCCACGGAGGAATGCGCCTGCTCGGAGGTGTAGACCCGGAGCAACGGCAGGTCGGCCCGACCGGCCAGGCCCCGGTCACGGACGTCCAGATCGGCGGCCTCGCGGGCACCGGCCAGGGCGATCAGGGTCGACATCGAGGCCGTGTCGCAGATGATCCCCCGGAACACGGGTGGGAGCCCCAGCAACTGGCGCAACCAGTCGACCACGACCTCCTCGAGCTCGGTCGCGGATGGCGAGGTCCGCCACAGCATGCCGTTGACGTTCAGGGCGGCGATGAGCGCTTCCCCGAGGATGCCGGGACCAGATCCGGTGATCGCGAAGTACGCGTGGAACGCAGGATGGTTCCAGTGGGTGATGCCCGGCAGCAGGATGTCGTCGAGGTCGGTGAGGGCCTGCTCGAAGGGCTCGGGATCCACCGGGGGGCTCGTCGGCAGCGCGTCCCGGATGTCGCCGGGTTCCACCTGCGCGAGCACCGGCAGCTCCTCGACACCGTCGAGGTAGTCGGCGATCCATTCGATGACCGCGTGACCGTGTCGGCGGAACGCAGCGGCGTCCATGTCGCCGAGGCCGAGTTGGCCCGGGTCGAGCGGTCCGTTGTCGGTGTGGTCGTTCGGGGTGAGGTCTGGGATCGGGGTCGTCACATGCTGGCTTTCGTTGGATGGGAAGAGCGCGGGGCGGAGCGACCTGTGTTCCACCGGGGCGGTCAGGGCGTCTGGCCCTCGGTGACGATCGGCGCTGCCGCTTCCCCCTCAGCGGGGTCGTCGGCGGGGGTGTCGGCCGCCCCACCATCATCCGGCGGTTCGTCGTCCGGGTCGTCCGCGGGGGGCGCGTCGTCGGTCGGTTCCTCGGGCGGTTCGGGCGCGGGTAGCTCGGGTGCCGGGGCGGGCTCGGGTGCCGGAGTGGGCTCGGGTGCCGGAGTGGGCTCGGGCGCCGGGGCGGGCTCGGGTGCCGGGGTCGGCTCAGGCTCGGGCGCCGGTTCGGGTTCGGGACCGTTGTCGTTGGGCGGCTCGGGGAACTCGAACGTCGGGAGCGGTTCTTCCTCCTCCTCGCTCTCGTCGGGGACCGGATCCTCCTCGGCCTCCAGATCTTCGAGCATGACGGATGCCCGTACCTCCGAGATGACCGGGGCCCCGTTGCCGACCGACCCCAGGACCGCCCAGGGAAGCAGGATCGCCAGCGCCATCAACACCACGATCGTCCCCAGCCAGATCGCCCAGGACGGAACGTGACGACGTCGTCTGCCCGTTGGCCAGCGTTGTGCGAGTTCGGTCCAGACCTCGTCCAACCGCGGATCGATGGTGATCGGCGAGGCGGGCGATCCCACACCCGAGAGGGATACCGGCATCGTCGGGTCGGCCGCGCCGTTCCCGAGTGTTCCGCGGTCGACGCCGAGTTCGTCGGCGGCGAGATCCAGCAACCATCCCGCCACGTCATCCTCGTCAGCGTCCGGCAACGTGCGCATCGCGCGGATGAACGTCGCCGTGGTCGCGCCGATCGGATCGTCATCCGTCCGTGCGTGGTGCAGGATCATCGGTCCATGACGGTGGACCAGGACACCGAACGCTGACGCGAGCCCCTGGCGGGACAGATCGAGCAACTGTGCGTCACTGCGTTCCACGTAGGTCACGGACATCCTCCCGATCGCCGAGACGGTAGTCGTCCGGGAGAGGACTCAGGCGGTCCGCCGGGCATCGAGGAGCCGCAGCAGTGCCGTGGCGTACGCCAGTTCGGCGGACTCGCCGGTGGACTCGACCAGGTGTCCGCCGATCCGGGTGGTGCACCGCCAGCCGTCGTCGAGCCGCACGAGCGAGAGCATCGCGTCGCCCAGCGCCTCGCGGAGCTGGTGCTCGCGGGGGATCCAGATGGCTTCGGCCTGCTCGATGGCATCGAGCGCCCACTCGGTGGTCCCGTTGAACGCGATGATCGAGCCGACGGGTGCGGTCTTGACCTCCACAACCATCTCCGAGATGGTGAACACGCTGTCGTCCATCTCGCGGTCGGGAAGGAAGAACCGGTCCCCGTCCGCAGGGTGCCAGACCAGGCCGGCGTCACGCAGCTCACGGGCGAGTTCGATCGGTATCACGGTCTTCCTCCGGCAACCGGGACCGCCCTCTCGGCGGGTGGGTCACCAGGATGCCACGCTCAGAGCCGCCGTGTGTGGCCGGGCGCGGTGCCACCGCACCCCGGTAGCCTGCGCGCGTGCCTGTCCTGGTCACGGCTGCTGAGCAGCCACTCGCCCGCCGCATCGCCGTCCGCCTCGTGCAGGAGGGCGGTGAGGTGCGTGCGTTCTCCGCCGGCGATACCTCCGTCCTCCGGGCCGCGGGCGTCTTCATCGCGTCGGGGACGCGCGATGACGAGGGTCGCCTGGAGGCGGCTGCCGCGGATGTGCACACGATGATCCACGTGGGGGGTGGTCTGCTCAGCCGTGATCCCGCCGCGATGGTCGACAACGTCGAGGTGGTGCTGCGGGCGGCGACCAACGCCGGTGTCAAGCGCCTGATCGCGCTGTCGTTGCCGGGTGCGGACCCCGGCGCGGACGACGCGATCCGGCGGGCCAAGGGCGAGGTGGAAGCGCGGCTCGCGGCCGCCGATCTCCCGACCGTGGCCGTACGGACCTCGTTGGTCGACACGCCCGCCATCCGCGATGCGTTCGCCACCGCCGGTCTCGGCCCACAGGCACGGGCCGCGGTGATCGCCCCGGTCCGGGTCGAGGACCTGATCGAACTCATCGTCGCGTTCGACCGGGCACGGTCCAGCGCACCGACGGGCCACCTCGTCGTCGCGGCTGACGGACCGGTCCGTCGGTCGGTCGCTGAGCACCTCGAACTCGCCGGTGCCCGTGCGCCGGGCGGGGGGAGCCTGATCGGACGCAAGCTGTCGGCGGCCTGGCTGACCGTGCAACTCCAGCAGGTGCTGGCCGGGCCGTGGTGGACCGACGATCCGGTCATCCTCGATGGGTGGTCGTTCGCCGACCTCTCCCCGATCCCGCCCGCGGGGAACGCGGGTCAGTGATCCTCGGTCGGCGTCTCGATGAAGGGCATCATCGCGCGGAGTTCGCGACCGACGACCTCGACCGGGTGGTTCTTGGCCTCGGTGCGCTTGCTGTCGAAGAACTCCCCGCCACCCTCGATCTCGTCCATGAAGCGGTTGGCGAAGGAACCGTCCTGGATCTCGGCCAGGATGTCCTTCATCGCCTCCTTGGAGGACTCGTTGATCACCCGCGGGCCCGAGACGTAGTCGCCGTACTCGGCGGTCGTCGACACCGAGTGGCGCATCCAGGAGATGCCACCCTCGTAGATCATGTCGACGATCAGCTTGGTCTCGTGCAGCACCTCGAAGTAGGCGGCTTCGGGTTGGTAGCCGGCCTCGGTGAGGGTCTCGAACCCGGCCTGGATCAGGTGGCTGATCCCGCCGCAGAGCACAGCCTGTTCACCGAACAGGTCGGTCTCGGTCTCCTCGGTGAAGGTCGTTTGCAGCACACCGGCGCGGGTCAGACCCAGGGCGGCGGCGTAGGACTTGCCGAGCTCCAGGGTGTTGCCGGAAGCGTCCTGGTGCACGGCGACGAGTCCCGGGACCCCCTGGCCCTGCTCGTAGAGACGACGGGCGATGTGGCCGGGTGACTTCGGCGCGACGAGGAAGACGTCCACGCCCTCCGGTGGGTCGATGAAGCCGTACCGCACGTTGAAGCCGTGTCCGAAGACGAGCGCGTTCCCGGGCTCGACGGCCTCGCGGACGCCGTCCTCCCACATCCCCTTCTGGTGGGTGTCCGGGGCCAGGATCACGATGACGTCCGCCTCGGCGGCGGCGTCGTTGGTGTCGAGCACGCGCAGTCCCTGCTCCTCCGCTCGTGCGCGGGACGTCGAGCCGGGCCGGAGACCGACCCGGACGTCGACACCTGAGTCCCGGAGGTTCAGCGAGTGCGCGTGGCCCTGGCTGCCGTAGCCGAGGACGGCGACCTTGCGGCCCTGGATCAGGGACAGGTCGGCATCCTGGTCGTAGTAGATGGTGGCCATGGCAGGGCTCCTTGCAGCAGGGATCGGTGTGGTCGAGGTGCGCCGCTCGTCGCGGTGAGCGGCGTGGTGGGCCGATGCGTGTGCGGCGACGGCCGCGTCCATCGACACGCGAGCCTACGCGCGTCGTGCGGTCGGCGGGAACCCGGCTCGATCCCCCGGCCGCGTCCCTGCCTGCCCGCGCCGGGCAGGACATAGACTCGATCCCGATGGACGGGACGTTCCGAACGGGTTGAAGGCTGCTGCACCGCCGACCGACGTCGGCCCGAGGCCGCAACGCAGTGGGAGTGACGCATGGCGACCCTGTTCGTACCGCGGGAGACCGCACCCGGCGAGCGTCGGGTCGCGGTCACACCGGCGGCGATCAAGAAGCTCGCGAGGTGGGACCTCACCGTCGTCGTCGAGGCCGGGGCCGGTGACGGCGCTGGCATCAGCGACGAGGCCTACACCGATGCCGGCGCGCGGATCGGCGATCCGGGCGCCATCGGTGACGCGTCCGTGGTGGCACGCGTCGCACCGCCGTCCGTTGAGGAGGCCAGCGCCCTGTCCGCCGACATGGTGCTACTGACCTTCATCGCCCCGCACCGCAACCTCGAGGTTGTGGCGGCCCTGGCAGAGGGCGGGGTGACGACCCTGGCCATGGAACTGGTCCCGCGGATCAGTCGGGCGCAGTCGATCGATGCGCTGTCCTCGCAGGCCAACATCTCCGGCTACCGCGCGGTGATCACCGCCGCGTACGAACTCGACAAGTACTTCCCGCTGTTCATGACGGCCGCCGGCACGATCCGTCCCGCGACGGTCGTCGTGTTGGGGGCCGGTGTGGCCGGCCTGCAGGCCGTCGCGACCGCCCGTCGCCTCGGCGCCCTCGTCAAGGTCTCGGACATCCGTCCGGCGGCCAAGGAGGAGGTCGAGTCGCTCGGCGGGACGTTCATCGATGTGCCGTCGGACGAGGACCTCACCGGCGAGGGTGGCTACGCGAAGGAGGCGGGTGAGGACTTCCTGACCCGGCAGCGGCGCATCCTGACCGAGAACCTCGCGGGGGCGCACGCCGTGATCACCACCGCACAGATCCCCGGTCGACCGGCTCCCATGCTGTTGACGACACCGATGATCGAGGCGATGCCGGCCGGGTCGATCGTGATCGACCTGGCCGCGGCGGACGGCGGGAACTGCGAGCTCACCGACGTCGAGGGACCCGTGGAGCACGGCGGGGTCCGGATCCTGCCCGGCCACCACCTGGCTTCGAGCATGGCCGCAGAGGCCAGCGCCATGTACGCCAACAACATCACGTCGTTCGTCGAACTGCTCGTCACCGACGGGCAGATCGGCCTGGACCGTGACGATGAGGTCGTGGCGGGCGCACTCTTGACGCACGAGGGGCGGGTCGTGCACGAACGGACGGCCGCCCTGCTCGAAGGAGGCGCGACATGATGGGACCGCTGCTGATCAGCCTGTACGTGTTCGTGCTGGCCGGCTTCCTGGGGTTCGAGTTGATCACCAAGGTGCCGCCGACCCTGCACACCCCGTTGATGTCCGGCGCCAACGCGATGTCCGGCATCACGATCGTCGGGGCCCTCACGCTGGTCACGGTGGCTAGCCCGTCCGTGAGTGTCCTCCTCGGCGTCGCGGCGCTCATCCTGGCGACGATCAACGTGGTCGGCGGCTTCCTGGTCACCGACCGGATGCTGGCCACCTTCGGGAGCCGGAAGTGATCGATCCCGACGTCACGGCGTTCCTGGCCCTCGGATCGATCGCACTGTTCGTCGTCGGTCTCAAGCGGCTGTCGAAGGTCCGGACCGCCCGGAGCGGGAACGCGCTCATGGCGGCGGGCATGCTGCTCGCCGTGATCATCACCCTGGTGGAGATCGGTCTCGTCGACTACCGCTGGATCATCGGTGGACTGGTGATCGGCGGTGCCATCGGGGTGGCGATCGTGCTGCGGGCGCAGGCGACGCAGATGCCGGAGATCGTGGCCCGGTTCAATGGGTTCGGAGGCGCATCGTCCGCACTGGTCGCGCTGTCGCTGTTCTGGATGGAGGTGGTCGAGCCAACCGGTGGCGGCACCGCGGCCGCGACGCTCGGCTCGACCTCCGCGGTGACCCTGGTGGTGTCGGTGCTGATCGGTGCCTCGACGCTGTCGGGCAGCATCCTGGCGGAACTGAAGCTCCGCGGAACCATCTCGGGCACGCCCCGGGTGCCGCTGCGCGCGGTCGTGATGGGCCTGCTGCTGGTGGCCGGTCTTCTCCTCGGTGGC
>SLHP01000258.1 GCA_007136095.1 Nitriliruptoraceae bacterium
GCACCTCGATCAGATCGAGACGGCGGCGGCGGGCTTCGATGTCTACGTCCGTGAGGAGTTGTTCACCATCGACCCGTCCGAGGCGACCGGGCTGCTCGCGGACCTGCTGCTCGAGGTTGCGGCCGATGACCTCGACGGTGGGGACGCTGCCTCACTGATCAGCTCGGTACTCGTGGGAGGTGTCGGCACCACCCAGGCGCAGCTCGCCCATGCCGTCCGGCTTCTCGCGGAGAATCCTGAGCAGTGGGAGCTGCTCGTCGAGGACCTGGCGTTGCTGCCTGCCGCGGTGGCCGAGGTGCTGCGCTTCGAGGCGATCACCCCCTTGACGGCCCGGCTGGCGATGGCGGAGCTCGACCTCGACGGGATGACGGTGCCCGAAGGCACGCTGCTGATCGCCTGTACAGCGACGGCCAATCGGGACCCGGAGACCTATGCGCGGCCGGAGGTCTTCGATCTCACCGCTGACCGTGGCGACGCCGCGCACCTGACCTTCGGCGCGGGAGCGCACTTCTGCATCGGTCACGCCCTGGCCCGTGCGGAGCTCGAGGAGGCGCTGGCCATGCTGGTGGAGCGCTACGCACGGGTGGAGCTGGCGGCACCGCCGGTCTTCGACTCCCCCTCGGGCGTCTACGGGCTCCTCGAGTTGCCGCTCAGGTTGCACCCACATCGGTGAGCGAGGCTGCTGTGATCCGCAGCCCGTCGTGACCGTCTGGTCGGTCACGCAAGACTGGGGACCGACCCAGGAGGCATCGCCGGGTGGCCCTGCAGGCGATGGGTCGGACCTGCGCCAGATCAGCGCGCCGTGAAGTCCCTCCGTGCCCACGGATACGCCGTTGCGACGTTGTCCTGCGCCGAAGTTCAGGTGAGTTCGCATGCAGGCTCCGATCTCGGTGGTCGGTCCTGAGGAGGTAGTGCGTGTGGAGCCGGGCGTCGATGCTGGGCTTCCCCCGCCTACGCGCAGCTGCGCATAGATGGGCTATGACGAGTTCGGGACACTGATCTGACCCCGTCCGGGTGTGGGGTTGCGACTATCGTCGTGGTTTCCTCGATCTCGGAGAGCTGACGCATGGAGTACCGCCTGCTCGGACGTAGTGGTTGTGTGGTGTCGTCGTTGTGTCTCGGGACGATGACGTTCGGGCGTGAGGCTGACGAGGCCGGGTCGGTCGCGCAGTTGGATGCGTTCATGGAGGCTGGTGGCACGTTCATCGACACCGCTGATGTGTATGCGGGCACCGAGTCGGAGGCGATCATCGGCCGGTGGTTGTCCAGCGCTCCGTCGGATGTGCGCGACCAGGTGGTGATCGCGACCAAGGGCCGGTTCCCGACCGGTGAGGGCCCTAACGATCTCGGGCTGTCACGCCGGCACCTGTCGATGGCGCTGGATGCGTCGTTGCGCCGGTTGGAGCTGGACACGATCGATCTGTACCAGGTGCATGCCTGGGATCCGCTGACCCCGTTGGAGGAGACGCTGCGGTTCCTCGATGACGCGGTGAGGTCCGG
Organism: Nitriliruptoraceae bacterium; assembly: GCA_007136095.1. Lineage (GTDB taxonomy): Bacteria > Actinomycetota > Nitriliruptoria > Nitriliruptorales > Nitriliruptoraceae > CSSed11-175R1. The sequence continues at coordinate 1,501 of SLHP01000258.1, forward strand.
CAAGGTCCGGTATGTGGGACTGTCGAACTTCACCGGCTGGCAGCTGCAGCGTGCCGTGGATCTGGCCGAGTTCCACGGTTGGTCGGTGCCGGTGACGCTGCAGCCGCACTACAACCTGCTCGGTCGCGAACTCGAGTGGGAGATCGTGCCCGCGTGTGCGGCCAACGGGCTCGGGATCCTGCCGTGGTCGCCGCTGGCGGGTGGCTGGCTGACCGGAAAGTACCGGCCCGATGAGCGACCGTCCGGCGCGAGCCGTGTCGGCGAGAACCCGGATGCCGGACTCGAGGCGTACGAGCGACGCAGCGCAGAGCAGCGCACCTGGGACGTGATCGATGCGGTCCGCACGGTCGCGGACGGGCGCGGGATCTCCATGGCGCAGGTCGCTCTGGCGTGGGTTGCGGACCGACCGCAGGTGTCCTCGGTGATCCTCGGGGCCCGCACCCTGGAACAGCTCGCTGACAACCTCGGTGCTGCCGGGGTGCACCTCGACGAGCAGGAGACCGCACTCCTTGATCGGGCGAGCGACCCGGGTGCGGCCGGCTATCCCTATGGTGGCCCGGGTGTCCAGCAACGCAGCCGGAAGGTCAGCGGGGGACGCTGACGGCGCGTTCCCGATGTCGCGCCGTCTCGAACAGGAGCAGTCATGCGGGTGCTGGTGACAGGGGCGCGTGGCAAGGTCGGCGGTGCTGCCGTGGCCGAGCTTCACCATGGTGGCCATGAGGTGACGGCCACCGATCTCGGCGCGCCGGCCTACGGGGACTCCTCGCCGGACGGGTTGCATTACGTGCAGGCGGACCTGACCGACGCCGGCGCGGTCCATGCCATCGTCCGCGGGATGGATGCGGTGGTGCACGCCGCGGCGATCCCGGACCCGATCCATCATGCGCCGCACGTGGTGTTCTCCAACAACGTCATGGCGGGGTTCAACGTCGTCGAGGCGTGCGTGCGGTGGCAGGTGCCACGTCTGGTGAACATCTCCAGTGAGACCGTGCCGGGGTTCATCTTCGCGGAACGTCCGATCCTGCCGTCCTACCTGCCGATCGACGAGCAGACGCCGCCCACACCCCAGGACCCGTACGCGTTCGGCAAGCACGTCATCGAACAGTGGTGCGACGCCGCGGTCGCCCGCTCCGAGCTCTCGGTCGTGTCGATCCGTCCCTCCTGGGTACAGCGCGACGCCGAGGACTACGAACGCAACCTCGGACCGATCATCCGCGACCCGACCCAACCGTCGCTCGGGTTCTGGTCCTACACCGACAACGACGACCTGGCCGCCGCGATCCGCCTCGCCGCGGAGGTGCCGTTGACCGGTCACGAGGTGGTCTACGTCGCCCAGCCCGACAACGCGACGAACCAGCACCTCGACGACCTCGTCACCGTCGCCTTCCCCGACGCGGACATCGAGATCAAGAACAGCACTGCCGCTCCGGTGCAGCCCGGCACTGGTCGCTCAGGCATCGACTCGTCGAAGGCACAACGTCTGCTCGGCTGGACACCCACCCGCTCCTGGCGCGACGCGCTCGACGACAACGGCCGCCCGCGCCAAGAGGACAACCGGTAGGGAGCCGCCGAGCCGTTCCGGGTGGCAGCGACTACGGACCCAGCACCCAGCATCGCTGCGCGGATGCTTTCCCGACACCTCCCCGATCCTGCGATCCGCAGCCAACCATCCCGTGTCCGACCCGGCAACGTGGACGGACTTCAGGGCGCAGATCCGTGGTCGTCGCCTACCGCGGCCCTGCGGGCATCCAAGGTCCGTGTGCCCGAACCCGCACCGGGAGTCCCCGTTGTGACCGGCGGCTTGGTCTTCGCGAGGAGGGTCGGGGCGCGCCGGAACTGCCAGGGTTGGCGTGAACCATCTGCCGGCTCGCGGGGGCATCGTGAGTGCACGCCCGAGTGCATGCTGGAGACCTCGTTCCGCATCTGAGTTCGCTGGACGGTTGGGTCGGGGTCCTGCTGGGCGTTTTTCCAGCCCGGCCCGCTGATCACAGCGGCGCGACCCGCACGTTTGGCTGAACGGCCAGACGAACCGCTCGGCGCTGCCGCATACTGCTCTTCAGCGAACAGGGAGCTAACCATGGACCTCACGATGATCGATCCCATCTGGTGGATCGTGCTTGGCGTGTTGGTCGTACTACTGGTCGGACTGCTGGTGTGGTCGGCTCGGCGCAAAGCCCACCGCACCGAGCGGCTCAAGGGCCAGTTCAAGTCGGAGTACGACCGCACCGCTTCCGCGGCGAGCAGGAAGGACACGGAGGAGGATCTTGAGCGCCGTGCCGTACGTCGCAGCAGGGTGAACCTCACCGATCTCAAGGAGTCCGACGCCGCGAGTCTGGAGCAGCATCTGGATGAGCTGCTGCGATCGTTCGTCGACGGACCCCAGGGGGCGGCCCTCGGGATGGCACAGCTCGTGGATCGCGTCGCCGGCGCACGGGGTTACATCGCGACCGAGGGCAGCGTGCTCGACCTCGTCAGCGTCGATCATCCCGAGCAGGTAGCGGCGATGCGTCGTTCAGAAGCCGAGATGCAGACCGCGAAGGGTGCCGAACTCACCGAGGCGAGCCGTCAGACCTTCCTGGACGCCCGAGTGCTGGCGGAGCGCCTCCTCTCCGAGGGTCGTGCAGGAGACCTCGACAAGGACGTATCGGATCCGCCGCCATCAGCGCCGAGGCAACCGCAGTCGGAGATCGTTGCGGACCTGCCCGAGCCGTCCTCGGCCCCAGACGAACCGCCGGCCGCTGAGCCGAACCGGGGCACCGATGCACGCTCGACCTCCGCGCCGGAGGCAACCGATGATCCGCAAGCGGGGACGACCGGCGGCGAGAGGCCCCGTCGCTGACGTCGTGCCGAACTGCTCGACGGTCGTCGTCTCCGGCGAGATGCCGGGGCCGTAGGGCACTGCCGTATCACGCTGATCCCACCACTCGACGGTGAA
>SLHP01000188.1 GCA_007136095.1 Nitriliruptoraceae bacterium
GGTCGGCGTGACCCCTCCCCGACGAGAAGGACGACCCCGTGTGCGGAATCATCGGTGTCACCGGACGGTCTGACGCGGTCGAGTGCATCCTCGGCGGCCTGAAGCGCCTGGAGTACCGCGGCTACGACTCGGCGGGTGTCGTCACCGCGGACGCCAACGACCTGGACGTGGTCAAGCGGGCCGGCAAGCTCGAGAACCTCGTCCGGGCGCTCGATGACAACCCGCTCGCCTCACAGGTCGGCATCGGGCACACCCGGTGGGCGACCCACGGGGAACCCAACGACCGCAACGCGCACCCCCACACGGATCCGTCGGGTCGGGTCGCGGTCGTGCACAACGGCATCCTCGAGAACTACCAGGAACTCAAGGCTTCGCTCGGTGACGTGCGCTTCGCCTCCGACACCGACTCCGAGGTGGCGGCCCACCTGGCCGCCCGCGAACTCGAGCGCATGGACGAGCCGGACCTGCTGCTGGCGGTCCGGCGGGTGGTCGCGCAACTGCGGGGCGCCTACTCGATCTGTTTCGTGGCCGTGGACGATCCGGACACGATCGTGGTGGCCAAGCACGAGGCGCCGCTGATCGTGGCCCACGCCGATGGCGTCGGCTACTGCGCCTCCGACGTCGCCGCGCTGATCGACCACACCCGCGACGTCGCCGCCCTGCTGGACGGGCAGATCGCGCGGATCACGCCCGATGGGGTCGACGTCATGGATGTTGACGGCACCCCGGTCGAGCCCCACCGCTTCCACGTGGACTGGGACCTCGATGCAGCTGAGAAGCAGGGCTACGACCACTTCATGCTCAAGGAGATCCACGAACAGCCCCAGGCGGTCGCCGACACCCTGCTCGATCGGTTGAACGCACCACCCGATGGCGGGCCGGCACGGCTGCACCTCGACGAGATGCGCATCGACGAGCACGAACTCGCGCGCATCGACAAGGTCTTCATCCTCGCCTGCGGCACGTCGCTGCACGCCGGGATGATCGGCAAGCTCGCGATCGAACACTGGGCCGGGATCCCCGTCGACGTCGAGGTGGCCAGCGAGTTCCGCTACCGCGACCCGATCGTGGACCCGCACACCCTGGTGATCGCGATCTCGCAGTCGGGCGAGACGATCGACACGATCGCCGCCGCCAGCCACGGCCGTGATCAGCGCGCGCCGGTGATCGCCCTGTGCAACGTGGTGGGCTCGACGCTGGCGCGCGAGGCGGACGGGGTGCTCTACACCCACGCCGGGCCGGAGATCGCGGTCGCCTCGACCAAGGCGTTCACGACCCAGATCGTCGGGTGCCTGCTGATCGGGCTGTACCTCGCGCAGGTCCGTGGGCGGATGTACGCCTCGGAGACCGAGGACATCCTCACCCGGCTGCAGCAGATCCCCGCCGCGATCGAGCAGACGCTGCTGCTCGATGGCGAGGTCCGCGAACTGGCCGAGCGCTACCAGGACACCAACTACACGATGTTCATCGGGCGCCACGCCGGGCTGCCGATCGCGATGGAGGGGGCGCTGAAGCTCAAGGAGATCAGCTACCTGCACGCCGAGGCGTTCCCCGCCGGCGAGATGAAGCACGGCCCGATCGCGCTGATCGAACCCGGATCGCTGGTCGTCGCGCTGGCCCCGGCCGGGCACGTGTTCGGCAAGATGGTCTCCAACATCCAGGAGGTCCGGGCCCGCGGGGCGTCCGTGCTGGCGATCGGGACCGACGGGTCGACCGCGGACCTCAAGGAGCACGCGCACCACGTGCTGACGCTACCCGAACCGCCGAACGAGCTGGCCGGGTCCGTGCTGTCGGTCATCCCGCTCCAGCTGTTCAGCTACCACATCGCCACGCTGCGCGGTGAGGACGTCGACCAGCCCCGCAACCTGGCCAAGACGGTGACGGTCGAGTAGCAGGCGCGGATGTAGTGAAGCGGCTCGTTCCAGGCCGGTTGGCTACATCCGGTGACGGGCTTCGGGCATCAGTGCGGGGGTCCGTGCCCGGGTGTCAGGAGGTGGGCATGGCCGCCGCCAACCGTTCGGCCACCGCGTCCAACTCATCGTGGGGCGCCTGCGGTGACGCGCCGAAGCCGGCGGGGAAGCCGTCCCCGGCCCGGCGCGGGATCACGTGCAGGTGCGTGTGGAAGACGGTCTGGCCGGCGATCTGCCCGTCCGCGAGGAAGAGGTTCACCGCCTCGGCGAACCCGGCCTCGCGGGCGGCGACCGCGACCCGCCGGCCGACCTGCATGATCTCGGCCGCGTCCGGATCAGGCAGGTCGGACAGGCCGACGGCGTGCTCCCGTGGGATCACCAGCGCGTGACCGGGCGCGAAGGGGAACAGATCCAGGAAGGCGACCGTGCGCGGCCCGGTGGCCACGACCGACGCGTCGCCCTCGCCGGCCACGATGTCGCAGAAGATGCAGCTCATGGTCGTCGACCGTAGCGGCTCGTTATGGACGGCCCGGTGAAGGTGGACGCGCCGGCGCCGATCGGGATCGTGTAGCCAAGCGGCTCGCACCAGGCCGGTTGGCTACACGATCGCTTGGGTAGGCCCGGTCAGTAGTCTGCCGATGGTCAGCGATGTCAGGAGGCCGCGATGGTCCAGCCCGCTGTGGTGCCGCTGTTGGATGCCGCCGGAGCCCGCGCGGGGGATGAGGCGGCGGTCGAGGCCGGTGACACCTGGGCCGGGCTGATGGACCGCGCCGCCGGGCACCTGGCCCGGGGGATCGTGGCCGCGGGAGGCCACGGCTACGGGTTGCGGGTCGCCATCGTCGTCGGCAAGGGCAACAACGGTGGTGACGGCTGGGCGGCGGCCCGCCGGCTGCGCGAGCACGGTGCCATGGCCTGGGTCGTCGCCGTCGACGGCAGCGACGTCGAGGTGTCCGACGAGGCGGCCGCCAACCGCGCCGCCTGGATCGACGGGGGTGGGCGGACCTCCGACGGGCTGGCGGACCTCGATGCGGCGCTGGCCTGGTGCGACGTGGCGGTCGATGCGCTGCTCGGGACCGGGACCCGCGGCACCCCGCGCGGGGCGGCCGGCGCCGGTGTCGCGGCACTGCGCCGCGCCCACGGCACCGGCACGGTCGTGGTGGCCTGCGACATCCCGAGCGGTGTCTCCGCCGACGACGGTTCAGCGGCCCCGGACGCCGCGGTCGTCGCCGATGTGACGGTCACCTTCGGGGGGCTCAAGCGCGGCCTGTTGCTCCACCCCGGTGCGGCCCACGCCGGCCGCGTCCGGGTCGGGGACCTCGGGCCCCGCTACGACCCGGGGGAGACCACCTGGGACGTGCTGGCCCCGGCCGGAGCGACACCGACGAGGTGGGACGCGGCGACCGACAAGCGCGGCCGGGGGACGGCGCTGGTCGTGGCCGGCGCATCCGGGACATCCGGCGCGGCCGCGCTGACGGCGAGCGGTGCGCTGGCTGCGGGAGCCGGCCTCGTGACCGCGGCCGTGCCCGCAACGGTCCGCACGGACGTGGCCGCCGGTGCGGACCCCGGGGTGATGGTCCACGCGCTGCCCGCGGACGAGCAGGGTGCGGTGGACGCGGCGGCGGTCCATGCACTGCCCAACCTCGACGCGGTCGATGTCGTGGTCGCCGGGCCGGGGCTGGGGTACGGGCCCGGTGCCGCCGCGGTCGTCGCGGCGCTGCGCCGGGACGCGCGGCGGTTGGTGCTGGACGCGGATGCCCTGAACGTGCACCGGGATGCGCCCGAGGCGTTGGCCGAGCATCGGGGCGACCTGGTGCTGACCCCGCACGAGCGTGAACTGGCCCGCATCGGGGGCGGCAGCGACGGGCACGATGCCTGGGAACACCGGGTCGAACGGACCCCGGCGCTGGCACGGTCGCTCGACGCGACCATCGTGGTCAAGGGGCCCGGCACCATGGTCGTGGCTCCGGACGGGCGGGTGTGGGTCTGCCCGCTCGGCGGTCCTGAGCTTGGGTCCGGCGGGACCGGCGATGCACTGGCCGGCATCATCGGCGCGGCGATCGCGGTCGCCGACGACGTGCCACTGGCCGTCGCACAGGCCGTCTGGTGGCACGCCGCCGCCGGTGAGGCGGCCGGCCGACGGGCGGCGGGGCGGGCCACGGCCACCCGCCTGCTCGGCGAACTTCCCGCGGTGCTGGCGGGTCTGGCGGCCTGGACCGAGCGTTCCGGTGCAGGCCTGCCCTGGGACGCGTGGCGGATGTGGCAACCTGGCCGGGCTCCGACCGACGTCGGGCGCACCGGCCTGCCCAGGAGCACCGCACGATGACCTCGACCACGGAGATCCGCACGGGCCTGCGCCCCACCCGGATCGAGGTCGACCTCGGCGCGATCCGCCACAACGTGGCCCGCTTCCGCGAGGTCGCGGGAACCGACGTCTGCGCCGTCGTGAAGGCCAACGGTTACGGCCACGGTGCGGTGCCGGTCGCCCGTGCCGCGCTCGATGCCGGTGCCAGCTGGCTGGCGGTCGCCCTCGTCGAGGAGGGCCTGGAGCTACGCCAGGCCGGCATCGACGCGCCGATCCTGGTGCTGTCCGAACCGCCGATCGCCGCGATCCCCTACCTGCTCGAAGCCGAGCTGACCCCGACGGTGTACCGGGCGCCGTTCCTGGCCACGCTCGACGCCGCGGGGCACGCCCGCGGCACCCCCGTCGACATCCACCTCAAGGCCGATACCGGCATGGCGCGCGTCGGGATCCCGGAGGCCGACTGGTCCGCCCGGCTGCACCAGGCCGCGACCGCCCGGGGCGTGCGTGTCACCGCGGTCCAGACCCACCTGGCGCGCGCCGATGAGCCCGACGCGCCCACCACCTCGGAGCAGATGGAGGTCCTGGACCGCTTCCTCGCCGAAGCCGCGAAGCTCGGGATCCGGCCCGACCTGATCCACGCCTCGAACTCCGCCGGTTCGCTCCTGCACGACCGGGCACGGCGCACCATGCTCCGGCCGGGCATCGGGATCTACGGCCTGTCGCCGGGACCCGAGGTCGATGCGGCCGTCCACGGGCTCGAGCCGGCGCTGCGGCTGGTCTCCGAGGTCGGGTTCGCCAAGTACGTCGCGGCGGGGACGCCGGTGTCGTACGGCCACCACTGGAGCGCACCGCACGCGGGCTGGATCGCCACGGTCCCGGTCGGGTACGCCGACGGGGTGCCGCGGGCCCTGTCCAACAAGGTCGAGGTGCTGCACGGCGGACGCCGCTGCCTGATCGTCGGTCGGGTGTGCATGGACCAGACGCTGGTGTGGTGCGACGACGCGGAGCCGCATGTCGGCGATCCGGTCGTGCTGCTCGGCGCGCAGGGTGACGACCGCATCCGGGTCGAGGAGTGGGCCGCCGCCGCGGACACCATCACCTACGAGATCGTCACGCAACTCACGGCCCGCGTGCCGCGCCACCACTACGGCTGACCCGTCGGCGGCGGCTGCCGACCGCGTTGTGGCGGGCCAGTAGCCTTCCGCTGCTGAGCCTGGCAACCGACCTGGAGGGACGTCGAGGTGGAACGGGCAGCTCGGACCGTGGGCGCGGCAGCGGCCGTCGCAGGTGGGTTGGCGCTCGGGTTCCTGGCCGAGCGGCGGTTCGTCCACCAGCGGCTGCAGACCCCACCGCCCCCGGCCGGTGTGGTCCCGCTCGGGTCCATCGCCGGGGAGGTCCGCACGGTGCCCGGCCCCGACGGCATGGACCTGACGATCGAGACCTACGGGCCGCCGGACGCCCCGCAGCTGGTGCTGTCGCACGGATGGATCTGCACGGGCCGGGCGTGGCACCACCAGGTGGCCGCACTGGCCGACCGCTACCGCATCATCACCTACGACCAGCCGGGACACGGACGCACGTCGTCACCCGAGTCCACCCACTACGACCTCGACCTGTTGGGTGACACGCTGCGGGTGGTCATCGACGCCGCCACCACGTCGGGTCCGCTGGTGCTGGCCGGGCACTCGCTGGGTGGGATGGCGGTCCTCAACGCGATCCACCGGCACGACGACCTGCTGGACGATCGGGTCGGCGGGGTCGTGCTGTTGTCGACGACGTCGAAGGCCCGTGCCGACCGCATCGGTTTCGAGGTGGGGATCAGTGGCCTCGCCAGGCTCGAACGTGGTATCCAACGGCTCGTTCCGGTGCTGCGCGACCCGCGGGTCGTGTCCGCCAGCGAACGCCTCTACCGCTCGTCGTCCGACCTGTCGACCCTGCTGGTCCGACGGATCGGCGTCGGGCCGGATGCGGACCCGCAGGTGGTCGCCTTCGTCGAGCAGTTGGTGCTGGACAGCGATCCCGACATCGTGCTGGGGCTGGCGGCCGCGGTGCTCGGCGTCGACGTCGAGGCAGGGCTGTCGAGGTTGCGGGTCCCGACCTCCATCTTCGTCGGATCCGACGACCGGTTGACGCCGGTGTCGCTGTCGGAGCGGATGGCGAAGCGCAGCGGCGCGGACCTGCACGTGCTGGACGGCGTGGGGCACATGTCGCTCCTCGAGGCCCCGGACGAGGTCAACCGGGCGTTGATCGAGCACCTCGACCGGGTCGCCACCGAGCCCTACCCGCGGGAGGTCGCCAAGCAGCGGTGGAAGGGCGCGCGCCGCAGCCTGCGGGGGGCGTCCTCCGCGGACGGTGGCGCCCCTGCGGGCGACGACGATGGAAGGGTGGCCTGATGGCGCTGGGTGTCGCGGGGGTACGGGTCGGGACCTGGACGAGCCCGGAACGGGTCAGCGGCTGCACGGTGATCCTGCCGCCGAGTGGCACGGTCGGTGCGGTCGCCGTCCGGGGTGCGTCACCGGGGACCCGTGAGGCCGCGGCGCTCGGTCGGGACGGCAAGGTCGAGGTCTGCCACGCGGTGGTGCTGGCGGGGTCCTCGGCGTACGGGCTGGATGCGGCCCATGGCGCGATGCTGTGGCTGGAGGAACAGGGGATCGGCTACCCCGTCGGACCGGGCGTGGTGCCGATCGTTGGCGGCGCGATCGTGTTGGACGCCGGGGTCATGGCGCCCGACCAGCGTCCCGATGCGGCCGCGGGCCGCTGGGCCTGCGAGCACGCTGCCGAGGAGGATCCACCCGAGGGTGGGGTCGGGGTCGGCGCCGGCTGCACCGTCGCGAAGGTCGGTGGGCTGGACCGTGGCTGGCGCAGCGGACAGGGCATCGCGGTCCGTTCCGCTGCGGGTGTGGCCGTCGGGGTGGTGCTTGCCAACAACGCGGTCGGCGAGGTGGTGGACGACGACGGGACCTGGATCGTCCGGGCGAGGATCCCCGATGACGCGCCGCGGTTCCCGACCGACGGGAGCCAGCGACCTGGCGGGGCCGGCGGACCGGGTGGGGGCGGCGGGTCGGGCCCGACGCAGAACACCGCGATCGGCTGCATCGTCACCAACGCGCGGCTGACCAAGCGCGACGCCCATCGCGTCGCCGACCTCGGGCACGGCGGGCTGGCGCGGGCGCTGCGCCCCGCCCACACCCAGTTCGACGGTGACGCGTTGTTCTGTCTGGCGACCGGCGAGGTCGCCGCCAGTGTCGATCTGGTCGCACATCTGGCGGCGGAGGCGGTTGCGGACGCGACGCGCCGGGGCCCGCTCGCCGCGGTCGGCGTCCACGGCATGCCGGGTCTCGCGGACGTGAAGGGTGGCGCTGGCCGCTCCGGATGAGCGCTGAGCGTTCACCCGGGAACGGCCGTGCGCGCTACGCGGCGTCGGATTGCCGCCCCCAGATGCTCCACGGATACGTTGCCGGCACGTCGCGCAACAACGGCGTTGCCGGCGAGGAGGTCTCTGTGACCGAGGCGATGGCCCCGTTGGAGGCATCGACGCCGGTGCGGCATGTGCGGGAACTCGAGCGGCGCGTCACGGGCTGCACGTCCTGCGACCTGCACCGCACGCGGAACCGCGCCGTGCCGGGGGAGGGTCCGGTCGGCGCACGCCTGGTCCTTGTGGGCGTCGCACCTCGCCGTCAGGAGGATCTGCAGGGCCGCCCGTTCAGCGGTGCCGCCCGCAACGTGCTCGACAACGCGTTGCTCGACGTCGGTCTGGACGTGGACGAGATCCGGATCACCTCCTTGGTTCGCTGCCGTCCGCCCACGGACCGCACGCCCACGTCGGTCGAGGTGGAAACGTGTTCGTCGCACCTCGAGGCGGAACTCGGGCTCGTGGCACCGGAGGTCATCGTGAGCTTCGGTGCGCTCGCCACGGCCGTGCTCTACGGCCGGTCCCTGCCGATCGAGAAGGTGGCGGGTTACCGCTTGAGCCTCCGCCGGGACGTGACGCTGATCCCGACCTACCACCCCGTCGACGCGGTCCGCGGCGTGCCACAGGCCGCGGCGGCGCTCCGGCGGGATCTGGGCGCGGCCAGAGCGGTCCTCGACGGTAGGTTGCGCACCGGCGCGCAGGTGCTCCAGGACCTACGCGCACGGGCGACCGTCGGCACCTAGCCGTCACGGGTCGAACATGACGAGGTCGTTGTGACGGTCAGGACGCTGCAGCTGCGCACCACGGGCCCCACCGAGACGCGAGCGGTCGCGGCGGCGGTGGCGGTGCTGGTGCAACCGGGGGACGCCGTGGCGCTGAGCGGCGAGCTCGGCGCCGGCAAGACCTGCTTCGTGCAGGGCGCGGCCTGGGAGCTGGGGGTCACCGGACGGGTCACCTCGCCGACCTTCACGCTCGTTCGGACCTACGAGGCCCGGGTGCCGATCGTGCACTGCGACGTCTACCGGCTCAACAACCTGCAGGACGTGCTCGACCTCGGTGACGAGGTGCTCGCCCCTGATGCCGTGACGTTCGTGGAGTGGGGTGATGCGATCACCGCGCTGCTGCCCGAGGACCGCCTGGACGTCGAGCTGCTGCTCGCCGACCCCGACGCCCTGGACGGTGACCGCCTGGTGCGCCTGACCGCCTCCGGGACCTGGCAGCCCCGCCTCGCCGCCCTGACCGATGCCTGCGCCGCGTGGCGCGATGGGGACGTCTGATGTACATCCTCGGCCTGGAGACCTCGACCAGCCAGTCCTCGGTCGCGATCGTCGATCCGGAGCGCGTCGTCGCCTCCGCCGCGCTCGGCGTGCCCCGCCGCCACGGCGAGTTCGTCGCGCCCGCCATCCGCTTCTGCCTCGATCAGGCCGGCATCGGTGCGGACCGCATCACCGGGGTGGCCGTCGGGCTCGGGCCGGGGCTGTTCACCGGCCTGCGGGTCGGCATCGCGACCGCACAGACCTTCGCGGCCGCCAACCACCTGCCGGTCGTCGGGATGAGCAGCCTGGACGTGCTGGCGTTCCAGGCCCGCTACGTGCCCAAGATGATCTGCGCGGTGATCGACGCGCGCCGCAAGGAGCTGTACTGGGCGCTGTACCGCTCGTCGCCCGGTGGGGTGCAGCGCGAGGGGCCGCTCCGGTTGGGCACGGTGGACCAGCTCACCGCCGAACTCGAGTCGCTCGGCGAGGACTGCATGGTCGTCGGTGACGGCGCGCTGGCCTACCGTCGGGAGATCGACGACGTGCGCGTCTTCGTCGCCGGGCCCGACCGCGCCTGGCCCGATGCCGCCGTGCTCGCCGAGCTGGCCGTGCCCCGCTTCATCCGCGAGGAGACCCAGCACCCCACCGAGCTGCAGCCGATCTACCTGCGTGAGGCCGATGCCCAGATCGGATGGGAGCAGCGCGGCCGGCTGCGTGGTGGGGATCCGTCGTGACCGGCGCCGGTCCCGGTCGGTGCGGCGCCGTCGCGCCTGCGCCCGGGCGCGCGACACCGCCGGAGCGCCCCATCACGCTCCGCCCGGCCCGCGCCGGGGATGCGGCCGCGCTGGCCCGTGTGGATACCGCTACCTCGACCCAGCCCTGGACCGAGGCCACGTTCCTCACCGAGGTCGCACACCCCGACCGCACGTACGTGGTGGCCTGTGCCGGCGCCGGCGCCAGCCAGGTCAACAGCGACGGCGAGGTGGTGGGCTACGCCGGGCTGGCGTTCCTCGCAGGCGATGCGCACGTGATGGGCCTCGCCGTGCTGCCGTCGGCACAGGGGCGCGGGTACGGACGCCTGCTGCTGACGGCGGTGTGTCGTGCTGCCGCGGCGGCGGATGCGGCGATGACCCTGGAGGTGCGCCCGTCCAACGAGGTCGCGCGGCGCCTGTACCGTTCGGTGGGCTTCATCGAGGCGGGTCGGCGCCCGGGGTACTACCCCGACGGTGAGGACGCGCTGATCCTGTGGCGCCACGTGACGGACACCACGATCCCCGCCCTCACCACGACCGACGCGACCCCCGCGACCCCCGCGACCCCGACGACGGACGGAGGCTGACGTGCTGGTGCTCGGCATCGAGACCTCCTGCGACGAGACCGCCGTCGGCATCGTCGAGGACCAGTTCACCCTGCGCGCCAACGTCATCGCCTCGCAGGTCGAACTCCACGCCCCGTACGGTGGGGTCGTCCCGGAGGTCGCGGCGCGCGCCCACCTCGAGCTGCTGCTGCCCACCATCGACCACGCGTTGGTGCAGGCCGGCGCCGGGCTGTCCGACATCGACGCGATCGCCGTCACGGCGGGGCCGGGCCTGGTCGGCGCGCTGCTCGTGGGCGTGTCCGGCGCCAAGGGCCTGGCGCTGGCGCAGGACGTGCCGCTACTCGGCGTCAACCACCTGCGCGCCCACATCGAGGCTGCGCAACTGGAGTACGGCGAACTGACCCCACCGCTGATCGCGCTGGTCGTCTCCGGTGGGCACACCTCGATCGTGGTGATGGACGAGGACGGGTTGTGCCGGCAGCTCGGCGGGACCATCGATGATGCGGCCGGCGAGGCGTTCGACAAGATCGCCCGGTTCATCGGGCTCGGCTACCCCGGCGGGCCGGAGATCGACAAGCTGGCGCGCCAGGGGGACCCGACCGCGTTCGCGTTCCCGCGCGCGATGATGCAGGGCGACGGCTACGACATGTCGCTGTCCGGGCTCAAGACCGCCGTGATCCGCCAGCTCCGGAAGATGGAGGCGGCCGGCGAGGAACCGAACCTCGCGGACATCGCCGCGTCGTTCCAGGACGCGATCGTGGACGTGCAGCTCGACAAGACCCTGCGGGCCTGCGCGGCGGAGGGGCTCGACCAGGTCGTGCTCGCCGGGGGAGTGGCGGCGAACTCGAGGTTGCGGGAGCGGTTCGCCGAGCAGACCGAGATCAACGGGCAGCGGCTGATCGTGCCGTCGATCCCGCTGTGCACGGACAACGGGGCGATGGTCGCCGCGTCCGGCGCGAACCTGCTCGCCGCCGGCTCGTTCGTCGGACTGGACCTGGCGGTCGATCCCAACCTGCCCCTGGCCGGGGCCGCGGCCAGCTTCGGATGAGGCGGCGCTTGAAGTGGCGCCGCGTCGGGCCGGGGGAGCTGGAGACGATCGCGTCGCGGTTGTCGGACTGGCCCGCGCCCGCTGGGGGCGCCGCCCGCCACATGTTCGCGCTGTCGGCGATCGAGTCCTACGGCCACGACAACCTGCGGATCGCCGCCGACGACGATCGGTGGGCGGTCGCGGTGGTGTTCCCCGGCCGGCTGGTCGTGCCGTGCGGCGACCCGGAGGCGATCGCGGCGGCCCCCGCGCCGACCCGGCGCTGGCGGCTGATGGTCGCCGACGTCGCGGCGGGCGACGCGCTGCTGTCCCGGGTGACGGGCTCCGACGCCGGGTTGATCGTGCACGACCAGCGGTTCATGACCGTCGATGCCGACCGGGTCCCGGACCAGGCGGCGCTGCCCGACCCGGGCCTGCGCCGCGCCGAACCCGCCGACGTCGAGACCCTCGCCGAGTTGGCGGTGCAACTGCACGTCGACGACCAGTTCGGCCCGCACCCCGGCTACGCGGGCCTCCGCGGCTACCGCCAGCGGTTGGAGACCACGGTCAAGCAGGGCCTGGTGTGGTGTGTCGGGCCCGTCGGGGCGCCGGTGTGCAAGGTGGAACGCTCCGTGTCCTCGCACCGGTGGGGCGTGCAGTTGGCCGGCATCATCGTGTCGCCGACGGCTCGGGGCGACGGCGTCGGGCGCGGCGCGGTTGCGGCGGCGGTGCGCAGCGCACTGGTCGAGGGTGGTGCCCAGCGGACCATCTCACTGCACGTCCGGTCCGACAACGACCGGGCCCTGAAGGCCTACGACGCGGCCGGTTTCGTGGACCGCGAGGCGTGGCGCCTGGCCGTCCGCAGCTGACCGCGCCGGGCCGTCCGCAGCTGACCACGCCCGGGTCGCCGTGGGTCAGGCCGCCTCGAGCAGGGCCCCGTCAGCGCGGAGTCTCTTGACCAGCACCTCGAGGTCCTGCCCGATGGTCAGCGCCAGGGCCTCGAGGTCGGATGTCCGGACGGTCAGCACGCGGCCGTTGTGGTCACCCCGGCGTGCGCGCACCTGCGCGGCGAACCGTGCGACGGGCAGCAGGTGTGGCCGGGCGGTCAGGCGGGTCGGGTCGAACGTGGTGAGGTCCAACACGTAACGACCGGCGCCGTCCGGGACGCCGTTGGCCCCATCGCCGTTGTTCGGCCGGGGGAGCAGGTCGACGAGCGGCACGCCGTAGAACTCGGCGAGCTCCTGCAGCCGGCCGATCGTGATCGCGCGGTCGCCACGCTCGTAGGCGCCGATCACCACGGCCTTCCAGCGACCGTCGCTGCGGGCCTGCACGTCAGCCAGCGACATGCCCTGCTGGTGGCGGATGCGTCGGAGACGCACACCCAGCGCTGCTGCCTGGTCGGTATTCATCGTCGTGCTCATGACGGGCCTCCAGAGGTGGCGAGGTAGCGCTGGCGGACGAGGAACCCGGCACCGACGGCGCCGGCGGCCAGCAGGATCAGCAGGACGGGAACCAGCCACCCGGAGCCGTCGTCGTCCTGCGAGAACTGGACGCCCAGGACCTCGGTCTCGTCGTCCTGCGTCGTGGCCGTGTCCTCGGCGCCGTCGTCCTCCGCCTCATCGCCGGGTTCGGGTTCGGGCTCTGGTTCCGGGGCGGGTTCGGGCTCTGGTTCCGGCGCGGGTTCGGGTGCGGGCTCCGGCTCGGGTTCCGGCGCGGGTTCGGGCGCGGGTTCGGGTTCGGGCGCGGGTACCGGTTGCGCCTGGGGTTGCGGAGCGGGCTGGGGCGCCGGTGCGGCCTGAGGCTCCGGAGCGGGCCGGGGCACCTCGGTGCGTTCGCCGGGGCTGTCCCCAACCTCGGGCTCCGGCGTCTCGGTGGCGGTCCCGCAGAAGGTCAGCTCAAGGGCGTCCTCGACGGTGCCGGTGTCCAGGTCGCCGAGGAGCTTGACGGGCAGCCCATCGGTGCGCACCCCGACGGCGGTCAGGGTCGTGCCCTCGGCGGCCTCCCAGGACACCTGCTCCCAGCCGTCGAAACCCTCGACGAGTGTCTGGGAGGTGATGGCCACCGCGGCCTCGTTGCCCCGGATCTGGTCGCGCGAGACGGTCAGCACGACGTCGTCGCAGACCTCCGTGGGCTCCGTGGTTGTCGAGGTGCCGCAGAAGGTCAGCTCGAGGGCGTCCTCGACGGTGCCGGTGGCGAGGTCGTCGGTGAGCGTGGTGATCCCTGCGTCGGTGCGGACCGTGACGGCGGTGAGGGTGGTGCCATCCTGGGCCTTCCAGGTCACGCGTTCCCAACCGGGCAGACCAGCGTTCAACACCTGCGAGGTGATGGACACCGCGGTGTCGTCGCCGTCGGTCGCTTCGGGGGAGAAGGTCACCAGCACGTCGTCGCAGATGTCGCCGTCGGCCTCGTCGTCGTCCGCGGGCTGCGCGTCATCCGCGTCGTCCGCAGGCTCTGCGACCGCAGCGGGCAGTCCCAGCAGGGAGCCGGCCATCGCGACGGCGACGAGCAGGGCCCAGCGGCGGACCGGGTGGGTTCGGGAGAGACGCATCGTGGACTCCGGTGGCGGACGAGTCGACCGGTAGCCGACGGTGTCGTCGTGTCACGGGTCGGTCTCGCCACTCGCTCCCTCCGGACCTGGCGGGGTGACCCGCCATGGCGACCGTGCTGCGGTCCAGAGATCGATGCGTCCCGGGTGCCGGCCAGGTCCTGACGTGCGGTTTCCCGGCCCCGGTGATCGCTGTGCGTATCGCTGCGATCACCGAGAGGAGTCTTGCGCGTCCACGGACCGAAGGCAACCCTTCGTCAACGGTCGGTGACGCAGCGTTGCAGACGGTGGAGTGCGCCCCCTCGTGGCGTCCCGGCTGTCACGATGTGTTACCGAGGCGTGCGTTCGCCGCACGCCGTCTCGCCAGCGGTCACACGGGCGCGGTCCCCGGTGCCGCCCTCGATGGGTCAGCGGCACCGGTGGCAGCCGTGCGCCTTGACGGGTGCGACACCGGCCGCCGTGAGGATGGTCTGCAGCCGCCGCCAGCCGCCACCGCTCGCGGCGGCGACATCGGAGACCACCTGCGGGGCGCGGTCGGGGTTCCACAGCACCACGTTGATGCCTGCGCGGCTCCCGTCAGGGTGGCGGTGGCGGGCCGAGTGGTAACGCAGTCCATCGGCATCCGCGCGATCGTGCAGCGTGCGGGCCCACTCGCGGGTGTTGCGGTAGTCGATGTCCGGACGGTCACCGAGATCGTCGTCCGCGCCGAGCCGTGTCGGGTCGGTCAGGTCAACCAGCCAGGTGGGCGAAGCCAGCCGTAGCGCCGCCATCCGCTGACGCACGCACACCTCGACCACACGCGGGTGGCGGGTGGGGCCGGCACGGTCGAGGACCTCGCGGACGGCCGTCTCGAACGCTTCACCGCCGTACCAGACCGGCGGGTGGTCGTCGCGGTCGATCGGCTCGTCGTGTTCGGGGTGCGGGTCGAACCTGAACAGCGGCCCGAAGGTGCGCATGGCGTCGGCGGTTGAGGTGTGCCTGGCCGGATGCCACAGCCGGTACACGACCAGTCGTTGATGGTCGTCCGCCGGCGGCAGCGTGCCGACAACGGAGCTCACACGCGAGCTGCGGCCGCCGCGACGACCGGCCTGTGGTCACCATCGATGAGTGCGTCCACGGGGGTTCGGCCGCCCAACGCCGGGTTGGGTCGCAGCATCCACTGGGTCAGGGTGAGTGGGCCGCCGGCATGGGCACGGGCCACCTCGGCGATGTGGCTGAGACGACCGTTGGCGGTGTCGGGATGGAACTGCCAGGTGGGCAGCCGGAGCTGGCCGTCCTCTTCCAGCGCGATGAGGTCTCCGTCGTTGACGAGCCGGGAGATGCGTTGCGGGCCGACGCCCAGCCGCTCGGCTGCCTCGGCGCGCGACAGGCTGTTGGCCAGCACCTGCTCGCGTGCCTGCTGGAGCAGCTGATGGCTGCGGATCTCGGCGGTGAGGGCCTCCTCGAGGCTGGGCGCAGGCCCCCAGATGGTCTCGTCGAGGTTGTCGTGGTCGTCGCGGTGTTCGACCAGGACGTCGAGCACCCGCTCGGCGAGGGCGGGTTCGTGCCGGCCGAACTCGTCGCGGAGTGCATCAAGCAACCGGTCGTCGGGGTGCGGTGCAGTCGTTGGCATGAGGGACCTCCAACCAGCAGGGTAGCGCGATAAACGCGACGCGCCTACCGCGCTACCCCCACCTCACCCGGGCTCCACACGGGTGCGGTCCCCGGCGCGGTCGACGCAGTCGGTCGTGGACGCGGTTGCTGACGTCGGCGGTGACGCCGTCCCCCGCGGTTGGCCGGACGGCCACCTCCCTCCCCTTTGCACTCGACAGGGGGGAGTGCTAGCTTCAGCCTGGCACTCGGGAAGAGTGAGTGCCAGCCCGCGACCGGGCCCTCAGCGACATCGAGGTTCACACGGTCGGGGGCGACCGACGCTCCAGGGAATCGGCTGCAGATCCGGGCCGCTGACCGGAGCGTCCTCATCCGCCGCACGCACCATCGCGGCGATCCCATGAGCCACACGAGCGAGCCAGACAAGCCATGTCCGTTCCGCGCCATGCGGGCCGGACCGACACACAACCACAGGGAGGGCACGTTGGCCACCGACGTCAAAGTCAAGCCCCTCGAGGACCGCGTCCTCGTCACGATCGATGAGTCCGAGCAGACCACCGCCTCCGGCCTGGTCATCCCGGAC
>SLHP01000063.1 GCA_007136095.1 Nitriliruptoraceae bacterium
TCACGTCCTCGATCACCGCCAGACCCTGCCGATCGTGCAGGAGCGTCAGACGACCCACCGGGCCACCGTGGCGCATCGCGACCCACACCTGGCAGCGGCCGGCACTGGCCAGTTCGCGCTGGACGTCGACGGCCCAGTCGGTGAAGGCCTGATCGACATCCCGCCAGTCATCGGGCGTGTCGCCACGGGCGTAGCGGTACAGGACGGTCGCAGCGTGCCAGCGCCGGTCGACCGCGCCACCCGGCACCGCTGATGGCGCCTCCACAGGTGCCAGTTCCGCTGACGTCGGCGCCGGCTCGCTGAGTTCGTCCAGCAACAGGATCGTGGTCGGGGCGAGGCCGAAACCGAACTCCGTGCAGGCGGCCTCCAACGCGGGATCGGCGCTCGGCGGCACGGCCGGGGCGTCGATCGCCAACGGTTCCTCCCACCGCACCTGCACGTGGTCGGCCCCCATGATCCCGATCGTCTCGTGGAACCGGTCGATCCACCGTGGCAGGTCCGACGGCGCCGGTGGAGTCAACAGATCGATCGTGTTGCCGTCTCTGAAGTCCGATCGCGACGGCGTCCGTACCGACACGTGGTCCCTGGCGTAGGTCGTCAGGGTCCGGCCGGACAGCCCGACCCGGCTCACCGCGAGGCCCAACCGGTCGTCGACCCGTTCGACGCGCGTCCGGTCCGATCCGACGCGCGTCCGGTCCGATCCGACGCGCGTCCGGTCCGCCCCCGGAGACGGCTCGTCGACCGTCATCGCAGCGACACGTCCCGCCGCACGACGTCATCCAGCGTCTCACGTCGCAACAGCGGACGCACCTGACCGTCGCGGACCAGCACGGCCGCAGGACGCGGGAGCCGGTTGTAGTTGGACGCCATCGACGAGGTGTAGGCACCCGTGGCCGCCACGGCCAGCAGATCGCCGACCGCCAGATCGCTCGGCAGCGGCGCGTGCTCGCGGACCAGGTCCCCGGACTCGCAGTGCTTGCCGACCACGGTCACCGCGCGGGGTTCCGCGTCACTTTCGCGGCTGACCAGCGCGACCTCGTGCTCCGCGTCGTAGAGCGCAGGGCGGATGTTGTCGCTCATCCCTCCATCGATGCTGACCCACGTCGTCAGTCCCGGGAGGGGCTTGACGGTGCCGACCTCGTAGAGCGTGACCGTCGAGGGTCCGACGATCGCCCGACCCGGCTCGACGATCAGCCGGGGTTGCGGGTAGTCGAGCGCCTCGCACCGTTCGGCGACGGTCTCCAGCACCGCCTTGCCGTAGCGGGCGACCTCGACGGGATGGTCCTCGTGGGTGTAGCGGATCCCCATCCCTCCCCCGAGGTTCAGTTCGTCGAGCACCACCCCGTGCTGCTCCCGCCACCGCGCCAGCAGGTCGAGGGTCACCTCGGCGTTGGCGATGAACGGATCCGTGCCGAAGATCTGCGAGCCGATGTGCGCGTGGATCCCGACGACGTCGAGGTGGTCGAGTTCGAGGGCCCGCGCGAACGCCTCGTCGGCCAGGCCGAGCGACAGCGTGAACCCGAACTTCGCGTCGTCGTGCCCGGT
Organism: Nitriliruptoraceae bacterium; assembly: GCA_007136095.1. Classification (GTDB taxonomy): domain Bacteria; phylum Actinomycetota; class Nitriliruptoria; order Nitriliruptorales; family Nitriliruptoraceae; genus CSSed11-175R1. Next base: position 1,546 of record SLHP01000063.1, read on the forward strand.
CCGCACGTACTCGTGGGTGTGCGCGTCGATGCCCGGGGTGATCCGCAGCCAGATCGGCACGACCACGTCACGGGCGGCGGCCAGGCGCTCCAACCGCTCGAGTTCATCGAAGGAGTCGACGACGATGCGCAGCACACCGGCCTCCAGTGCGCGGTCGAGTTCGTGTTCCGACTTGTTGTTGCCGTGGAGGATGAGCCGGTCGGCGGGCACGCCGGCGACGAGCGCCGTGTGCATCTCGCCCTCGGAGGCGACGTCGATCAGCAGTCCCTCCTCGTCGACGATCTGCAGGACACCCATGGTGCACCAGGCCTTGGACGCGTAGGTGACGTCGACACCCGGGAAGCCCTCCCGGTAGCGGCGGCACCGTTCGCGCAGGTCCTCCTCGTCGACCACCCACAGCGGCGTGCCGTACTCGGCCGCCAGGTCGGTCACGGCGACGCCGCCGACGGTCAGCACGCCGACATCGGAACGCGTCGCGGTGTAGGGCCAGGGTCCAGGCATGGTCACATCCGCTCCGGTGCGCTCACGCGCAACAACGACAGGGCATTGGCCAGCACCTGCTTGGCGGCGACCGCCAGCCAGTACCGGGATCGGCCCAACGCATCGAGCTGCGCCTGCTCGTCGGGCGACCGATCGGGATCCTCCGGCGCCAGCACCCGGCACTCCGTGTAGAAGCGGTGGAAGGTGCCGGCCAGTTCCTCGGCGTAGCGGGCCAGCCGCTGGGTGGCGCGCAGCTCGGCGGCTTCCGCCACGGTCAGGGGCAGCCCCGCCAGGGCGGTCAGGAGCTCGAGCTCGGCCGGGTGCACGAGCAGCGACAGATCGGCGTCATCGGCTGCAGCGTGGTCGAAGCCCCGTTCGTCCGCCATGCGGATCAGCGAGCTGATCCGCGCGTGGGCGTACTGCACGTAGTAGACGGGGTTCTCCATGGACTGCTGGGCGACGACCGCCAGATCGAAGTCGACCTGGGTGTCCAGCCCCTGCCGCAGGAAGTGGTAGCGCACGACATCGACGCCGACCTCATCCACCACCTCGTCGAGGTCGATGGTCTCGCCGGCGCGCTTGGACATCCGCACCGGCTGGCCGTCACGCAGCAGGTTGACGAGCTGGCCGATCCGGATCTCGATCCGATCCTCGGGGATGCCGAGGCTGGCGGCCGCGGCCAGCAGCCGCCCGACGTACCCGTGATGATCCGCGCCGAGCAGGTAGTAGAGGTGGTCGGCCCGCTGCCACTTGTCGCGCAGGTAGGCGCAGTCGGACGCGAAGTACGTCGGACGTCCGTCGGAACGGATCAGGACGCGGTCCTTGTCGTCCCCGTGGTCCGTGGTGCGCAGGAACAGCGCGCCGTCCGCGTCGTAGGTCTCACCGCGCTCGGTCAGAGCGGTCACCGCCTCCTCGATGGCGCCGCTGTCGTGGAGCCCCGCCCGCTCGGAGAACCACACGTCGTAGTCGACACCCATCGCGTGCAGCACGTCCTGGATGCGTTGCCGCATCGCCTCGACGCCAAGGATGCCGACGCTCGCCCCGATCGCCGGATCGACCCGCGGATCGCCGGAGGCCACCTCCGGATCCTCGAGCAGCCGCCCGTCCGTGCCGTGCTTTGCTCCGCCACCCGACACCGAGACGACCTCGTCGGGCGCCTCGGTGAACAGCGACTCGCCGTGTGTCGAACGCAGCTGCTCGGCGACCTCGACGATGGCATGCCCGCGGTAGTGATCGTCGCCGAGCTCCTCCCCGCGGGCCACCAGCACGACGGACTCGCCGAAGCGGCGGATCTGCTCACCGGCATCGTTGACGTAGTACTCGCGCACGACGTCGTCACCGGCCGCCTCGATGAGCGCCGCGATGGCGTCACCGGTCGCCGCCCACCGGCCGGCCCCCACGTGCAACGGGCCCGTCGGGTTGGCCGAGACGAACTCGACGTTGACGGTCAGGCGATCCTGATCGCCCTTGGTCGAGCGCCCGTACACCGCCCCCTCGACCAGGATCCTGCGCACCAGCTCCTGGTGGTAGCTGTGTGCCAGGCGGAAGTTCACGAACCCCGGTCCCGCGATCGAGACCTCCTCGACCACAGCGGGAACGTCGAGGTGGTCCACGAGCAGCTGGGCGATCTCGCGGGGGTTGCGCTTGGCCGGCTTGGCCAGCCGGAGCGCGGCCGTGGTCGCCCAGTCTCCGTGGTCCGGCTGCTTGGGCTTCTCCAACGCAGCGTCGGCCTCCGGGAGTCCGGCCGCGATGAGCGCGGCACGGATCCGTTCGGAGAGGTCGGCGAGGACAGGGTCGAACGTGGCGGGGCTGGCCATACGGGTTCCGGCTCGGGTGCGTGGGAGGATGAGGAGTTGGTCGCAAGCCTACGGCCCTGCGGGCGCTTGCCGTACCAGCTGCTCGATCTGCTCGACGAGCTCCAGGGGGTCGAAGGGCTTGGTGACGTAGGCGGCCGCGCCAGCTGCCAGACCCTCCTCGACGTCGCGACCCAACGCTCGCGCGGACAGCAGCACGACCGGGATCTCCGCGGTCGACGGCTCATCGCGGAGTTGTTGACAGACCTCGAACCCGCTGAGGCCGGGCATCATCACGTCGAGGATGATGGCGTCCGGCGACCAGCTCCGGGCGAGGTCCAGAGCGTCGGGTCCGTTGGCCGCGGTGCGGACCTCTTGGCCCTCCAACTCGAAGTTCATCACGACCAGTTCGAGGATGATCGGATCGTCGTCGACGATCAACACGCGGGCCATCTGGGGCTCCTGGGGCGACGTCGTGGCGGTCAGGGGTGCGTGGTACCGTCTCAGACCGCGCCCGTTCGGCGTGGCCTGCCCCCGTAGCTCAGTGGATAGAGCACTGGCCTCCGGAGCCAGAAGCGTAGGTTCGATTCCTACCGGGGGTACCGATCCGA
>SLHP01000079.1 GCA_007136095.1 Nitriliruptoraceae bacterium
GATCCCGTCGGGCAGCCGCTCGATCGGCGCCGGCGGTGGGGTGGGCCCCGGGGGCGGCGCCGGCGGTGGGGTGGGCCCCGGGGGCGGGGTCAACCCGCCCCCCTGGTCATCCTCCGACGAGCGGTCACTCACCCGGCCGCGGCCGTGAGGGCGCGCTTGGTGAGCACCCGTGCCAGGTGCTCGCGGAACTCCGAGGTGGCGTTGAGGTCCGTCGGTGCGCTCGTTCCCTCCGCGGCGTGCTCCGCCGCATCGGCGATGCCATCGATCGCGGCGCCGGCCAAAGCCTGTTCCACCGCGGTCGCCCGCAGCGGGACCGTGCCCATGTGGGTCAGGCCGACCCGTGCTTCCTCGACGTTGCCGTTGGACCGCTTGACGAGGCCCAGCGAGCCGACGATCGCCCAGGCCTGCGCGACCCGGCTGAACTTCTGGTAGTTCCAGCCCCAGCTGCCGTCGAACTTGGGGACGCGGACCTCGGTGATGACCTCGTCGTCGCTGATCGAGGTGGCGAGGTAGTCAACGAACAGGTCGGCGGCGGCGATCTCGCGCTGCCCGGACGGGCCCTGGACGACGACGGTGCCGTCGAGCGCCAGGAGGGCCGCGGGCAGATCGCTGGCCGCGTCGCCGTGGGCCAGTGCACCGCCGATCGTGCCGCGGTGACGAACCTGCGCATCACCAACCTGCCGGGTCACGTCGGCCAGGACCCCGCAGTGCTGCCTGACGAGGTCGTTGTCGATCACGTCCTGGTGCGCGGTCATCGCCCCGATCGACAGCCGGCCGTCGTCCAGTTCGCAGACGCCACGCAGCGCGTCGACACGCCCGAGGTCGATGAGGACCTCCGGGGATGCCAGGCGCAGCTTCATCAGCGGCAGCAGGCTGTGGCCGCCGGCGAGCAGCTTGGCCTCGTCACCGTGCTCGGTGAGGGCGGCCACCGCTTCCTCGACCGAGCCGGCCCGGATGTAGTCGAACGTCGCCGGGATCATGCGGCACCTCCGTTGTTCGCAGCCTGCAATGCTTCCCACACGTTGCGTGGAGACGCCGGCATCGGCATGTCGTTGACGCCGAGGTGGCGCAACGCATCGACCACCGCGTTGATCACCGCGGGTGTCGAGGCGATCGTGCCGGCCTCACCGACCCCCTTGACCCCCAGCGGGTTGCTGGTCGCGGGCGTCTCGGTCCGGTCGGTCTCGAAGTGCGGCAGATCGGCGGCCGACGGCACGTAGTAGTCCAGCAGCGACCCGGTCGTCAGGTTGCCTTCGCTGTCGTAGACCGCTTCCTCGTAGAGCGCCTGCGCGATGCCCTGGGCCAGGCCGCCATGCACCTGGCCGTCGACGATCTGCGGGTTGATGACCTTGCCGACATCGTCGACCGCCACGTACCTGCGGATCGTGACGCGGCCGGTCTCCGTGTCGACCTCGGTGGCACACAGGTGCGTGCCGTGGGGGTAGGAGAAGTTCTCCGGGTCCACGGTCGCGTCCGAGTCCAAAGATGGCTCCATGTCCTCCGGGTAGTCGTGCGCGGCGAAGACCGCCAGGCTGATGTCCTGGATCGTGGTGTTCGCGTCCGGGGAGCCCGACACGCTGAAGGTGCCACCGGAGAACTCGATGTCGTCCTCCGCGGCCTCCAGCAGGTGCGCCGCGACCTTCTTGGCCTTGGCGACCACCTTGTCGCAGGCGACCTGGACGGCGTAGCCACCGACCACCAGCGACCGTGAGCCGTAGGTGTCCATGCCCTTGTGCGCCACGTTCGTGTCGCCGTGGCGTACCTCGACGTCCTCGTAGGCAACGCCCAGGGCATCCGCGGCGATCTGCGACCACGAGGTGACGTGGCCCTGCCCGTGGGGCGAGGTCCCGGTGATCACCTCCACCTTGCCCGACGGCAGCATCCGGACGCTGGCGTGCTCCCAGCCACCGGCGCCGTACGACAGGGAGCCGAGCACCCGTGACGGCGCCAGGCCGCACATCTCCGTGAACGTCGAGATGCCGATCCCGAGCTGGACCGGGTCACCGGACCCGCGGCGCTGCGCCTGTTCGGCACGCAGATCGTCGTAGCCGAAGATCTCCCTGGCCTTGGCGGTCGCCGCCTCGTAGTTGCCGGAGTCGTACTCGATGCCGGCGATCGTGGTGTAGGGGAACTCCTCGTGCTTGATCCAGTTCCTCTCGCGCAGCTCGAAGGGTTCGACGCCCAGTTCGTTGGCGGCCTCGTCGATCAGACGCTCGATCGCGTAGGTGGCCTCCGGTCGCCCGGCGCCGCGGTACGCGTCGGTCGGCGTCTTGTTGGTAAACACCCCGTGGCAGGTGAAGCTCAACGCGTCCATCTTGTAGATGGAGTTGAACATGAACGCGCCCAGGATCGGGATCCCGGGAGTGACCAACTGCAGGTAGGCGCCCATGTCGGCGTGCAGTTCAACCCGCATGCCGCGGATGGTGTTGTCCTCGTTGAAGGCGAGCGAGACGTCCTGGATCTGATCGCGACCGTGGATCGTGGCCTGGTAGCCCTCAGAGCGGGTCTCGGTCCACTTCACGGGCTTGCCGAGCTTGCGGGCGAGGACCAGGCAGATCGCCTCCTCGGCGTAGACGTTGAGCTTGGAGCCGAAGCCGCCACCGACATCGGGCGCCACCACGCGCAGCTCATGTTCCGGGACGCCGCAGGTCAGCGCCAGCATCAGGCGCAGGATGTGGGGCACCTGGGTGGCCGACCACAGCGTGGTCTCGCGGGTCTCGCGCGGTGGTGCGCACACCACGGAACGGGGCTCGATGGCGGTGGGGATCAGCCGCTGGTTGATGAAGCGGCGGGTCGTGACGTGCGCCGCGCCGTCGAAGGCGTCGTCGATCTCACCGTCGATCTTCTGCCAGGTGAAGCTCTTGTTCGTGTCCAGGCTGGTGTCGGCCAGCGGTGAACCGTCGGCCAGGGCGGCCTCCATGTCGACCACGGCGGGCAGCGGTTCGTAGTCGACGACGACGTGCTCGGTGGCGTCGACCGCCTGGGGCCTGGTGCGTGCCACGACGACCGCGACCGCGTCACCGACGTAGCGGACCTCGTCGGTCGCCAGGGGCAGGTGGGTCGGGCTCTTCATGTCGGGGGTGACCGGCCAGGCGCACGGCAGTCCGCCGGCCCAGTTGTCGGCGAGGTCAGCGCCGGTGAAGGCAGCGACCACACCCGGCTGCTCGAGCGCCGCGGAGACGTCGACGTTGCTGACCTTCGCGTGCGCCATCGGGGAGCGGACGAGCGCCACATGCAGCAAGCCGGTCAACGTGATGTTGTCGGTCCAGTTGGACCGCCCGGTGACGAGGTGGGCGTCCTCCTTGCGGAGCCGGGTGACGCCGACGTTCAGTGTCGGAGGGGTGTCGAGCGCCGTCATGCGCCCACCTCCGTGTCGACCTTGTCGCCTCGCATCTCGGCGGCGGCCGTGCGGACGGCCTTGACGATGTTGACGTAGCCGGTGCAGCGGCAGAGGTTGCCCTCGAGGCCGTGGCGGACCTCGTCCTCGGTCGGGTCCGGGTTCTCGCTGAGCAGATCCTTCGCGGCCATGATCATGCCCGGGGTGCAGTACCCGCACTGCAGGCCGTGCTCGGTGTGGAACGCCCGCTGCAGCGGGTGCCATCCGGCTTCCTCGTCGCCGTTGCTGCTGAACTCGGCCAGCCCTTCGATCGTGTCGATGTCCCCGCCATCGGCCTGCACGGCCAGCACGGTGCAGCTCTTCACGGACCGACCGTCGAGATGGACCGTGCAGGCCCCGCAGTTCGACGTGTCGCAGCCGACGTTGGTCCCGGTCTTGCCGAGGAACTCGCGTAGGTAGTGGACGAGCAGGAGGCGTGGCTCCACCTCGTCGCTGTGGGTCTCTCCGTCGACGTTCATCTGGACGCTGGTCACTCCCGGATCCCTTCTCCGGCCCGATATGGGGCCGACGCTGCGGCGACCGCGAGGTGGGCGGTCGCACCGTGGTCCCGACGCCTGTCCGACGGGCTCCCGACCGTCGGACAGGCGAGGGTCGTACCTACCGCGCCCACACGTCCGGACTCCCGACCGGATGGACTCCCATCCCCGATGAGCGCCCGTTCAACGTACGGCAGCACGGCGAGGCGTGACGGCGAGAGTTCCACGAACCTGAACAACACGTGCGCTGGAGACCGACCGCCGTGCGCTCAGTGCCGGTCGATCGTGAGCCAGGTCGCGACGACCGTCGTGAGGCCGACGATGAGCACACCGAGCGGGATGTGCATGGCCGACGCGGCGTTCAGGCCGGTGCGAGTCCCGGCGTAGCCGAGGCCGGTCTGGCCGATCAGAGCGGCGACCGCCAGGGTCGCGAGGAGCGCCACGACCGTCCGGGTCCGCGTCACCCAGGCCAGCCCCGCGGTGATGACGCTCAGCAGCAGGACCCCGTGGCCGAGCCCGCC
>SLHP01000169.1 GCA_007136095.1 Nitriliruptoraceae bacterium
AGCCCTCCGGCGGCGTGAAGCAGCCGCCGGCGTTCTGCACGGGCTCGACGAAGATGGCGGCGATCTGATCGGGACCCTCCGCCAGGATGATCTGCTCCATGGAGCGGGCACACGTCAGATCGCAGGGCGGGCAGGCGCCGCTGACCATGCAGCGGTACTCGTTGGTGTTGGGCGCGTGGAAGTGTCCGGGACGTAGCGGCTCGAACATCTTGCGCAACCCGGGCAGCCCGGTCATGCCGAGCGCTCCGAACGTGGTGCCGTGGTAGGCGTAGTTGCGTGAGATGAACTTCCAGCGGTCCTCGCCGCGCATCCGGTGGTACTGGATCGCGAGCTTCATCGCCGACTCGACGGCCTCGGAGCCGGAGTTGACGAAGAAGAAGTGATCGAGGTCACCCGGGAACCGCTCGGCGAGTGCGCTCGCCAGGTCGATGGCGGGCTGGTGGGCGAACGACCAGTTGGTCGCGAACGGTAGCGCGGCCATCTGCTCTGCCGCGGCATCGACGAGTTCCTGCCGGCCGTAGCCGATCTGGGCACAGAAGAGTGCCGACAGGCCGTCGAGGTAGCGGTTGCCCTCGCTGTCCCAGACGTAACAGCCCTCGCCATGGTCCAGGACCGGGACCGACGGCTCGTCACCGATCCAGTCCGAAGAGCGGGTGAAGTGCAACCACAGGTTGCCGTCCTCGAGTTGCGCTGCCATACGAGCTCCTCCTCCACGCCGGTCCGACGTCTACCGCGGTCTCGTTCCGCGGGTGGGTCGGGGGTGTTACGCCTCGATGTTGCTCATGACGTGCTTGACACGCGTGTAGTCCTCCAGCGAGTACATCGACAGGTCCTTGCCGTGGCCGGAGTGCTTGAACCCGCCGTGGGGCATCTCGGCGACGATCGGGATGTGGGTGTTGATCCACACCGTGCCGAAGTCGAGCCCACGGGCCACGCGCATGGCCCGCCCGTGATCCCTGGTCCACACACTGGAGGCCAGCCCGTACTTCACCCCGTTCGCCCATTCCAGCGCCTGGGCCTCGTCGTTGAACGGCTGCACGGTGACGACCGGACCGAAGATCTCGGTCTGGATCATCTCGTCGTCCTGACGCAGGCCCGCGACGACGCTCGGCTCGAAGAAGAACCCGTCACGGACCAGCGGGTTGCCGCCCGCGACCACCTCGACGTGGTCGGGCCGACGTTCGAAGAAGCCCTTGACCCGCTCGTGCTGGTCGACGTTGTTGAGGGGGCCGTAGTCGGGTGCATCCTCGGCGAAGGGGTCGCCGGTCGTCGTGTTGGCGGCCTGTTCGGCCAGCGCCGCGACCAGGTCGTCGTGGATCTTCGGTCCGGCCAGGACCCGGGTTGCCGCCGTGCAGTCCTGCCCGGCGTTGAAGTAACCGGCGCCAGCGATGCCCTCGGCCGCTGCCGCGATGTCCGCATCGTCGAACACGATGACCGGGGCCTTCCCACCGAGTTCGAGGTGGGTGCGCTTGAGGTCGCGCGCGACGGACTCGGCGACCTCCATACCGGCCCGGACCGATCCGGTCACCGACACCATCTCGGGGATGTCGTGGGTGACGAGCGCCCGGCCGGTGTCCCGATCGCCACAGACGACGTTGACCACACCGTCGGGCAGGAACTCGTCCATGATCTGTGCCATGAGGACGGTGGACAGCGGCGTGGTGTCCGACGGCTTGAGCACGATGGTGTTCCCGGCGGCGATCGCGGGGCACCACTTCCACACGGCCATCATCATCGGGTAGTTCCAGGGCGTGACCTGCGCACAGACACCGATGGGCTCACGACGGATCATCGAGGTGTGGCCGCGCATGTACTCCCCGGAAGCCCGCCCTTCCAGGACCCGCGCGGCGCCGGCGAAGAAGCGGATCTGATCGAGCGCGGCGCCGAGTTCCTCCTCCATGGTGAGCTGGAAGGGCTTGCCGGTGTTCTCGCATTCGAGCCGGATCAGCTCCTCGCCACGTTCCTCCATCGCGTCCGCGATGCGCAGCATCGCCATGCTGCGTTCCGCGGGCGTCGAGTCCCGCCAGCTCACGAACGCATCGGCCGCGGCCCGACAGGCCGCGTCGACGTCCTCGGCCCCCGATAGCGGTGCGGTCGCGAACACCGCACCGGTCGTCGGGTCGATCAGGTCCGCCGTCCGGCCGTCCTGTGCCGCCTGGAGCTTGCCGCCGATCAGGTTGGCTGTCTCACGCATCGCTGCCTCCACGTTCGTCATGTCCACACTGCCTGCCGGAGCGGCCCGCGCTCTGCACGGTTCCATCCCGGTGCACCGAACCCTACGACCGCCGTCGGCGGTCTGTCGCTGGACGGTTGGCTCGTGCGTCAGAGCGCACGTTGGCCAGGTGGAGTATCACCTGCCGCTGGCCGAACGGCCAAGCCTGCGGTCATCGGTCGCTCGTTCTGGCCGATGTGACCCGCAGGGGGGCGACCTACGGTGCCGCGCCACCCCGGGAGGTCAGCCACGTGGAGCACACCCGTGCCGAGATGTCCCCGACCGAGCCGTTCGGCGGGCAGTATCCTCGCGCTCCTTCCGTCCCTTCGACGTCCGAACGGCGAGCCCCCATGGCGCTGTGGCTGACTGACCTGCTGGCCGATCCGAGCCTCGGGGCGACGATGGTCGCCGGACACGCCGGCGTGGACCGTCACGGCCCCATCCGGTGGGCGCACATCTCCGAGCTCGCAGATCCGACCCCCTGGCTGGAGGGCGGCGAACTGCTCCTGACCACGGCCCTGGGTCTCAAGGACCGTCCCGACGGGCAGCGGGACTTCGTCCGACGCCTGGCGGACGCCGGGGTCGTCGCCGTCGGTTTCGCGATGGGGGTTTCCCTCCCGGACGTGCCGGATGCCATGGTCGCCGCGTGCGACGAGCATGAGCTGCCCCTGTTCACCGTGCCCTACGAGATCCCGTTCATCGCGGTGACACGCCGGGTCGCGCATCACGTCTTCGAGGAGCACTACGAAACGCTGCGTCGGGCCGTCGATCTGCATCGCCAGGTCCTGTCCACCGTGGTCGCTGAGGATGGCATCGAGGGGGTCCTGGCCACCGTGGGCCGCGTCATGCCCACCAGCGCCCTGATCGTCCTGGACTTCGCGGGTGGTGAGGTCGCACGCTGGGACCCCTCCGGGATCGCTGACGGGCTCGCTGCCCGCAGACTGCGTGAGGTGATGCCCCAGCACCGGTCCCGTGGCGAACTGCGCGTCGGTGACCGGGCGATCCGCAGCGCGAAGATCCTGCGGGGCAACCACACCGAGGCGATCGTCGCCGCCGTCACGACCGAACCGCTGCTCGAGCACGAGGAACTGCTGTTCGAGCAGGGTGTGGCCGGCGTCAGTCTCGAACTCGCGCGCCACCGGTCGGTCCGTGACGCCAACCGAGCACGGGTCGATGAACTCCTGGACGAGATCATGTCGGGCCGCGCCGACAGCAGTTTCGTCGCGCGGGCCCTGCGACGGCTCGGACTCGACCCGGACACCGGCTTCCGGGTCCTGGCCGTGCGCCGTCCACCGGACGTGACCGACCACACGCTGTGCACCGTGATCGAGGACGCCCTGGTGCCCCTGAGCCCACCCCTCGTGGGTCACCTCGACGGCGTGATCCACGCCATCGTGCCGGACGAAGGCGGTGCAGCCGAACTCATCGCCAAGGCCATCCAGCGGCACGGCTGGACCGGCATCCGACTCGGGCGCAGCCGGACGAAGACAGACCTCGATGCGCTGCGCGCCGCGGTCCGGGAAGCGACCGTCGCCCTGCAACTCGAGGGCGACGACCTCATCTGCGACGTCGAAGCGCTCGGTATGTCCGGGCTGCTCGCCGGGATCCGGGACGACCTCGGCGCCTCGGATTTCGTGACGCAGGTCCTCGGCGAGGTCGTCGACCACGACGTCCGTGAATCCAGCCAGTTGGTCGCCACCCTGCGTGCGTACCTGGCTCACGGTTGTCGGCCGGGACCCGCCGCCGACGAACTCTGTATCCATCGGCACACGCTCACCTACCGCCTGGAGCGCGTCCGTGATCTGACCGGCCGGGACCCGCGATCAGGCGCTCATCTCGTGGAGTTCGGGCTGGCGCTGGCACTGCTGGAAAGGACCGAGCGATGACCATCAGCCACTGGCTCGACACCGCCGAGGACGACCCGACGCCGCGGGAGCCGTTGGACGGGTCCCGCGACGTCGATGTCGTGATCGTCGGAGCGGGGTTCACGGGGTTGTGGACGGCCCGTGAGGTGCTGCGCCGCGACCCGTCGCGCTCGGTCCTGCTCTGCGAAGCCAACACGGCGGGGTTCGGCGCGTCCGGTCGGAACGGTGCATGGCTGTCGGCGGGCATCGCCGTCTCACCCCCGGAGCTCGTCCGGCGCACCTCACCCGCGATCGCCCGCGACACGATCCTCGCCATGCGCGACACCGTGGATGCTGTCATCGACGCGTGCCACACGGACGGGATCGATGCACAGGTCCGCACGGGCGGCATGCTGCGCATCGCCCGGGGGCCGCAGGAACTGCCCGCCATGCGCGCCGGCTACGACGAGTTCGCGGCGTTGGACCTCGCCGACGACATCCACCTGCTGTCGGCCCCGGAGACCGCTGACCGCGTCCGGGTCCACGGCGCGCTCGGCGCGCTGTACGACCCGCACGCCACCGCGGTCCATCCCGGCCGCCTGGTCCGTGGCCTGGCACGGGCCGTCGAGACCGCGGGCGCGACCATCGTCGAGCACACACCGGTCACCCAGGTCCTGCCCGCGTCCCCCGGCAGCCGAGCCCGGGTGGTGACACCGACCGGGCAGGTCACCGCGGATGCGGTCATCGTGGCCTGCGAGGCCTGGGTCTCGCAGCTCCCCGACCGGCGTCGGGACGTGCTGCCGCTGTACTCGCTCATCGTGCTCACCGAGCCGATCGAGGACGAGGTCTGGGAGCAGATCGGCTGGGAGGGCCACGAACTGCTGTCCAGTCACCGCTACACCGTCGACTACCTGTCCCGGACGGTGGATGGCCGCGTGCTCTTCGGCGGGCGCGGAGCTCCCTACCACTTCGGCTCGCGCATCGACCCGTCCTACGACCAGCACCGCGTGACGCACGATCTTCTGCGCGATCAGCTGCGGACCTGGTTCCCGGCGCTGGCCGGCGTCGGGTTCGCGTCCGCGTGGGGTGGGCCGCTGGCGATGCCCCGGGACTGGATGCCCACGTTCCACCTCGATCCCGCCACCCGGATCGGTGGGGCGTACGGCTACACGGGGCAGGGCGTGGGCACGAGCAACCTCGCCGGACGGGTCCTGGCCGACCTCATCATCGACGGCAGCACCCCGTTCCAGGATCTACCGATGGTCGGTCACCGCGCACGCCGCTGGGAGCCCGAACCACTGCGATGGCTCGGCGCGCGCTACCTGCAACGCTCCCTGGCCCGCCTCGATGCCCGCACGGCCCGCACCGGGACACCCGCTTCGAGCCGGTCGCTGGCCGAACGCCTGCTCCGACACTGAAGGACGTGCGCCATGAGCGATGACCGACCAGCATCCGAACCGTCGTTCGTCGTGGACCCGTTCGACCTCGCACTGATGTCCGAGGATCCGACGGCGACGCCACAGACGAGCGATCACCTCCTCGACGAGTCAGCAGATGGGCGTGTGCTGCGTGGCATCTGGGAGTGCGAGCCCGGTGTCGCGGAGGACATCGAGGAGGACGAACTCTTCGTCGTGCTGTCCGGACGCGCCACGGTGGACCTGCTGTCCGGGCAGCGACTGGAGCTCCGACCGGGCAGCGTCGGGATCCTGCGACGTGGCGAGCGCACCCGTTGGACCGTCCACGAGACGCTCCGCAAGGCCTACCAGATCACCCTGGCGTGATCTGTCGGGGCCTGCCCGACTCAGCCGAGCCCAGCCGCGCGGACCGCCAGGCTGACCGATCCGAGCCACGCGACCAGCTCGTCGAGACCCAACCGATCGACGGCCAGGGCCAGCGAGAGTGAGGCGGCGTTGAACACCGCGTGCCCGATGATCGGGACCAGGAGGTTGCCGGTGTAGTGGAACGCCAACGCCAGAGCCAGGCCCACGGCGAACAACCCGCCGAGTGCGATCGGTTGGCTCGTCACCACCTCGATGTGGATCAGGGCGAACACCGCGGAGGAGATGATCGCCCCGACCCACAGGCCGATGCGATCCGCCAGCGCCCGGAACAGCACCCCGCGGAACACGACCTCCTCGACGATCGGGGCCACGATCACGGCGATGACGCCCGCGAGCAGCAGTGTCAGCCCACCACCGAGGGCATCCTGGAGGAGCTGCTGCTCGACCGGCTCCTCGGTGCCGGTGATGAGAGCGAGCACGATGTTGACCCCGTAGGCGGTGAACAGCGCGATGATCCCCGCCACCAGACCGAACCCGAGCGCCAACCACGAACCGGTCGGCCGGGAGGGTCCGAACAGCCGCCCGTCCAGTCGGCGGCGGATCAGCAACGGCACCATCGCCGCGACGAAGATGATCAGCTGCAGGACCAGCGCGACGATGAGGCCGAAGACGAGCGATCCACCCGTCGGCTCCGGCTGTGTCGCGATCTGCCCTGCCAGCGCCCGATCGAGCAGGTAGAACACCACGTTCGGCGCGGCCATGATCACGAGCACGACCGTCGCCAGCAGGATCGAGTACGGCGACGATTGGTCACGCAGGCTGTGCATCCCCGCGATACCCGTCGGGGCCGGGGTTGTCGGGGGTCCGGGTGGTGGTGGCGGCGGCGGTGGTGGAGGTGGCGGGGTTGGGGCACTCATCGGGATCTCCTGATCACGAGCACGCCGGCCAGGGCGAGCGTGACGATGGCCACCACGATGGCCAGGCCACGTGATGGCCCGTCGCGCTCGTCCGGGGCAGGCGTGGTCGTGGTGACATCGGGATCGTCCGTGGGTTCGAGGGGAACGGTCATGTCGATGGCCGTTCCATCACGATCGCCGGCGGGTTCTTCGCCGATGAGCGCGACCTGGTACGGACCATGTTCGACCAGGGAACCGTCTCCGTCCTCCAGGCGCCAGATGGCGGCGTGCGAACCAGCCTCGGCGACGCCCAGCTCCCGGCGCAGCACGACCTCGCCAGCGCCGTCGGTGACCTCGAGGTACAGCAGCACCGGCTTGTTCACGTCCACGTCGACCGTGACCGCATCGTCGAACGACCCGAGGTTGGTCGCCAGGCGGGTCGGCGAGACCTCCAGGTCGGCGCCGTGGCCCTCGGGCGGCTCGATGGCCCACCCGTCGCCGTCACCACGCACCGTCCAGGTGCCGAGCGCCGCCTCCTCGACCACGGTGTCGCCCGCTGTGATCCGCATCGGGCCATCACCCCGGAGACGGGTCTCGACGGACGCGGACATGCCGACGCGCATCCGGTCGGGAAGATCGTCCGACACCGTGGGGGTGCGCCCGTTGTAGTACGCGGACAGGATCTGTCGATAGTCGTGACCGTCCTCGGCCCGACCCCGCGCCCCGTACTGACCGAGCCCGACCCCGTGCCCCCATCCCTGTCCGTCGAGGACCACCTCGTCGTCCCCGAACCGGACCGCGAACCTGGACGACGGGACCGTCGAGGGCAGGCGGGAGAGGCCGTCGTCACGCAGTTGGGGGAAGCGGTCCGGGAAGCGCTGAGGCGCCACGGCCGAGACGAACCGCTGGAAATCCCGTGCATCGACGTCGACCTCCGAACCGTCGACACCCGTGACCACGACCCGCGAGCTGGGGTCATCGGTCGGACCTTCCCGGCGCGCATCGGCGGCTGGGGAGGCTGCGGCCAGGGTGTCCCCACGGGACAGGATCGTGTCGAACTCCTCCCGGGTGAAGGTGACCGTCCACCGGTGGAACGGTGACACCTCGTCGAAGGGGTCCTCGATGGCCACCAGTTCGTCGCGTGGCCCGGAGGACGGGAACGCCTCCTCGTTGGCGTAGGTGCGGCCGCCCGAGGTCGAGAAGTACCGCGCCAGGATCGGTCCCCCGTCAGCGTCCAGCAGCACCTCGCCCGAGGTCGCGTCGACCGCCGCCCGCCAACGCTGCCCCATCGGTGCGTCGACCACGGTGTCGGCTCCCCCGAAGACCTGACAGGAGACGGTCGCACAGATGTCGTAGCCGTCGTAGCTGCTGGTCCTCGCCACGTACCAGCCGTAGGTACGGGCGGCCACGGCCTGCGCCTTCAGCGCCTCCTCGGGCCATCGCGCCGGCATCTCCGCGATCCCGGCGACGTAGTCGTCCATCGACAGTTCGTTGACCAGGACCGGGCCGCTGGCCGCATGCCGCAGCTCGACCGTGTCGAGGTAGCGGGCATCCCCGTTGACCTCGATGAGATCCTCCTCCGCGACCTCGAACCTCACCGGGTCGGCCAGGGTGCTCTGGGCCCTGGCAGGCACCGCATCCGCCGACGTGAGCAGGGTGAGCAACCCGACGAGGACCGCCGAGCCCACCAGCCGACCATCAGGCATCGGCGTCGCTGACCCGTTCGACGTCGGCGCCCAACGACTGCAGGCGGGGGATGAAGTCCGCGTACCCGCGGTCGACGTGGTGGACGTCGCGCACGATCGTCTCGCCGTCCGCGACCAGTCCGGCCAGGGTGCCGGCCGCACCGGCCCGCACGTCGAGTCCCGACAACGTCGTTCCGTGCATCCGGACCGGCCCACGTATCCAGGCGTGGTGCCCATCGATCTCGACGTCGGCACCCATGCGCGCGAGTTCCGCAACGAACGAGAACCGGGATTCGAAGACGTTCTCCGTGCAGCGACTGGTTCCCATCGCGCGTGTCAGCAGCACCATCATCTGCGGCTGCAGGTCGGTCGGGAACCCCGGGTAGGGCAGGGTGACCACGTCGACGGCCTGCAGGTCGCCGGCCTTGACCCGCAGCGAGTCCGCACCCTCGTCGACGACGACGCCGGCCGCCCGCAGTTTGATCAGCGGCATCGTGAGATCAGCGGGGCGCACCCGCTCGATGACCACATCACCGCCGGTCAGGGCCGCCGCCACGGCGTAGGTGCCCGCCTCGATCCGATCGGGACAGGTCTCCCAGGTCACGGAACCGAGTCCGTCGACACCCTCGATCTCCAGGGTCGGGGACCCGATGCCCTCGATCGTCGCGCCCATCGCGACGAGCATGCGACACAGGTCCTGGATCTCGGGCTCCCGGGCGGCGTTGTCGAGCACCGTCGTGCCCCGCGCGCGGGTCGCGGCCATCACCAGGTTCTCGGTCGCGCCAACGGACGGGAAGTCCAGCGTGATCATCGCGCCGGTCAACTCCTTGGCGATGACCTCGACCTCCTCGGTCCGCTGGATGATGGTCGCACCCATCGCGGCCAGGCCCTGCAGGTGCAGATCGATCGACCGTGCACCGATCCGGTCACCACCGGGCAGCGCCAACCGTGCCCGGCCGGTCCGACCGACCAGCGGCCCCAGACACGAGATCGACGCGCGGATACGGGTCACGGCGTCCGCGGGGGCGTGCCACGACGGTTCGTCGACGGCCCGGAACCTGCCGTGTTCCCGGGCGAGGTCAAGCTCGACCTCCACACCCAGCCCACGCAGGACGTCAGCCATCACCGGCACGTCCCCGATCCGTGGGATGTAGGACAGGTCGACCTCGCCCTCGCAGAGCAGTGAGGCCGCCATCAACTTCAGCGCCGAGTTCTTGGCTCCCGACAGATGGACCGTGCCACGCAACGGCTCGCCGCCACGGACCCGGAAGACATCTTCGGGTGACGGCAGGTTGGCGGAGGACTCAGGCATGACCTGAGGTTACCCACGCCCCGTCCCGCGGCCGGTTCAGCCGGGCTGTCCGACCGGCCGACGGGTCACGCGTCGGCGCTCGGCGCGTCGTCCACGACCTGCAACCGGACGTTCTGCTTGGTCAAGGAGGCTCGCAGGAGCTCGTCCTCGCCCTGTTCGAGCCGCTGTTCGAGATCGGCGCGCCTCTTGCGGGCGCGCCCCGTATCGATCTCGGACTCGAGCTCCGCGATGTCGGCGAGCAGGATCACCTGGCCCCCCTGATCCACGAACAGCGTCCCACGGTGCACGGCGATGCGCTGGGAGGTGCCATCCGCGAGCACCACCCGGACCGGCGCGATGTCCAACGCGATGACGGCGGGCTGATGTCCCGCGAGGATGCCGATCTCACCCTCGACCGAACGCGCGTACACCTCGGTGACATCGGCCGACAGCACGTGGCTATCGGCCGAGACCACCTCGATGTGCATGGTTGGAGCTGCCATCAATCATCCATCTCAGACGCGCGGCGCTGGACGTCGTCGACGTTGCCGGCGTAGAGGAAGGCCTGCTCCGGCAGCTCGTCGAGGTCGCCGTCGATCAGGGCCTTGAAGCCCTCGATCGTCTCGCTGACGGGCACGTAGACCCCCGGGTTCCCGGTGAACTGCTCGGCGACGTAGAAGTTCTGGCTGAAGAACCGCTGCGCCTTGCGAGCCCGGGAGACCACGACCTTGTCCTCCTCGGACAGCTCGTCGATACCGAGGATCGCGATGATGTCCTGCAGGTCCTTGTAGCGCTGCAGGACCTCCTGGACGCCTGTCGCGACGTTGTAGTGGTCCTCGCCGATGATGGCCGGGTCGAGGATCCGCGACGTGGAGTCCAGTGGATCGACCGCCGGGTAGATACCCAGCGACGCGATGTCACGCGACAACACCGTCTGCGCATCGAGGTGCGCGAAGGTCGTGTGAGGTGCCGGGTCCGTGATGTCGTCGGCCGGCACGTAGACCGCCTGCAGCGAGGTGATGGACCGCCCCTTCGTGGAGGTGATCCGTTCCTGCAGTTGGCCCATCTCGTTCGACAGCGTCGGCTGGTAGCCCACGGCGGACGGCATGCGGCCGAGCAGCGTGGAGACCTCCATACCGGCCTGCACGAAGCGGAACACGTTGTCGACGAAGAGCAGGACGTCCTGGCGCATCTCGTCGCGGAAGTACTCGGCCATGGTCAGGGCGGACAGGGCGACGCGCAGCCGGACCCCCGGCGGCTCGTCCATCTGGCCGAACACCAACGCCGCCTTCTCGAGGACCCCGGAATCCTCCATCTCGAGCATGAGGTCGTTGCCCTCACGGGTGCGCTCACCGACCCCGGCGAACACCGACACACCACCGTGCTGCTGGGCGACCCGGTTGATCATCTCCTGGATGACGACGGTCTTGCCGACCCCGGCACCGCCGAACATCCCGATCTTCCCACCCTGCACGTACGGCTCGACGAGGTCGATGACCTTGATGCCGGTCTCGAACATCACGGCCTGCGGTTCGAGTTCGTCGAAGGGCGGCGGTTCGCGGTGGATGGCCCAGCGCGTGTCCGGGGAGATCTCGCTCTCCGCCACATCCAACGGCTGGCCGAGCACGTTGTAGATGTGCCCGAGGGTGCCGGGACCGACCGGCACGGTGATGGGGGCGCCGGTATCGGTCACATCGGCGCCGCGGACCACACCGTCGGTCGGCTGCATGCAGACGGCGCGCACACGACTGTCACCGAGGTGCTGAGCGACCTCGGCCGTGATGGTCGAGACCTCGCCCTGGTAGGTGCGCTCGAACGTCAGCGCGTTGTTGATCTGCGGCAGGTCGCCAGGCGGGAACTCGACGTCGACCACCGGGCCGATGACGCGGACGATGCGACCGGTCGTCTCAGACGTGAGACGCTCCTCGGGAGCGGTCTTCGTGGTCATCTGCTGGACTCCTCGTGTTCGTGCTGCTCGTGATCGCGGGACATGTGCTCCGCGGTGAACGTCTGGTGTGGTGTGACTCGCGGGATGCGTGGGAGAGCTCGGATCAGCCCGACTGCAGCGCCTCGGCGCCACCGACGATCTCGGAGATCTCGGTCGTGATCTGTTCCTGTCGGGCCTGGTTCATCACCCGCGACAACGACCCCGCGACCTCCTTGGCGTTGTCGGTGGCGGACTTCATGGCCCGCTGACGCGCGGCGTGCTCCGAGGCCGATGATTCGAGCAGGCCATGGAAGACCTTCGCCTCGACGTACCGGGGGATCAACCGCTCGAGCATGAAGGGTTGGCTCGGTTCGTAGATGAAGTCGGGGTTCATCTCCTGGCCGCCCTCGAACTCCACCGGCTTGACCGGCAGCAGTTCCATGCGCACCGGCGCCTGGGTCAGGGACGACTTGAAGTCGGTGTAGACCAGCCAGACGCGGTCGAGTTCACCCTTGGCGAACCGGTCCATCAGGACATCGGCGATCGCGTTCGCGTTGTCGACCGTCGGCGTGTCCGAGATGCCGGTCCAGACGCGCTCGGTGCGCTGGCCGCGGTAGGCGAAGTACCCGGCGCCCTTCTTGCCCACGATGTAGAGATCGATCGACCGCCCCGCCTCACGCTCGGTGCGCATCGTGCGTTCGGCGACCTTCAGGACGTTGGCGTTGTAGGCGCCGGCGAGACCCCGGTCAGACGTGTTGACCACGATCGCGACCCGCTCGACCTCACGCTGGGTCAAGAGAGGGTGCTGCCGGACCTCGTTGGAGACCGCCAGACCCTTGATGACCTCGTGGATCTGTTCGGCGTAGGGGCGCGCGTTGCGCACACGCGCCTGTGCCTTGATGATCCGGGCTGCGGCGATCATCTCCATGGCACGCGTGATCTTCTGCGTGCTCTGCACGGAGCGGATGCGTCGCTTGAGCTGCCGGATCTGGCCGCTACCTGCCACCTTGTGCCTCCTTCACGGCACCGGGCTCACCGGGCCGCGTCCGTCGGACGACGGTGCTGCTGATCAGTCCACCGACTCGCTGCTGGCCGCCATGGCGTCCCAGCCCTCGTTGACCTCTTCCTCTTCCTCGACCTCGGAGGCCTGGAAGGTCTGGTGGAACGTGTCGATCGCCGAGGTGATCTTCTCGCGCAGTTCGTCGGTCAACTTCTCGCGCCGGAGTGACTCCAGGACATCGGCGTGCCGCGACTGGACGTACTCGTGCAGTTCCTTCTCGTAGCGCCGGACGTCGCCGATCGGGATCTCGTCGAGCCGGCCGGTCGTCACCGCGAGCACCGAGGCGACCTGCAGGTCGACCGACAGTGGCTGGTACTGGGGCTGCTTGAGGATCTCGACGACCCGCTGACCCCGCGCGATCTGCCGCTGCGAGGCCTGGTCGAGGTCGGAGCCGAACTGTGCGAAGGCCTCGAGTTCGCGGTACTGCGCGAGCTCGAGGCGCACCGTCCCGGACACGGACTTCATGGCGGGACGCTGGGCGGACCCACCGACACGGGAGACCGACACACCGGCGTTCATGGCGGGCCGCACGCCCTGGAAGAACAGGTCGGTCTCCAGGAAGATCTGGCCGTCGGTGATGGAGATCACGTTGGTGGGGATGTAGGCCGAGACGTCGTTGGCCTTGGTCTCGACGATCGGCAGCGCGGTCATCGACCCACCACCGAGTTCGTCGTTGAGCTTGGCGGCCCGCTCCAGCAGACGACTGTGGAGGTAGAAAACGTCACCCGGGTAGGCCTCACGACCCGGTGGGCGACGCAGCAGCAGCGACAGCTGCCGGTAGGCGTCGGCCTGCTTGGACAGGTCGTCGTAGATGATCAGGGCGTGGTCGCCCTTGTACATCCAGTTGGCCCCGATGGCGGCACCGGCGTAGGGCGCGATGAACTGGAACGGCGCCGGCGAGGAGGCCGGTGCGGAGACCACGGTGGTGTACTCGAGCGCCCCGTACTGCTCCAGGGTCGCCACCACCTGGGCGATGGTCGAACCCTTCTGACCGATCCCGACGTAGATGCACTTGACCTGCTCGTCGGTCCCCCACAGCGCCTTCTGGTTGATGATCGTGTCGATCGCGATCGCCGTCTTCCCGGTCTGACGGTCGCCGATGATCAGCTCACGCTGACCGCGCCCGATCGGCGTCATGACGTCGATCACCTTGATGCCGGTCTGCATCGGCTCGCCGACCGGCTGCCGGTCGACCACGCCGGGCGCCTGGACCTCCAGCGCGCGCTCGCCGTCGAGCTTGTCCGGGTCGAGCGGGCCCTTGCCGTCGATCGGCTGACCGAGCGGGTCGACCACACGACCGAGCATCGCGTCACCGACCGGCACCGACAGCACGCGTTCGGTGCGGCGGACCGTCTGCCCCTCTTCGATACTGGCGGCCTCGGAGAAGATGGCCGCGCCGATCTCGTGCTCGTCGAGGTTCATGGCCATGCCGAACACGCCATCACCGAAGTCGAGCAGTTCGTTGGCCAGGGTGCCGGGCAGGCCGCTGACGCGGGCGATGCCGTCACCGGTCGACAGCACGCGCCCGACCTGCTCGGTCGCCAGGTCCGGTTCGTAGCCTTCCAGCATCCGCTGGATCGCGTCGGAGATGTCCTCCGACCGGATCGTCAGGTCAGCCATCTGGGTGTCTTCCTCGTGGTCGGTGCGGGGCGCCGTCGCCGGAAGCGACGCGCGGTGCGACGGGGTGGGTCAGGCGCCTGCGCGGGTGCGCAGGGAGCCGAGTCGGTTGGCCAGGGAGCCGTCGATGACGGTGTCGCCGATCGTGGCGCGCACGCCACCGACCACGGACTCATCGACGTAGACCTTCAGCTCCAGCCTGCGGCCGGTGGCGCGCTCGAGAGCTTCCTTGAGCGCCTGCTTGCGGGCGTCGTCGATCGGCACGGCGACGTAGACCTCGGCGAGTTCCTCGTCACGCGCCGCGGCGGCCCGGCGGGCGACCTCCTCGGCCACCGCGGTCAACTCGCCGACACGGTCAGCGGCGATGACCATCGCAAGGCAGGACCGCGTCGCGGGGTGTGCGGCCGCGAGCACCTCGGTCTCGACGAACGCGAGCCGCCGACCGACGGGCAGGTTGGCATCGGTCAGCTGCCGACGCAGCGACTCGTTGGACTCGATCGCCCGCGCGACGGTGAGCAGTTCGCTCTCGACCGCATCGAGCGCATGCTCGGCGGTCGCGATGGCGACCAGCGCCTCCGCGTACCGGTTGGTCCGTTCGTTGGTCATCGACGCATCCTCGTGGCTGCTGGTCGGCGGTGCGGCCGACCTGATGCCCGGAGCGGGCGGTGGGCCCCCAAAGGTCTCGTTTCGGGTTCTAGTTCTGGTTGGACAGGCGCTGGATGTACTCGTCCACCAGGCCCTCGTGGGTGGCGGCGTCCAGTTCGCGTTCAACGATGCGCGACGCGAGTTCGACCGACATCGTGCCGACCTGCGCCCGCAGTTCCTGCACCACACGCTGACGTTCGGTAGCGACCTCGCCCTGCGCACGCTCGATGATCTGCGCCGCCTCGGTCTCGGCCTTCGCCAGGATGTCGGCTCGCAGTGATTCGGCGGTTGCCTTGGCCTCGTCGATGATCTGCGTGGCCTCACCACGCGCGTCATCGAGGCTCGCTTCGTACTCGCGCTTCGCGGCTTCAGCCTCGGCGAGCTTGGCGTCGGCCTCCTCCATCTTGCCTTGGATCTGCGTGCCGCGTTCCGCGAGCGTCTCGTTGAGCTTGGGGAACACGAACTTGAACATGATGGCGATCAGCAGCAGGAAGGCGACGAGCCCCATGACCAGCTCGGACAGGTCCGGAAGCAGGACGAGGCCCTCGTCGCCGTTGTCGGCGACCGCCAGGTGGATCGTGGTGAGCAACATGATGGCTCCCCTCGGGGACGCTTAGATGGCGAACGCGAGGACGAAGCCCAGCAGGGCGAGCGCCTCGACGACGGCGATACCGATGAACATCGTGGTGCGGACCATGCCGGCCGCTTCGGGCTGGCGGGCCATCGACTCGACGGACTTGCCGATCAACATGCCCAGGCCGATGGCCGGGCCGAGCGTGGCCAGGCCGTAGCCGATGACGTTGAGGGAGCCTTCCATGGTGTTTCCTCCTGAGGCGACGCTCTGGGCGTCGCGGGTTGGCAGTTCTTGG
>SLHP01000109.1 GCA_007136095.1 Nitriliruptoraceae bacterium
CCGGAACCGGCAAGACCCGGACGGTGCAGGAGGTGGTGCGTGCGGCCGAGGGCGCGGGGTTGGAGGTCGCCCTGTGCGCCCCGACCGGGCGTGCCGCCAAGCGGATCGAGGAACTGGTCGGACGTCCGGCGATGACGATCCACCGGCTCCTGGAGGCCCGGCCCACCGGCGGAGGCGGGTTCGCGTTCCGCTACGGCCGGTTCGAACAGGTCCCGTTCGATCTGGTGGTGGTCGATGAGGTCTCGATGTGCGACACGGCGCTGGCCGAACGGCTGATCTCCGCGGTCGAGGACGGCGGACACCTGCTCCTGGTCGGCGATCCCGACCAACTCCCGTCCGTCGGGCCGGGCGATGTCCTGCGCGACATCGTCCGGTGCGGTGTCGTGCCCGTGACGGCGCTGACCGAGATCCACCGCCAGGCGGCCGGCAGCCGGATCGTCAGCCTGGCCCGTGAGGTGCTCACCGGCGAGATCGGTTCGCTGCGCGGGGTCGACGGCGACGTGTTCCTCGCCGAGGAGCGCGACCGCAACGCCATCACCCCCCGCGTCGTGCAGGCCGTCGCCGAGCGGGCCCCCAGCTACTTCGAGGTGTCGCCCGATGACGTGCAGGTCCTGGCACCGATGTACCGCGGCCCGGCTGGCGTGGATGCGCTCAACGCGGGCCTGAAGCGGGCGCTGAACCCGGCCGACGGACAGCCCGCCGTCGCGGGCTTCAACCGGGGTGACCGGGTGATGCAGACGCGCAACGATGCGGTCCTCGAGGTCGCGAACGGAGACGTGGGCCGGGTCGTCGATCTGTCGACGTCCGAGGTCACGTTGCGGATCGCCTTCCCCCGGGGTGAGGTGACCTACGGCCGCAAGCAGGCGCGGGACCTCGCCCCGGCCTGGGCGGTGACGGTCCACAAGTCGCAGGGTGGGGAGTGGCCCGTGATCGTGCTGGTCTGCGATCGGTCGCACCGCGTCATGCTGTGGCGCAACCTGCTGTACACCGCGATCACGCGTGCCCAGCGGGCACTGATCGTCGTGGGGCAGGCGGAAGCGCTCCGGATCGCCGCCCGCCACGACCGCCCGTCGGATCGGCGGACGGGTCTCGCGTGGCGGCTGCAGCAGGCGATGTCGGCAGGGTGACGACCGCCTACCTGGCCGCAGAGGGCTTCGAGCAGGAACTGGACGATGAACTCGCCCGGGCGGGCGCCGCCGTGGACCTGCACCATGGTCGGCTGCGCATCAGCGAGAGCCGGCCCGTCCATGCGGCGTGGGCGGCGAACACCTGGTGGGAGGCCGAGCGGATCGCGGTGCGATCGATCGGCCACGCCGCGACGGAACTCCGTGCCCGCCAGCGCAACTGGGCGGTGTACGCCCCCGAACACCGGGGGCGGGCGCAGCTGATCGCCGACAAGCTCCCGCACGTCGCGGCACGACCTCTGGAGCTCGGCGAGGTCGCGCCCGACGCGCCGCTCGGTTCGTGGACGCTGCTGGAGCGTGACCTGGTGCTGGCCGCCGGCGGCTGTTCGAGTCACTTCCCGAACGGTGTGCCGCGGTTCGTCGAGGACCGCGACGGGCCGCCGAGCCGGGCCTACCTGAAGCTGTGGGAGACGTTCGCGCGGCTGCGTCGCCAGCCGGGACCGGGTCAGCGCTGCCTCGATCTGGGTGCGGCGCCCGGTGGCTGGACGTGGCTGCTGGCCCGTACGGGTGCGGAGGTCATCGCGGTCGACCGGGCGCCGCTGGACCCCGAGGTCGACCGGCTCGCGAACGTGACCGTGCAGCAGGGGTCCGCCTTCGGCCTCGACCCGGCCGACGTCGGCCCGGTCGACTGGTGGTGCAGCGACATCATCGCCTACCCGGACCGGCTGCTGGAGCTCGTGACACGGTGGCTCGACGCGGGCCACGTCCGCAACCTCGTCTGTACCGTCAAGTTCCAGGGACCCACCGATCACGATGCGGCGGCACGGTTCGCGGCCCTGCCCGGCGCGCAGCTGTTCCACCTGTCGCAGAACAAGCACGAATTGACCTGCGCCATCCTCGACGCGACCTGACCGGCGCGCCCGGTCAGTGCGGGGCGTCGCCACCGAGCATCGGTGCGTCGGTGGTGTCGGGCATGACCTGACCGTCGGGGACCATCGCCCACGCCTGGCCGAAGCGGCCCATGTAGGCGAACAGGCCGCTGCCGTCGTTCTGCACGATCTGGCCGTTGAGCCACCGCGCTTCCGGCAGGCACAGCAGCGCGATCGCCTCGGAGGCATCGTCCGGGGTGGCGGCCTGGCGCAGCGGATGGGTCTGCTCTTCCGCGGCGAGCAGCTTGTCGTGGAAGGGGCCGGCCATCAGCCGGATCGACTCCGTGTCGATGTAGCCGGGCAGCACACCGACCGCGGTCACGCCCTGCGGACCGAGTTCGCACGCCAGGTACTTCACGATCGTCTCCATGCCCGCCTTCGCGGCCGCGAGCAGCCCGTGCCCGGGGATGTAGCCGACGGTGTCCGCGCCGCTGACCGCGATGATGCGGCCACCTCGAGGTTGCAGGAGCGGGAACGCGAGCTGTGCGATCAGCAGGAAGTGGCGCACGGTGATCGTGAAGGTCTTGTCGATCTGGTGCATCTTCAGGTCGAGCAGCGGCTTGAAGGCCGTAGCTGCGGCGTTGGCGATCACGAGGTCCAACGACCCGTCCCGTTCGGTGATGCGCTCGAACAGCGAGCGCACGCTGTCCTCGTCGAGCAGATCGAGCGGTTCCGCCCGTGCGCCCGGGGTCGAGGCCGCGCAGTCGGCGACGACCGCGGCCGCGTCGTCCTCACGCTGTCGGTAGGTGATGGTCACCTCGGCGCCCATGGCGGCCAGCCGCCGTGCCGTGGCGGCGCCCAGGCCCCGGGATCCGCCGGTGATCAGGACGCGGCGACCGTGCAACGTGCGAGCCGGTGGGTCGGGGACAGCGGTCACGGGCAACTCCTCGTCGGGGTGGGTCGCGGCGGCGACCACACCGACAAGGCTGCCACACGGCGGGCCCGGGCGGACGTTCAGCGGTGCTCGAGGTGCTCGGACGCGACCGTGGCGATCAGGTCCGACCAGTCCGGGAGCAGGGCGATGAGCGTGCAACGGCTCACCCCGAGGTTCAGCAACCGGTCCACCACGTCAGCCCGCCGTGCGCGGACGTCCACCACGATGTCGCCGGCTTCGGGAGTGGGCACGCGAACCTCGAAGGGACTGCTGCCGCCGGCGGCAACGGTTGGGCCATCTGGACAGGTTTGTGGTGGCGCGACGGACGTGCGCGATCGATCGTCAGAACCGGTGATCGGCTCGTGTGGGCCGCGTTGATTCCAGTGGCTGTTCACCGGCCAACCCTCCTGGTGCGCCGCTGTCTCCTAGCTATCGGCAGACCTTGAACCGGCCTTGATGGCGGATCATCCCACGTCCCCTCCGGCCTCATCGTCGTGACGCGGCCCACCCATTAGGCTCGCTCCGTGGGTGATCTCTTCAGCGACTACGAACTCGATGGCTTCTTCGACGAGGTCTTCGAGGCCACCGGCGTGCGTCCGCACTACCGGGGCGTCCTCGAACGGCTGCGCTACCTGAGTTCGGATGATCTGGAGCGCCGCGAGGCCATCCGTGACGGGATCTTCCGCTCGGCCGGCATCACCTTCACGGTCTACGGCGACGATGATGGCATCGAGCGCACCTTCCCGATGGACCTGCTGCCCCGGTTGATCCCGGCGAACGAGTGGGACATCATCGAACGTGGGGTCGTGCAACGCGTGACGGCCCTCAACCGCTTCCTCGAGGACCTCTACGCCGGTGAGCAGGCAGCGGTCCACGACGGCGTCGTCCCGCGCTGGCTGGTGCACACCGCCGAGGGGTTCCGCCGGGAGGCGTTCGGCATCGCGGTGCCGCACGCGGCGCGGTGTCTGGTGTCGGGAGTCGACCTGGTGCGCGATCACCGGGGGACCTACTGCGTGCTGGAGGACAACCTGCGCAACCCGTCGGGGATCTCCTACGTGCTGGAGAACCGGGCGGCGATGACGCGCGTCCTGCCGGTCGCCTTCGCCGAACAGCGTGTGCGCCCGGTTGATCACTACGGGCCGATGCTGCTCCGCGCCCTGCGGTCGGTCGCGCCGCCGTCGGCGGGGGAGAACCCGCTGGCCGTCGTGCTGACGCCGGGTGTCTACAACTCGGCCTACTTCGAACACGCCTTCCTCGCACGGCAGATGGGGATCCAGCTCGTCGAGGGCCGCGATCTGGTCGTCGATGAGCACGTGGTCTACATGCGCACCACGAAGGGGCTGGAGCGCGTCGACGTGATCTACCGACGGATCGACGACGATTTCCTGGATCCCGTCGTGTTCCGGCCGGACTCGGCGCTCGGGGTGCCGGGGCTGCTGTCCGCCGCGCGCGCCGGCAACGTCACGATCGCCAACGCGGTCGGCAACGGGGTGGCCGACGACAAGGCCCTGTACGCCTACGTGCCGGACATGATCCGGTTCTACCTCGGCGAGGAGCCCATCCTGCCGAACGTGCAGACCTACCTGCTGTGGGACGACGAGCAGCGTGCGGCGGTGCTCGACCGGCTCGGTGAGCTGGTCGTCAAGCCCGTTGCCGAGTCCGGTGGCTACGGGATGCTGATCGGGCCGCACGCCTCCGACGAGGAGGTCGAGACGTTCCGGAGCCGGGTCACCGAGGACCCCCGCGGCTACATCGCCCAGGAGATCGTCGCCCTGTCCCGGCATCCCACGCTGATCGGCGACCGGATGGAGGGGCGCCACATCGACCTGCGTCCCTTCGCCATCTCGGGCGAGCAGGTGGAGGTCATCCCCGGCGGTCTGACCCGGGTCGCGCTCACGCGGGGGTCGCTGGTCGTCAACTCGTCGCAGGGGGGTGGGTCGAAGGACACGTGGGTGCTGCAGGCCGAGGGGCCGGCGAAGGACCCGGACGCGTCGACCGTCGAGCGGGAGGTCTGAGGTGCTGGCACGACTCGCGGAGAACCTGTTCTGGGCCGGTCGCTACGTCGAACGCGCGGAGGACACCGCGCGGATGGTCGACGTGACCTACCACACCCTGCTGGAGTCGCCGCAGGGGCGCGGCAGCCAGTCCTGGGAACAGCTGCTGGAGGTGCTCCACCTCCAGGAGCTCTACGGCGACGGACCGATCGAGCCCGAACGTGCCGTCGAGTTCCTCGTGATCGACCGGGACAACCCCGGGTCGATCGCGGCCTGCATCACGCGGGCCCGCGAGAACGTGCGATCCGTCCGCGAACTGGTGTCCTCCGAGCTCTGGGAGTCGATCAACGACCTGCACCTGACCCTGCGGTCACGCGACATGCGCCAGGAGCTTCTGGACCAGCCGTTCCAGCTGCTGCGGTGGATCCGCCGTGACTGCATGACCATCTACGGCGTCGCCAGCGAGACCATGCCCCGCGACGACGTGTGGCGGTTCATGGCGCTCGGCCGGCTCCTCGAGCGTGCCGAGATGACCTGCCGGCTCATCGACGTGCGCTACGGGCAGTTGGAACCGGTCCTCGGGGCGTCGCCGCGGGCGGCGGTGGGCGGCGAGGCGGCCATGGGCGCCGGCCGGACCGATTTCCACCACTGGACGTCGGTCCTGAAGTCCGCATCGGCGCTGGAGGCCTACCGACGCCGGTACCGCTCGTCCATGGATCCGGCGGACGTCGTCGAGTTCCTGCTGCTCGAGCCGGACCTGCCCCGCAGTGTCGTGTTCTGCCTCGCCGGCGCCATGCACCAGTTGGAAGCGCTGTCCGGCGGCGCGCCGAGTCCGGCCACGCGTCGACTCGGACGCGCCACCTCGTCGTTGCAGTACCGCGACGTCACCGACCTGTTCGATGTCGGGCTCCACGAGTTCCTCGACGGGGTGCAGGATCAGGTCGGCGAGGTGGCCGACGCCGTCGCCGCCGAGTTCTTCCGCCACCAGCCCACCGGAGCGATGCACGCCATCGCGACCGGCTGAGCGCGACCCAAGGACCGTCACCGTGCGGCTCGACATCCGTTACACGACCCGTTTCCGGTACGCCGGGCAGGTCACCGAGTCCCAGAACGAACTGCGGGCCTGCCCGACCACCGACGATCACCAGTGGCTGGTGCACTACGACGTGACGACGTTCCCGACCTCGCGGGTGCAGAGCTACCTCGATCACTGGGGAACGCGGGTCGACACCTTCGGGGTCCGCCTGCCCCATGACCGGTTGGAGGTCGTTGCCAGCGCCACGGTCGAGACCGGGAGCCGATCGCAGGACCCGCCGTCGATGCCGCTCGCGGCCTACGACCAGACGCGTTTCCGCGACGCACACCTGGAGTTCCTCCAGACCTCCGGGCACGTGGCCTGGGGCGATCCCGTGGCGGCTGCCGCGGCCGAGTGCGCGGTGCGGGCGGGCGACGATGCGATCGATGTGATCATGGCCGTCCAAGAGTCCGTTGCCGGCCTGGAGTTCCGGGCCGGGACGACACAGGTCGGCACGCCCGTCGACGACGTGCTGGCTGCGGGTGCCGGGGTCTGCCAGGATTTCGCCCACCTCGCCATCGCGATGTACCGCCACCTCGGCATCCCGGCCCGGTACGTGTCCGGCTACCTGTTCACGGTCGACGATGCCACCGGTGAAGACAGAGCGGCCGACGAGGTCGAGGTCGAGACCCACGCCTGGATCGAAGCGGCGATCCCCGGCTGGGGCTGGCTGGCCCTCGATCCCACGAACGCGCAGGAGGTGGGGGAGCGTCACGTGACGATCGGGCGCGGACGCGACTACGACGACGTCTCGCCCTTCCGTGGGGTGTTCACCGGGCGGCAGGACCACGAACTGGACGTCGCCGTGACCATGCGACGCCTGGCGCTGGAGCCGCTCGGCGACATCCCCGGTGGATTCATGCGGCAGGTCGCCCAGCAGCAGCAGTAACCGGTCAGCGGTTCCAGGCGTCGGCGATGGACCAGAGGGTGGCCTCCGCCTGCTGGCGACCGAACGCCAGGGCCTGGATGGCCGGGACGGTCACGCCCGCGTCGACGTAGGCGGCGATCTTCCCCGCGACCTCGTCCGGGCTGCCGAGGCAGTAGAGGTCGTCGACGAGCCGGTCGCTGACGGCCGCCGCCATCGCCTGGCGATCGCCCTGCGCGGCCAGGACCCCGTCGGCCTCCTCCTCGTAGCCCATCCAGCGGTAGAACCGGTTGTAGACCGAGGTCGCGATGTAGGGCGCGAAGGTGGCCTTGATCAGCTCCCGGGCAGCGGGCACGTCGTCCGTGACGGCGCAGAACAGCCGCGCGATCACGCGGTAGCCAGCGGGCAGCGATCCGCCGGCGCCGTCGGCGACCTGGTCGAGGATCTGGGGGACGTGATGGGGCGCGAGTTGGTTCAGACAGACACCGTCGACCCCGAGCTCACCGACCATGCGGCAGGACCGGGGGTTGAGCGCGGCGAGGACCAGAGGGACGCGACCGCCGGGTGGGGCCGCGTGGGGCTTGTAGCCGCCGATGGAGACGATCTCGCCCTCGCTGGTCGCGCGTTCACCGGACAACACCGGTCGCAGCGCGGCAACCGTCTCGCGGACCGCGGTCAGGGGTTTGTCGAAGGGCTGTCCGGCCCAGCGGTTGACGATCACCTCGGAGGACGAGCCGATGCCCAGCGTGAAGCGGCCGCCGGTCAGCTCGGCGAGCGACACGGCGGTCATGCCGAGGACGACGGCTGAGCGGGTCTGGGCGGGAACGACCGCCACGCCGAGATCGAGGTCGGTCGCGACCGCCAGCGCACCGAGGGTCGTGAAGGCGTCCGGTCCCTGCACCTCGGAGTTCCAGACCGCGCTGAAGCCCCGCTCCTCGGCCTGGCGGGCGACCTCGATGCTGCTGCGGGCGTCGACCCCCGTCAGCGGCAGGCTGAGTGCGAGCGGTGGCAGGTCGGTCACGTGGGCTCCCTCGATCCGCGGAACGATCAGGGGAAATCTAACGTGGATCGTCATCGGGGGTGGTTCCCCTCGACCGATGGGGGTCGTCACCGGAGAAGAGAGGCCCCGCGCGTTGCGCCGTGTCGATGTGGGGTGTCGGCCCGAGCTCTCCGGGCCGATCCTCGCAGACGCGCGGGACCGGGAGGCCGCCGGTCGGCTGTTCGTCCCGAAGGGGATCAGCCGGATCGCGTGCCCGACGGACATCCGTACCGACGGTGGACCGATCGCCCACGCTGACGGTTCTTGGAACGCTACGCCGGTTCACCGGGCGCGTCCACAGATGGTGCGAGAGGCGTGACATCATGGTCGCGGGGTGGACACCACCCGTGGTGTCGGTCCGCCGGGTTCTGCGCCGGGTTGCAACCTCGGGCCTGCCGCCATATCCTTTTTCAACAACGAGGTTGAGAAATCCTCGCCGGTGCCGGCGGGACACCTCGTCACCGCACCACCAGCACGCCGATCCACGCCCGGGAAGTAGTCGCCACATGGCCGCACAGACCGCCACGACACTCGCCCCCGCGGGTGAGTCGTTGGTGCGCCTGCTCGGCGAGGCTCGCGCGGCGATCATCACCGACCTGCGCGAGCACGGCGAACGGTCCGTGACGCAGCTCGCGGAGCTGCTGGGCATCTCCGACGTCGCGACGCGGCGGCACCTGTCCGTGCTGCAGGACGAAGGCTTCGTGGTGGCCCGCACGGTCAAGCAGGCCCGCGGCCGCCCAGCTGCGCGGTACGAACTCACGGACGAAGCCCACCGGCTGTTCCCGCACCGCTACGACCAACTCGCCACGGAGATGATGGACTTCCTGGCGGAGCACCATGGTCGTGACGGTCTGCGGACCTTCCTGAAGTGGCGACTCGAGCGTGAGACCGCAGACCTGCGTGAGGCGATCACGGCCGAGGACCTCCACGACCGACTGGAGCAGTTGGCATCGCGGTTGTCGGACGCCGGTTTCGCGGCCAGCATCGAACCCATCGACGGTGGTTTCAAGCTGGTGCAGAACAACTGCGCGATCGCCGACGTCGCCAAGGAGCATCCGGAGGTCTGTGCCTACGAGGCGGCAGCGTTCTCCAAGGTGCTCGGGCGGGACGTGACGCTGTCTCGCCGCGACACCCTCGCGACGGGAGCCGGCGCCTGCGTCTGTACCGTCGCGGAGGTTCCGTCCTCGAAAGCTGGCAGGGGCGACGCGTCCGACGACGCCTCCGGAACGAAAGCACCCTAGACATCACGGCCATCGGGACCCCGGGTTCCGATCCAGCCGAGACTCCCGAATCCCGTGACCCCCAAGCAGTGACTGACCACCATCCATGATCGAGATCGAGCAGGAGCGCACCGTGAGCCAGACCGAGATCGACCTCCCCGTCAGCGACGCCCGCAAGAACCAGCAGGATGTCGCCCAGGACCTCGCCGAGTACAAGTTCGGCTGGTCGGACAACAGTGACGACTACTCGTTCACCTCTGAGCGTGGGTTGTCCCGCGAGCAGGTCGCGGCGATCAGCGAACGCAAGAACGAGCCGTCGTGGATGCGGGACCTGCGGCTACGGGCCTACGAGGCCTACCTGCGTCGCCCCATGCCCAACTGGGGTGCGGACCTGACCGGCATCGACTTCGACAACATCTTCTACTACGTCGAGGCGTCCGAGAAGCAGGCCAACACCTGGGATGAGCTCCCGCCCGAGATCCTCGAGACCTACGAGAAGCTCGGGATCCCGCAGGCCGAGCGTGAACGGCTGGTCTCCGGGGTCGCCGCGCAGTACGAGTCGACGGTGCTCTACCACAAGGTCCGTGAGGACCTCGAAGCCGAAGGTGTCCTGTTCCTCGACACCGACACCGCGCTGCAGGAGCACGAGGACCTGTTCCGCAAGCACTTCGCGACCATCATCCCTCCCAACGACAACAAGTTCGCGGCGCTCAACACCGCCGTGTGGTCCGGTGGGTCGTTCATCTGGATCCCCGAGGGTGTCAAGGTCGACATCCCGCTCCAGGCCTACTTCCGCATCAACAAGCAGAACATGGGCCAGTTCGAGCGCACGCTGATCATCGCCGAGCCGGGTTCCTACATCCACTACGTCGAGGGTTGCACCGCGCCGATCTACTCGTCGGACTCGTTGCACTCGGCCGTCGTCGAGATCCTCGTGAAGCCGGGCGCCCGCGTCCGCTACACCACGATCCAGAACTGGTCGAACAACGTCTACAACCTGGTGACCAAGCGCGCCGTGGCCGAGAAGAACGCCACCATGGAGTGGATCGACGGCAACATCGGCTCCAAGGTCACGATGAAGTACCCGGCCGTGTGGCTCACGGGTGAAGGCGCCAAGGGCGAGGTCCTGTCGGTGGCGTACGCCAACGACGGCCAGCACCAGGACGCCGGCGCCAAGATGGTCCACGCCGCGCCGTACACCACCTCGAACATCCTGTCGAAGTCGGTCTCCAAGGGCGAGGGACGCACCTCGTACCGGGGGCTGGTCTCCATCCAGGAGGGCGCCCACCACGCCCGCTCGGCGGTCAAGTGCGACGCGCTGATGCTGGACGAGACCTCGCGGACCGACACCTACCCGTACATGGAGATCGATCAGGAGGACGCCACGATCGAGCACGAGGCCACGGTCTCGAAGGTGTCCGACGACCAGCTGTTCTACATGCAGTCACGCGGGATCGACGAGGACGAAGCCACCGCCATGATCGTGCGGGGGTTCATCGAACCGATCGCACGCGAACTGCCGATGGAGTACTCCGTCGAGCTGAACCGCCTGATCGCCCTGGAGATGGAGGGTGCGATCGGCTAGGACCGTGGAGGACGACGGCAGGGCCCGCAGACCCGGGCCCTGCCTGCTCCGCGCTCACCCCGATGACGCCCTTTGTGCACTCCACGTCGCGACGCGACGTTCCGTTCCCCACCGCACCGTGAAGAGTTGATCGTGAACCTTGACTCCCTCTCCGAGGCCGCCCTGACCGCCCACAGCGATGCTGCGGGTGAGACCGCATGGCTGCGTGACCATCGTCTGGCCGCGTTCAAGCGCTACCTCGACCAGGCTTGGCCCGACAGCCGCCAGGACGAGTTCTGGCGCTCCACCCCCTTCGACCGGCGCATCAACGTCGACCGTGACCTGATGGCCGTCGCCGGTGAAGATGTCGAGGTCCCGCCATCGGTCCTGGCGACCATCGATGAGCCGACGGCATCGGTACAGATCGTCGACGGCGAGGTCACCCGCATCACGGTGCCGTCCGAGCTCAGCGAGCAGGGCCTGGTCCTGACGGACCTGCGGACGGCTGCGGCCGAGCATGAGGATCTGGTCCGGCCGGCTCTCGGGTCGTTGACGACCTCTGACCCCGACGGTACGGGAGGCCAGGAGGACCGCACGATCACCGTGAACGATGCCGCGTGGACCGCGGGTGTGTTCCTGTACGTCCCCGCAGAACTCGAACTGTCCGCGCCGATCGGCGTGCACGTGCACGTCACACAGCCGGGGGCCCACCTGCCCCGCGTCCTCGCGGTCGCCGCGCACCACGCGAAGGCGATGATCTACCTCGAGCACACCTCGGTGGCGGGCATCGACGCGCTCGTCGACGAGGTCGTCGAGGTCGTCGCCCACGACAGCGCCGAGGTCCACGTCGCCTCCCTGCAGACCTGGTCGAACGAGATCGAGCACCTGTCCCTGCAGAAGGTGCAGGCGCACCGCGACGCGACCGTCGGACAACTGTCGGTCACCATCGGCGGGCGCACCGTGCGCTTCCGGCCCGAGACCGACCTCGTCGGCCCCGGGGCCTCGACCCGGCCCCTGGGCATCTACTTCGCTGACGAGGGGCAGTGGTTCGATCTGCAGCCCTACGTCCGGCACATCGCGCCGAATGCGTCCTCCGACGTCCTGTTCAAGGGGGCGCTGCAGGGTCACAGCCGCACCGTGTTCCGTGGCAACATCTACGTCGCCAAGGACGCGGTCGGCACCGATACCGATGAGAACAACAAGAGCCTGATCCTGACCGAGGGAGCCCGCGCGGACTCCACGCCGTTCCTCGAGATCCACTGCGCGGACATCACCGCGGGCCACGGTTCGGCGACGGGCCAGATCGACGCCCGCCACCTGTTCTACCTCGAATCGCGTGGCATCCCGCGTGACGAGGCGCTGCGGCTGATCGTGTTCGGTTTCTTCCGCGAGGTCCTCGGCGAGGTCGACCTGCCGGGGATGGAGGAGGCGGCGCTCGACGCCATCGACGCACGTGTCGCTGCTGCCGACCTGTCGACCTTCCAGGTCAACGACGCCGGGCTGCAGGACGTGGTCTCATGAGTGGCGACGGACACGCGAAGCTCTCCGAGCTCGAAGAAGCCACCCCGGTCCAGGTCGAGGTCGACGGAACGCCGGTCTGTCTCGTTCGGTTCGGCGACACGGTCAAGGCCATCCATGACGTCTGCTCGCACCAGCAGTGGTCCCTGGCCGACGGCATGGTCTGGGACAACGGCGTGGAATGCTCGCTGCACGGCTCGACCTTCGACCTCGATACCGGCGCGCCGTCGTCGCTGCCGGCCATGAAGCCGGTTCCCACCTTCAACGTCCAGCTCGACGGTGATGCGGTCCACGTCGACGTCGAGACGGCGACCAACGACGCGCCGTTCCCTGACCACTGACGGTCCCCAGACCCCCCGTCTTCCCGTTCACCTTTCCATGCACGACCCTCACGAAAGTTCGACATCATGGCTGACCTCGAGATCCGCGACCTCACGGTCGAGGCCGACGGTGCGGAGATCCTCCGCGGTGTCACCCTCGACCTCGACAAGGGCAAGACCATCGCGCTGATGGGCCCGAACGGTTCTGGCAAGTCCACCCTCGCCTACGCGATCGCCGGACACCCGGCGTACGACGTCACCGGTGGCACCATGACCTGGCAGGGCACCGTGCTCAACGACCTGCCGCCGGACGAGCGCGCCCGACTGGGTGTCTTCCTGGCGATGCAGTACCCGGTCGAGGTGCCCGGCGTGTCGCTCACCAACTTCCTGCGGACCGCGGTCAACTCCGTGTCCGAGGAGGACGTGTCGATCCGCGAGTTCATGGGCAACCTCCGCAGCGAGATGGCCGCGCTCGGGGTGGACGAGTCGTTCCTGCAACGGTCGGTCAACGACGGCTTCTCCGGCGGTGAGAAGAAGCGCTTCGAGATCCTGCAGGCCGCCCTCCTCAAGCCTGCGTTGGCGGTGCTCGACGAGACCGACTCCGGTCTGGACGTCGACGCCCTCAAGACCGTTGCTGAGGGGGTCAACCGCCTGCAGGGCCCGGACCTGGGTGTGCTGATCATCACCCACTACACGCGGATCCTGCGGTACATCAAGCCCGATGAGGTCCACGTGATGTTCGAAGGCCGCCTGGTCGCCTCGGGCGGTCCGGAGTTGGCTGATGAACTCGAGGACAAGGGCTACGAGAACATCAAGGAACTGACCACGACCTCCTGAGCCCGGCAGGGACCCGGCGGTGGCCACATCGCCGCCGACCGGGCACCCTGGAGGCCTGGTACCAGACCCGACACCGGAGCTGGAACCGACCGCCGCCGAGATGACCGCCGCACGACGAACCGAGGGCCCCATGCCGTTCGACGTCCCGACGTTGCGCAAGGAGTTCCCGACCCTGCAACGGGATCTGGACGGCCACCGCCTGATCTACCTCGACTCCGCCGCGTCGTCACAGACGCCCGTGGCTGTCCTGGACGCCATGGATCGCTACTACCGGTGGTCGCGCTCGAACGTGCACCGCGGCGTCTACCAGTTGGCCGAGGAAGCCACGGATCTCTACGAGGGGGCGCGCACGAAACTGGCGACCTTCGTGGATGCGGATCCGCGCGGGATCGTGTTCACCAAGAACGCTACCGAGGCCTGCAACCTCATCGCCTACTCCTGGGTGCGCCGCAACCTCGGCCCGGGTGACGCGTTGCTCACCACGGTCATGGAGCACCACGCCAACCTCGTGCCCTTCACCTACGCGGCGAAGGACCTGGGCTTCGAGGTGCGCCACATCACGCTCACCGACGACGGCCAGCTGGACCTGGACGCCGCGCGTGACCTGCTGGCCGACGGCCGTGTGCGGTTCGTGGCGGTCAGCCACGTGTCCAACGTGCTCGGCACGATCAACGACGTGGCCACGATCGCGGACATGGCGCGCGCCGCCAACCCCGGTGCCATCATCCACGCCGATGGCACGCAGGCCGTTCCGCACCTACCGGTCAGTTTTCGCGACCTCGGCATCGACAGCTACGCGATCACCGGGCACAAGATGCTGGGCCCCACCGGCATCGGCGCGCTCATCGCCCGCCCGGAGTTGCTCGACTCGATGGAGCCGTTCCTGTCGGGTGGCGACATGATCCGCGACGTCACCCTCGACGGGGCCACCTGGAACGACATCCCCCACAAGTTCGAGGCCGGCACGCCGATGATCGCCGAGGCGGCCGGGTTGGGCGCCGCGGTGGACATGCTCACCGAGCTCGGCATGGACCAGATCCGTGCGCACGAACGCGAGCTCACCGGACAGTTGATCGACGCCCTGGCCGGCATCAACGATGTGACCGTCCACGGGCCGCGGGATCTGGATGTGCGTGGCGGGGCCGTGTCCTTCGAGGTCGCCGGGGTGCATCCCCACGACGTCGGTGCGATGTTGTCATCGACCGGTGTGTGCGTGCGTGTCGGTCACCACTGTTGCAAACCGCTGATGAAGTGCCTGGGCTCCAACGCCACCGCCCGCGCCAGCGTCCACGTCTACAACGACGCCGACGACCTCCCCCCTCTGGTCGAGGGGATCGAGGCCGCCCGGTCGTTCTTCGCCCGCTGAGGGAGCCGCCATGTCGATGGAAGACCTGTACCAGGAGATCATCCTGGACCACTACCGCAAGCCCAAGAACCGGGCGCCGGCGTTGGACAACGAGGACGTCCACGTCCACCACTCCAACCCGCTGTGCGGGGATGAGATGGACCTGCGGGTCCGCGTCGTGGACGGCAACCTCGATGCGGTCGTGTTCGACGGCGAAGGCTGTTCGATCAGCCAGGCGTCCGCCTCCGCGATGACCCAGGCGGTCATCGGTCGGGAGTTGAAGGACGGCCTGGAACTGGCCGAGGACTTCCGGCTGATGATGCACGGCGACGAACCGAGCCGTGCCGACGATCTGTTGGACGGCGTCGCCTTCCAGGGTGTCTCCAAGTTCCCGGTGCGCGTGAAGTGCGCGCTGCTGGGGTGGATGGCCCTGCGTGACGCGATCGAGACCTACCAGAGCGGCGCCTCCGCGCACTCCGTGACCCACGACGACTGAACGGATCACCCGTGACCGATCAGACCGACACCATGACCGAGCCGGACGTCGATGACGACGTCATCCCGGAGGCGGACACGCCGACGGGTGAGGCGCCCGAGCCTGAGCAGAAGGAGCGGCCGCATCCGTTCGCCGACCTGCCGCTCGAAGAGGACGGGATGCCGTCGGGGCAGGATCTGATGAACGGCCTGCGAGCCGTCGTGGACCCTGAGATCGGCTACAACATCGTCGACCTGGGCCTCGTCTACGAGGTGACCAAGCCCGAGCGCGGTTACGCGCACGTGCTGATGACGCTGACGTCGATGGGCTGTCCGTTGACCGAGGTCATCCACCAGCAGTGCTCCGTGATCCTCGGTGCCATGCCCGGTGTCGACCGTGTCGAGGTCGAGTTCACCTTCACGCCGCCGTGGTCCACCGACATGATCGCGGACTACGTGCGCGAGGAACTGCGCGCCATGGGCATGAACGTCTGACCCGTCCCGACGGCAGGTTCCTGGCCACGCGTCCAGCGGTTCGCTAGGGTCTGCCCGGGGCCAGGGGTTGTCGACCGCGTCAGGGGACGTGTCGCGCTGGTTCCATACCCAGGGGTGGGGCCA
>SLHP01000172.1 GCA_007136095.1 Nitriliruptoraceae bacterium
GCTTGCCGCCCGTGGCGATGACCGCGTACACGGTGGCCTCCTGTGGTGTTGACACGGGCTTCTCGTTGCCCGTGCGAGCGCCGGGTTGCGGCGCTGATGAGCGTGGGGATGCGTCGTCGCTCGCTGCCCGGAACACGCGGGATGGCGTCCGGCTGCTGGGCGCTCTCGTCGGCGGCCGGCCTGACCACCATCGAGCGCGAGGATATCGCCGGAGGTTGAGCAAAGACGCGCGTGTGCGCCGCTGGCGCGCCACGCGTCAGGTAAAGGTACCCGGCGCGGGGCCGTAGGGTCAACCGCGCAGCGCGTTGCCCGCCAGCCCGGCGATCGCCAACGGGGAGCCCGTCGCCAACGCCTCGGCCAGCCGTGGCCCGACCCGATCCATCCGTCGATGGGTGTGGAACCACACCGGCTTGGCCGGCGGGCGGAACGGACCGCGGATCACGGACTTCTGAACGTCCTCGAGCAGATAGGCGTTGTGCACCACGCCGACCCCGGACTGGATGTCGTCCGGCGTCGCACCCGGGTACGCGCCCCACGATGGGGCGACGAAGGCGTAGGCGGCGCCCGGGTTGTGGTTGACGACCACGCTGCCGTACTGCAGTCGATCGATCGCACGCTCCACCGCCTCGTCGATCAGCGGGTCCTTCAGCGACGCGGGGTGCACGATGATCGTCGCGGCCAGCGTCCCCCAGAGCCGCTCGTTGCACAGTCGGACCGCCGCCTCGAGGTACTCGGGGATGGAGCGGGCAGCGTCCAGGGCTACCTCGGCCATGACACCGCAGAACGCCTCCGTGGTGAACGCGAGATCGTCCTCGGGGTCCGGATCCAGTTCCGGGATCAGGGTGAAGGGCACCTGGCCGTCCCCATCGGGCCCGAACCACTCCGCGTGTCCGTAGGTCTCGACGAAGGAAGTCCAGCGCTCGTGGGCCCCGGGGTAGTACGGGGATCGTGGCTCCGCACGCCGCAGCGAGGCACGGACCGCATCGAGCAGGCCGTGACGTTTGGCCCAGGCACGGTGCTGCACGATCACCCGCGACGCGATGCAGTTGAAGCCGGCGTTGTTGGTCAGCATCGATGCGATGTTCTCACCGTGGAAGGCCAGGTCGCGGTCGCTCCAGGGGCCGGGCACCACGATCACGGGGGTGACGTTGCCGAGTTCAGCCGTGACCGGCATCGATCGACGCACCTCGCCGCGTTCCTTGGCCGTGGCACCGGCCTCCCCGGGACCGAACACGATGGCCTCGTAGGTCTTGTCCGATCCGGTGATGTGGATCGCATCGACCTCGTCGTGGTCGGTGAGGTACGCACCGACCTCGCCGCCCCCGTACACGATGCGAAGGACGCCGGCCCGCACCAACGGAGCGAGGGCCTCACCGATGTGGGGTCCGAGGTGTTCGTTGACCGGGTTCATCTTCAGCAGGACGACCCGATCGAGTGCGAACAGTTGGTACAGGGCGTCCATGGGACCGATGGATGACACGTTGCCGGCGCCGAGGACCAGCGCGACAGCCGGATCTGCGGTGTAGCCCGAGCGGTAGATGCGACCCATACGGTCCGCAGCCTCCGCAGCGCTCACGCCCGGCTGGAGGCGCACCTCGGCGCTGAACCCGGTGAACAGCAACCGGTCCAGCACATCGGCCGGCATGACCCCGACGCGGACCTGCCCGTCGACCTCGTCGATGCTGGGTGGTTGTGGCGCGCCGGTCTGATCGATCTGCGTGAGTGTGCGTCGCAACAGCGCGAGGTTGCGCAGGACCAACGCCGGGCCGGAGATCCAGTCCTCGCCGGTGAGGGGGGACCCTGCGTCGATCCCCTTGGCCGCGGCCGCGGCGGCCGTCCACGCCGGTGCCGCGTCCAGCGTCGTCTCCAGCAGTTCGTCCAGCAGGTCGATGCGCTCCGTGAGACCGACCTCGGTCCACGGCTGCGCCTGGGCGCGCAGCGTCGTGAGCGCCGCATCCAGGTCGCCGACGGAGGTCTCGGGGACCCGCACCTCGGGTTCGGGGATCGGCACGCTGCCGCGACGATCGGTGTGCGGGGGAACGTTCGTGGTCATCCGGCTCGCCTTCCTGCAGGCGAGCATCCTACGCGGAGTCGTGCGCGCCGCTGGTCCCCCGGACCCAACTGGCGTGCAGCCCTCCGTATACGCCGCCCTCAGCGAGCAGGACGTCGTGCGGACCGCGTTGGACGATGCGTCCCTGGTCGAACACCAGGACCTCGTCCGCCGCCTCCGCGGTCGACATCCGGTGGGCGATGGTCACGGTGGTGCGGCCCTGCGTGAGGCCGGTCAGGGCGCGCTGCAGACGCATCTCGGTTGCGGGATCGACCGCCGAGGTGGCTTCGTCGAGGACGAGCAGGTCGGGGTTGGACACGTAGGCGCGCGCCAGGGCCACCAACTGACGTTCCCCACCGGACAGTCCGCTCCCCCGCTCCCCCACACGCGTGTCGAGGTGATCGGGCAACTCATCGACCCAGTCCGCGAGCCCGAGCTCCAGGAACGCCAGTTCGAGGTCGTCGTCCGAGAGGTCCGGGTTGCCCATCCGGACGTTGTCGGCGATCGAGCCGTCGAACAGCGCCCCGTCCTGGGGCACCATCACGACCCGTTTGCGCAGGGACCCGAACCGGACACGGTCGATCGGGACCCCGGCCAGCAGGATGCGGCCCTCCACGGGGTCCATCAGACGGGTCAGCAGCTTCGCGAACGTGGTCTTGCCCGATCCGGTCTCACCGACAACCGCGACACGGCTCTGCGGCTCGATGGTCAACGCAACGTCCCGCAGGACCACCGGACCGCTCGCCTCCTGAGCGGTCTCACCGGCGTGGGGGTAGCGGAAGGCGACGTCCTCGAACCCGATGCCGATCGGGCCCGGTGGCAGATCGAGGCCCTCGTCGCCGGGGTCGGCGACGTCCGGTGGAACATCCAGGATGTCCAGGACCCGCCGCCAGCCAGCGACCGCGTTCTGCCCCTCGTTGATCACCTCGGCCGCGATCAGGACCGGATCGACGAACAAGGTGATCAGGAACAGGAACGCGATCACCGTCCCGGGGGTGATGTCACCACCCACGCCCAGCCAGATGCCGACCGCGAGTACGCCCGCGCTTGCCAGCGCACCGAAGATCTCGCCCGAACCGGAGAACAGCGACGAGAACCCGCCCGCTCGCACCGCCGATCGGCGGTGGTCCTCGATCGCCGCATCGAGCCGGACCTGGGTGCGCTCCTCGACGCCGTAGGCACGGACGACGGGGGCTCCGACGACCGTCTCGGCCACGACACCCAGCAGCCGACCGATGTTCTCCCGGACGACCTGGTACGCGGCGGTCAGGCGGACCTGGAACCAGCGGGCGGCCAGGACGAACGGCACGAACAGCAGCAGCACGACGAGCGTCAGTTGCCAGGAGTACGCGAACATGACGATCGTGGCGACGAGCAGTTGCCCCGACGAGGTGATCAGGTTGAGCCCACCCCACTGCATGAAGCGACTGATCTCGTCGATGTCCGTCGTCACCCGACTGACCAGCGAGCCGCGCTGCTGCGCGGCCTGGTGGAGCATGGACAGGTCATGGATGTGACGGAACGCGTGGACCCGCAGGTTGGACAGGGCGGTCTCCACCACGGTGGCCAACCGGTAGTTCATCCACCCGCTCGCCAGCGCGGTCAGCACGACCGCCAGCCCCGCGAACCCCACGACGCGCGCGATCAGATCCAGGTCGACCCCGCCGTCACCGAGCCCGCTGTCGATCGTCTGTTGGATCGCGATCGGCACGATCGCCCGGCCGGCCGTCGCCACCAGCGCCAGCGCCAGCGTTCCGGGGAGACCGACCCGCAGCTCAGGGCTCAGGGACACGCCCCGCACGACGGTACGCAGCGGCCCCTCGGAGGGCTCCGGGGTTGCGGAGGTGGCGGTCATGGCCGGTCCCCCGGCGTTGCGTCCGCGTCCTCGCCCGGATGTTCGTAGGCCGTGACGAGGTCGCGATAGCCGGCCACATCCTGCAGCAACTGTTCGTGGGTTCCACGCGCCGCGACCGCACCCTCCCGCAGGTAGAACACCTCGTCGGCCAGCGCGATCGAGCCCTGGCGGTAGGCCACCAGGACCACGGTGGAGGGCAACTCGGCCTCCGACAGGCCGCGCAGGATCTCGGACTCGACCGACGGATCGACCGCGCTCGTGGCGTCGTCCAACACCAGCAGGCGCGGCTCGCGCACGAGCGCCCGGGCCAACGCGATGCGTTGCCGTTGGCCGCCGGAGAGCGTCGCACCCCGCTCCCCCACGACCGTGTCGTAGCCATGGTCGAGTTCACGGATGAACCCATCGGCGCGGGCCAGCCGAGCTGCCTGCTCGATCTGCTCCGAGGAGACGGGTGCCCCGAGCGAGATGTTCTCGGCCACGGTGTCGTCGAACAGGAACGCATCCTGGAACACGATGGCCGCGTTGCGCGACAACTCATCGCGACCCAGGTCCTTCAGGTCGTGGTCGTCGAGCGAGATCTGTCCGGTGTCCGGGTCGAAGAGCCGTACCAGCAGCGCGGCGACGGTTGACTTCCCAGACCCGGTGGCGCCGACCAGCGCCACGGTCCGGCCAGCCGGCACATCGAACGATACGGAGCTAACCCCGCGGGCACCGGCTCCCTCGGGAGTCACCGAGGCGATCACCGGTCCGGAGAGTTCCTCCCGGACACTGGACGGATGCGTGAAGCCCACTGCCTCGGATCGGACGTCCGCACCGCCCTCCCCCGTCGTTCGCTGATCGCCGTGGTCCATCCGACCGGTCGCCTGCAGGACCCGCTCGACCCGGTCCCAGCCGACGACCGCGCGCGGCAGTTCGCCGAGGAGCCAGCCGAACACACGGATCGGCAGCGCGACCAGTCGGAACAGATAGGCGAAGGTGACCAGGTCACCGGCGGTCAGGGCACCGTCACGCACGCGGAGGGCACCGACCAGCAGGACCAGCAGGATCCCGATGTTCGGCAGCGCTTCGATCACGGGATCGAAGAAGGCGCGGAGCTTGCCGACCCGGATCATCTTGTCGCGCAGATCCTCGGCGACCTCGCGGAATCCCTGCGCCTCCTGGTCCTCGCGGCCCATGGTCTTGATGACGAGCGCACCGTCGAAGGACGCGTGGGCGATCTCGGAGACTTCCGCGCGTGCCTGCTGGGCGACGGTGGCGGCCGAGCGCATCCGACGTTGGTAGAACCAGTTGGCGAAGGCCAGCAGTGGTCCCACCGAGAACCCGATGGCGGCCAGGAACGGGTCGGTGGCGACCAGCAGCCCTCCCGTGAACAGCACGAGCAGCGTCGCGCCGATCGCCATCGGGAGCGGAGCCGCCACGAAGAACGCGGACTCGACGTCCGCGTTGGCGTTGGAGAGCAGTTCACCGGTCGGATGTCGTCGATGCCAGGCGATCGGTAGATCGAGGTAGCGCCGGGTCACACGGCGGCGGTACTGGGACTGCAACGAGAACTGTGCGATGTAGGCCCCGAGCCGGCGCCCCACGACCCCGACCGCCTTCAGGGTCGCCACGCCGACGATCAGCAGCATCGCGACGACGAGCAGCTGCCCGTCGATCTCGCCCGACGCGACGATCGGCAGGAGCACCTCATCCGTCGCCCACCCGAGGACCAGCGACGCCACGACCGACATCGCGGCGTACAGGATCGACCCAGCGATGCCGAGCGCGAACGGACCCTTCGCATCACGCAGCGCGATGCCGATCACCCGGCCCCCACGACGGATCA
This sequence comes from Nitriliruptoraceae bacterium, assembly GCA_007136095.1. Classification (GTDB taxonomy): domain Bacteria; phylum Actinomycetota; class Nitriliruptoria; order Nitriliruptorales; family Nitriliruptoraceae; genus CSSed11-175R1. Next base: position 5,731 of record SLHP01000172.1, read on the forward strand.
ACCCGTCGGCAGACGGGTCACGGGGCGTGGGGCGGGTGGAGACGGTCACAGCCGGCCACGGTACCGCGCCCCGAAGTTGTCTCGATATCGAGACGTTGCGCCTGCGGGGACCGAGCGAGGACCGTCAGTGCAGGAGGCCCAACGGTTGTGCGACCCGGTGGGTGCCACCGCTGCGCTTGGCGCGATACATGGCCGTGTCCGCCGTGCGCAGCAACTCCTCGGGGGCCTCGCCGTGCAGGGGCGCCAGCGCGATCCCGAGGCTGGCACCGAGCTGGCACGACACCTCACCGAGGTGGTACTCGTCGCTGAGCGTCGTCACGAGTTGGCTCGCGATCTTCTCGGCCACGTGCTCATCCGGCAGATCACGGAGCAACACCGCGAACTCGTCGCCGTACATGCGTGCGACCGTGTCGCCGTCCCGAACCGACCGCCGGATCCGGTCGGCGACCGCACACAGCACCGCGTCACCGACCGCGTGCCCGTAGGTGTCGTTGACGTCCTTGAAGCCGTCGAGGTCGATGAAGAACACCGCCGCACTGAGCTGCGAACGTCGGATGTCCGTCAGCGCCCGTTCCAGCCGGTCGTTGAACAACCCGCGTCCCGGCAGGCCGGTCAACTGGTCGTGGGTCGCGGCATGCACCGCCGACGACAGCAGCCGGAGCCGGTCGATCGCGATCCCGGCCTGATCGGCGAGCCCGGCGACCGCCGCGAGTTGCGAGTTGCGGTCGCCGTTCGAGCCGCTGCCCTGCGCCTCGCCGGCGATCACCAGTCCGACCACCACTCCGTTGGCGACGATCGGTCCGACCGTCACCACCTGCTGGCCGAACCGGTCCATGGCGTCGTCGATGAACGGATCATCCTGGCCCCGCTCGAACCGCATCGGTGTCTGGTCGGCGCGGATCGCGAGGAGTGCGGGCGTGGCCTCGGCGGGCACGGTGAAGGCACGCGCCGCCTCCGTCAGATGGCCGTACCCAACGGTGGCGACCGTCACCATGGCGTTCGCGTCATCGTTCCACAGCAGGATGGATGCCTGTCGTGCGCCGACCACGATCGGCGCCGCCTCGGCGACCCGGGCAGCGATGGCGTGCTCGTGCGCCTCGTGCGCCAACCGATGACTGAGGCCGAGGAGCGCAGCGTTGACCGCCGAGGCGTGCCGGGCGGTGTCGAGCGATGTCGCGACGTCCAGTGCTGCGGCCGCCAGCCCCGAGTACGCCTCCAGGTGCTCCTGTTCGACCGGCAGGAAACCGGCATCCGCCGGCAGGAAAGCCGCGAGCCAGCCGTAGGTGCGTCGCGACGACGCGATCGGCGCCACGAGGCAGGCCTCGCCCGGGAGGTCGATGCTCCCGTGCTCCAGGAGCTCATGCCCGAGGGCACCGGCGATCTCGTCCTCCAGGCCGTCCGCAGCGATCGTCACGCGATCCCCCACTTGGACCACGAGCAGGTGGCGTTGCGCGTGCACGGCCGCGCTCGCACGTGCGGCGATCCTCCGAAGAACGGTGTCGAGGTCCTCGGTCGTCACCAGGTCGGCGACCGTCCGCTCAAGATCTGCGACCTGCTCACGCAACGCATCGGCGGCCGTCCCACCGCGCCAGCGCCACGTCAGGCTCCGGGACCACCACCGCCAGCGTGGCCACTGCAGTTCGTAGACACACTCCTCCGCGCCGTCGACCTGACAGCGTGGATGGACGAGCCGTGCCGGTGGTAGCCCGAACAACACCGTGGCCTGGGTCAGGATCCCCTGGGTGTAGCGACAGTCGTGGTGGCTCGGGGTGTGTTCGTCGTGCAACCGGTAGCTGACAGCCGCATGTCCGGCGGTCGCGGAGATCGCCGCCATGGTGGCGCTCGTCGAGAACTTCACGTTGGCGCGGGCGACGCTGCGCAGCACCTGTTGTGGCGATCCGAGTGCCCCGACCACGACCCGCACGATCGTCCCGAGCTGTTCGGTGAGGACGGACTCGCCGATCCGTCGCGCGACCCACGCGTCGCCCGTCAACCGTTCAGCCGCCTCGAACAACGCGATCTTCTGCCGGTAGGACGACCACGTGCTCTCGTCCTCGAGCACGTCCACCGACCGCGTTTCACCGGCCAGACGCACCAGCTGCTCCACCCCGGCATCACCGAGGTGCCGTCGGGTGTAGGCGACGATCAGCCGGGTGGTCACACCGGCGGTGTCACGACCATCCTCACGCACAGGTTGTCCCCGCCGCACGTGCCGGCGCACCGGGACCTCGGGACGACCCACCGGTGGACACATGCTCACTCCAGCCATCGGCAGGATCCGGCTGCACCGGCACCCGGAGCGCGCACACCGCACGGTGCGGTCGTCTAGTCGAACTCCGAGACGATCCCCCGGCCCTCACAGGCCTCACAGCTGTGGCTGAACGACTCGATCAGACCCTGGCTGACGTTCTTCCGGGTCATCTGGACCAACCCCAGCCGGGAGACGTCGGACACCCGCGTCTTGGTCCGGTCGCGGAGCAGCTCCCGCTTCAACCGCCGCACGACCTGCTCCTGGTTGGCCTTGAGCAGCATGTCGATGAAATCGATGACGATGATCCCACCCATGTCCCGCAGCCGCAGTTGTCGCACGATCTCGTCCGCAGCCTCCAGGTTGGTCTTGAGCACGATCTCCTCGAGGTTGGTGTCCGCACCACCGGTGAACTTCCCGGTGTTGACGTCGATCACCTTCATCGCCTCGGTGGTCTCGATGATCAGGTAGCCACCCGACGGCAGCCAGACCTTGCGACTCATCGCCTTGCGCAGCTGGTCGGCGACGTCGTAGGCCGCGAACAGGCTCGGCAGCTCCTGGCGACGTTCGGCCGCGGCCTGCAGCTCGGCCGGTTTCAGCCCGGCGCCGGGACGTGGCTCCTCACCGTTGCCGGCCGTGGCCGGCGGATCCTCGGGGGCTGCGTCGGCGCTCTCGATCGCCGGCGCACCCGCCGCACGGGACCGGGCGTCGGCTGTCGGCTGGCCGTAGAGCTCGACCTTGTCGAGCAGTTCGGGAGCCACTTCCTCGAGGTACTCGCGGACCTGGTGGTAGAGGTCCTGATCGTCGACGACACAGCGTTCGAACTCGGGCCCGAAGTTGTCACGGATCACCTTGACGACCAGCTTCGGTTCCTCGTAGACCGACGTGAGCGCCTTGGCCTCTTCGGCCGCCTGCGTGACCCGCTCCCACTTCGTGAGCAGCCGCTGGATGTCCGCGGTGATCTGCTCCTCGGTCGCGCCCTCCGCCGCGGTCCGCACGATCACACCGTGGTGGTCCGGCTTGACCTGTTTCACGATGCGACGCAGCCGGTCACGTTCTTTGTCGGTGAGCTTGCGGGAGATGCCGAACAGATCGGAGTCCGGCGCGAGCACCATGTAGCGACCGGCCAGGGACAGGTGCATGGTCAGGCGGGGCCCCTTGCTGCCCATCGGGTCCTTGGTGACCTGCACGAGCACCTTCTGGCCCGGCTTGAGGACGTTCTCGATGCGCTCGTCCTTGCCCTCCTCCAGGTCGAGTTCATCGAACAGCACCTCGCCGGCGTACAACACCCCGTTGCGGCCCTTGCCGATGTCCAGGAACGCGGCCTCCATCCCCGGGAGCACGTTCTGCACCCGGGCCATGTAGATGTTGCCGACGTAGGTGACGTCCTCCTTGCGGGTGACGTAGTGCTCGACGACGGTGCGGTCCTCGAGGACGGCGATCTGCGTGCGGTCCTCGCCGGCAGTGACCAGCATCGTGCGCGGGGGGCCGTCGAGGACCGCGCGTCGGACCTCTTCGCTGACCCCACCGACACGCTGCGGCTTGCGACGACCACCGCCTGCCCCTCCGCCACCGCTGCCACCGCTGCCACCACGTTTGGCGGCGATCCGCGTTCCACCCTTCGCGATCGCATCCTCGACGTCGCCGGAACGCTCGTCGTCGCCGGAGGAACCGGCGCCCTTGCCACCGCCCTGCCCCTTCCCGGACGAACCCTTGCCGGAACCGCCCTTGTTCGAGCCACCCCTGCCCGAACCACCCCTGCCCGAACCACCCCTGCCCGAGCCACCCTTGCCCGAGCCACCCTTGTTCGCGTCGCCCTTGTTCGCGTCACCCTTCCCGGAGTCCGCCTTGCCCTCGTCACCCTTGTCGGCACGACCCTGCGCCGCCCCATGCGCATCGTCGCCCGATGCGCCGTCGCCCCGGCCCTGGCCGTCGCCGCCCGAGCGCCCACCGCGCCCACGACCCCGACCGCGACCGCCGCGGCGCCGGCGACGCGAACCGCCGCCGTCGTCGCCGGAGGCCCCCTCGCTGCGGTCCTCCGGCTGGTCCTGGGAACGCTCGTCACGACCCGCATCTGCCGGCGTCCCGCGGTCGCGGGACCGTGTACGGGTCCGGGTCGAGGTGGTCTTGTCGGTCGCAGCGGCAGGCTGGTCGCTGTCGGTCTGGTCGGGTTGACGGTCAGTGTTGCTCACGTGGGGGCTCGCTCGTGGTCAGGCGGCCTCCGCGTCGACGTCGAGGACCAAGGGATCGACCGTTCCACTCAACGCTTCGCGGAGTCCTTCGGGGACGTGCTCGCCCTGTGCGACCCGGCGGTTGAGCGCGGGTTCGGCGATGTCCCCGCGCGTCAGCGCGGCATGGAGATCGGTCGGTCGAACGGTCGGACCGTCGTTGCGGAGCACCGCTCGGAGGACGGTACGCGCATCACCACCTGCGGTGGGATGCGTCGACGCGGCGATCGCGAGCATGGCGGGACGCACGTCGATGGTCCGGTCACCGTCGGGACGGTGTCGGATCACCTCGGCGGCGTCGCTCGCCATGAGTTCGTCGCTGCGTCGGTGCAGGAGTTCGGTCAGCTCGGTCGCATCGACCGGTGGCCAGATCAGCTCCCACAGGGTCGCCCGGAGCATGCGCGCGAGTTTCGGCGCGCCGTCGGGGACCTTCAGATAGGTCAGGATGTCCATCCCGTCAGGCAGGCTGGACGAGAGCCGCGCGATGTCCCTTTCTGGCGTGATCGGCGCGGCGAAGGTGAGTTCCGCGTACTCGCCCGTCGAGCCGTAGCTGACGGGCAGGGCGTCCGGGAAGGACACCTTCGCATGAGGGGTGAACCCCTCGGAGTACGCGATGGGCAGATCGGCACGGCGCAACGCCCGCTCCCAGACCGAGGTCAGATCGCGCGCCGAGATGTAGCGCGTGCGACCCTCCTTGGTCCACCGGATGCGGTACCGCTGTGACACCCGATCCTCCTGTCTGTACGTCGTGGTCGTCGTTGTGTTCGTTGGCTGGTCGTCACCGGCGGGACCGGCGGACGATCAGCTCCCGGAGGCGTAGCGCTCCGGTGCGGTCGGCAGGTCCTCGGACCCGCCGCCGAGCCCCTGGGGCAGCACGGGCAGCTGGAAGCCACCGGTGTAGCCGGTGTCATGGTCGATGCTGAGGCCGGGGCAGACACCGCAGTCGTAGCAGGCGGACCACCGACAGTCGTCGAGGTCCTTCTCGGTGAGCGAGTCCTGCCAGTCCTCCCACAGCCAGGACTTCTCGAGGCCGCTGTCGAGGTGGTCCCAGGGCAGCGCCTCGTTCTCGTCGCGTTCGCGGTAGGAGAACCAGTCGAGGTCGACACCGGTCTCCGCGAGCGCCTGCATCCAGGTCTCGAGCGTGGGCATCTCGTGCCACCCGTCGAACCGCGCACCGAGCTCCCAGGCACGTTCGACCGCCGGGGCGACCCGCCGGTCACCGCGGGCCAACAGGCCCTCGATGACACCCTCCTCCGGATCGTTGGTCCGCAACTTGAGCCCACCGTGGGCCTTGATGGCATGGCGGATCAGCGACAGCTTGCGGCGGATCTCCTCCGGCGGGTCCTGCGCCACCCACTGGAAGGGGGTGTGGGGCTTGGGGACGAACCCACCGACCGACAGGGTGACCTTGTTGGCCTTGCCGTACTTCCTCGCGATCTCGTAGGCCTTGATACCGAGGTCGGCGATGGCCAGGACGTCCTCGTCCTGCTCGGTCGGAAGTCCAACCATGAAGTACAGCTTGATGTGGCGCCAACCCTCGGAGAACGACGTCTCGGCGGTGCGTAGCAGGTCGGCCTCCGACACCATCTTGTTGATGACCGCGCGCATCCGTTCGCTGCCCGCCTCCGGCGCGAAGGTCAGGCCGGTGCGCCGGCCGTTGCGGGCCAACTCGTTGGACAGCGTCACGTTGAAGGCGTCGACCCGTGTGGACGGCAGCGACAGCGAGGTCGTGGTGCCCTCGTAGGTGTCCGCGAGGTCACGCGCCACCGAGCCGATCGCGGAGTGGTCCGCGGACGACAACGACAGCAGCCCGACCTCGTTGAAGCCGGTGTCCCGGACCCCATCCTCGACCAGCTTCTGGATCGTCTCCGGACGGCGTTCACGGACCGGACGGGTGATCATGCCGGCCTGACAGAACCGGCAGCCGCGGGTGCAGCCCCGGAAGATCTCGACACTGAAGCGCTCGTGCACCGTCTCGGTCATCGGCACGATCTGCTTGCGCGGGTAGGCCCACTGTTCGAGGTCCTGTACGGTGCGCTTGGGGACGCGGCTGGGCACGCCGGGCTCGACCGACACCGTCTGGCGCAGTCGACCGTCGTCGTAGTAGCGCGGCTCGTAGAAGGCCGGGACGTAGACGCCCTCGACGGCGGCCAGTCGCTTCAGCAGGTCCCCGCGGGCGTCCGGCCCGGGGCTCTGCCCGTCGCCGAGGTGGATGCGCTTCCAGGTGCGGATCGCGTCGTCGACCTCCAGGGTCACCTCCTCGCCGTCGCCCATCACGGCCGCGTCGATGAAGGGTGCGAGCGGCTCGGGGTTGTAGGCGGCATGGCCGCCCACCAGCACGATCGGGTCCTCGACGCTGCGTCCAGCGGACCGGATCGGCACCGACCCCAGGTCCAGCAGGTTCAACAGGTTGGTGTGTCCGAGTTCGTGGGGCAGGGTGACCGCGAACACGTCGAAGGCCCACAGCGGGCGGTGGTGCTCGAGCGAGAAGGCCGGGATGCCGTGCTCACGCTGGAGGGCCTCCATGTCGACCCAGGGGGCGTAGGCGCGCTCCGCCAGGGCCGTCGCCCGCTCGTTGAGGATCTCGTAGAGGATCTGGATGCCCTGGTTGGGCTGGCCGACCTCGTAGGTGTCGGGGTAGCAGAGCAGCCAGCGGGTGTCGGCCGCGTCCCAGTCCGAGGCGACCTGGTTGTGCTCACCACCGACGTACTGGGCGGGTTTGCGGACCTGCGACAGGAGCGGGTCGATGGTCTCCCAGTAGGAGGTCGGCGTGACGGCTGCAGCACCCGGACGGCGGTGGTCGAGCCGTCGGCTGCGCGGGGGGACAGCAGGTGCGCGCCGGTCGGGAACGGTGCCGAGCACGGGGCCTCCAGGCGGGTTCGTTGGGCGGGTTCGTTGGGCGGGTTCGGTGGACGTCGCAACCGCGATCCGGGCCGTTCGTCGAGTCACCCGGAGCGTCGCCGCAGCCTACCGACGCACCCGAGCACCTGCTGTCGGTGCACCCGCCGGTTCAGAACCGTCGCATGTGGACGTTCAGGAGCAGGCCGATCATCGCGAACCACACGATCAGCGAGGTGCCGCCGTAGCTGATGAACGGCAGCGGCAGGCCGGTCACGGGCATGATCCCGATCGTCATCCCGACGTTGATGAACACCTGCAGGGCCAGCATCGACACGATCCCGCCGGCCAGCAGTGTGCCGAACAGCTCCTTGGCCATCACCGCGATCCGCAGGCCCCGCCACACCAGCAGCAGGAACAACGCGAGGGTCAGGCTCGTGCCGATGAAGCCGAACTCCTCACCGATCACGGTGAACACGAAGTCGGTGTGGTTCTCCGGGACGTAGGACAGCGCGGTCTGGGTGCCCTCGAACAGGCCCTTGCCCGAGAACTGGCCCGAGCCGATCGCGATCAACGACTGGCGGGTGTGGAAGGCGCCACCCTGCGCGAGCGCTGGATCGCTGGCTCCGAGGAAGGAGGTCAACCGGCTGAGCTGGTAGGCCTGGATCACCTCGGTCTGCAGGGCGACGATCACCCCGACGAACCCGGCGACGATCAGGGACACGAGGTAGCGGGCCTGGACACCGCCGAGGAGGAACAGGGTCGCCGCGAGCCAGACGAACACGATCGAGGTCCCGAGGTCGGGCTGCAGGAAGACCAGGCCCATCGGCAGCAGGGTGAGGACGAGCCCGATGCCCACGTGCCCGAGGCCCGGCTCTCCCTTGGCCTCGTGGAAGACCGCGGCGAGGGCGATCAACACGGCGATCTTGGCGATCTCGGACGGCTGGAGCTGCAGGGGACCGAACAGGATCCACCGCTGCGACCCGTTGATCTCGGTCCCCAACGGTGTGAGCGTCAGGATCAGCAGCACGATCGCTGCACCGTAGAAGACGGCGACGTACGAGCGCAGGTGGCGGTAATCGATCAACGAGGCGACGACCATCGCCACCAACCCGATCACCAGTGCGATCAACTGCGTCGAGATGTAGAGCGTCGGCGAGAGCCCCTGCGCCGTCAGCGCGGTGAGTTTGGCGCTGTAGATCGCGATCAGACCGACCCCGGTCAGCAGCAGCGCGAGCACGACCAGCAACGGATCGAGGTGCTTGACGGGGGCGTAGGCCGAACCCCAGCGGTCCTGCACGCGCTCACGCAGCAACTTGGCGCGACGGTCCTCCCCGAATCCGGTCTCCATCAGTCCAGGATCTCCGGGCCGGGCTGGAACTCGAAGTCCTGCCCCGATCGGATGTCGAACAGGTGCTCGAAGATGCCGCGCACGATCGGTGCCGCGGTCTGCGAGCCACCGCCCCCCTCCTCGACGCTGACCACGATCACGTACTGCGGATCCTCGACCGGTGCGTAGGCGGCGAACCAGGCGTAGGGGACCCGCGGTTGCTGCTCGGCGGTCCCGGTCTTCCCGGCGATCGGGTACTCATCGAGCGGGAAGCCCGCGAATACCTCGTTGGCCGTCCCCCGGTCGTCGGCGACGACGCGCACCAGGCCTTCCTGGATCGCTGCCAGTGTCTGGGGGTCCAGATCGAGGGTGCGCAGGACCTCCCGCTCGAACTCCTCGATGACCTCGCCCTCGGGGGTCACGATGGCCCGGGCCAGGTGTGGTCGCAGCAACTCGCCCCCGTTGGCGACCGCGAGGTAGGAGGCGGCGACCTGTAGCGGGGTGGTCTGGGTCTCGCCCTGACCGATGGAGGTGTTGATGGCGTCACCACCACGCCACCGCCCACCGAACTCGCAGCGGTCCAGCGAGACCTGTTGGCCGTAGGTGCCCGCGTCGAGCTGTTCCGCAAGGCGGCAGTCCCGCTCACGGGAAGCCAGCCACCGGTCGCTCTTGCTCTCGCGGGTCGGGACGTAGCCACTGAGTTCCGAGGGCAGGTCGATCCCGAGCGGCTCACCGAAACCGAACCGATGGGCCATCTCCGCGACGACCTCGTCGATGTCGGCCTGCGAGAGATCGCGGTCCACGGCTTCCAACTGACGGTCCTCGCGCAGCCACTGCTCGTAGGCGAGGTCGTAGAAGTAGGTGTCGCAGGACCGCATGATCGCCACCGCCAGGTCCATCGGCGGTTCGGCGACCGGGTTCCAGTTGTTGAAGACGATGCCACCCTGCTCGTAGCTGGAGGGACACGGCAGCTGACTGCGGGGGCCGACCAGACCGGCTTCAACGAACGCGGCCCCGGTCACGGTCTTGTAGACCGAGCCCGGCGGGTAGCGACCCTGGATCACGCGGTTGATGGTCGGCTGTGGGACATCCTCGTCCTGGTACAGGTACTCCGCGTACTCGTCCGACAAGCCGCCGACGAACTCCGCCGGATCGAACGTGGGGTACGAGGCCATCGCGACCACCGAGCCGTCGGTGGCGTCCAGGACCACGGCTGCTCCCGCCGAGGACGGCAGGTTGCGCCCGTCGTCGCGCACGAAGTCGCGACTGGCGATCATCCCCTCCTCCAGCATGCGCTCCACCGCCGCCTGCACCTCCGGATCCAGGCTGACGATGAGGTCGTTGCCAGGCTGCGGCTCGGTCTCGCGGAGCACATCGAGGACGCGGTTCTGCGCATTGACCTCCA
>SLHP01000128.1 GCA_007136095.1 Nitriliruptoraceae bacterium
TCGCCGAGGCCGCCGCCCGTCCCGAGAACCTGCCAGAGGACCATGGGCTGCTCGCACGCGTGGCCGCGGCAACCGGTGACCACGACGAGTCGCGCACCCGGTTGGCGACCGCCCGTGACCAGGCGGTACGTGCCACCCCCTGGGCCGTCGCCACCGTGGAGCACCATGCGGCGGTCGTCGAGTGGTACGGCGGCGACCTTCGGGCCGCAGCGGTCGCAGCCGCTGCGGCCGAACGGGGGTTCCAGGAGGCCGGGGATGGCTGGAGCGCGTGTGTGGCCCGCCTGGGCGCGGCCCGGATCGCCCATGAGCTCGGCAACACCGGCGATGCCGTGCGCCTGCACCGGACCAACCTGGCCCGCGGGCTGGATCTGACGGTGTCGAGCTTCGACTTCGTCGGCCTCCCACAGGATCTCCAGGACCTGGCCGTGTTGGCCGGTGAGGGCGGGGATCATCATCTGGCCGTGACCCTCGCCGGTGCAGCTGCGAGCCTTCGCACGGCCGTGGAACTGCCCGGGAGCACCTCGGAACAACACGACCGGGTCCTGGAGACCGCGGCGAACGCGATCGGCGCAGACGAGGTGAACCGTTTCTACGACCACGCGCGGGGATGGCCTGCACCGGCGGCGGTCAGACACGCGCTCGAGGCCACCGCCGAACTCCTGGCGCACTGAACCCGGGGAGCGATGCCGGGCGTGCGTTGGATCGTTCATGGTCGGGTACGGCGGTCCGCGGGGCTGGCCGGGAAGCTCTGCCGGAAGCGGTAGGTACCGCGGTTCTCCACAGGGCCGAGATCGACCGGCCGTGAGCGGGTGGTGGTGTCGTAGCGTCGATGGTTCTCGTCCGAGGAGCCGTCGACGTGCCACCACCGAAGCGCACGTTCGGTCCACGACGCCTGTCGACGCTGACGATCCTCATCCTGCTCGTCGCCACGACACATCCGGCGGGCGCTCAGACACCGCTCCATCCTTCGAGCCCGCGGTCGCCCAGCTACCAGGCTCCGCCGGCGCCAGCCCCGTCCCCTCCCGTCGGCTGGGCGACGCCGGCAGACGCGGTCGTTCGCTACGAGCTTCCCGGCTCCGGCCAGGTGCTGCGGGGTTTCGAGCCGCCGGCCACCGCGTTCGGCCCCGGGCACCGGGGGATCGACCTCCGGATGGCTCCTGGCGATGCGGTGACCTCGGCCGCGGACGGCACGATCCATCACGCCGGCCCGGTGGCCGGCATCGTCTGGGTGTCGGTGCTGCATGCCGACGGCATCCTCACCAGCTACGGACCGTTGACCGATGTCACGGTCCGTCGGGGGCAGGCCGTCCGGCGTGGGCAGCAACTCGGATCCCTCGCCGCCGGTGGACACGGTCACGGCGGTGGCGACCAGGGACTGCACCTCGGCGCTCGACGTGGCGTGGTCTACATCGATCCCCTGAGCCTCCTGGAGCAGGGGGTCCCGCGACCGTCGTTGGTCGGCCCGGGTTCGTGGCGCGGGGACGCGCACGTCGTGACGCCCTACGAGCCGTGGGAGGGCGACCGCTTCGCTGGCTGGGGAACCACGCCGAGCCCCGTCGCCGACCGGCCCGGGTTCGCGGTCCCGCCGTCCCCGAACCACCTGGTGCTGCTCAACGGCCTGGCCAGCTCATCATCGCAGCAGCCGATCGAACCCGAACACCTGGGCTACGACCCTCGCAGCGTCACGCTGCTGTCCTACGCCGGGAGGACCCATGCTGTCGGTGACCCGACCGACATCCGACGCGATCAACTGCCCTATGGGCCCGAGCACACCTGGGAAGGCGTCGAGGCCGGCGCCGCCCACCTGGAGGCGCAGTTGCGGGCGCAGCAGGAGCGTGAGCCGGGCCGCGGCGTCGACCTGATCGGTCATTCGATGGGTGGTGTCGTCATCCTGCACTACCTGACGCACCTGCACGATGCCTACGACCCGGGCCTGCCCTCGATCGGACGGGTCGTGACCATCGCCGCACCGCATCGGGGCTCGGACACGGCGGCGGGTGGTGCCCTCCTGCGTGAACACCTGCTGGTGGCGCCGGCCCTGGAGTTGATCCGGGACGCCGTGGCTTCGCCCGACGGCCAGACGGCACGTGCCCACCTGCCGGCGGACGCTCCGGCGATCGATCAGCTGCGGTCGGGCGCCGCGTTCGTCCGTGAGCATGGTCGCGCGTGGATCGACGCGGTCGACCAGGACACCGCGGGCCCCCTGGCGATGGGCACCGAGGTCCTGGCGATCAGTGGCTCGCGGGACCTCGTGGTCGCGCCCCGCAACGCCCGACCTCCGACGACACCGTTGCAGGACCACCCGACACGCGAGCATCCGCGGCCCGATCCGGCTGCCCGCCCGGTCGCGCGGCACACGGTCCTGCCGGGTGGACATGGCTCCGTCCGGGCGACCGAGGCGCTTCGGGAGACGACCTGGCGCTTCCTCGCCGGCGAGGAGCCCATCGAGGCCGGCGGGGGGATGACCGCCGTCTTCGCCGATGAGTTCGGTCCGGCCGTCCACGTCGGCTCGGCGGTGGTCTACCTCCACGGAGGCTTCGTCTCGCGCCTGCGCAGGCTGGTTGCCTCGCCCGCCAGCGGGCCGATCGAACCCACCGGTCCGGTGCAGGAGTTCGGTGGATCCGCCCGACCGTGGAACGATGCACCGTTCGAACTCGAACTGGTGCCGGACACCGATCCGACGACTCCGCACGCCGACCCGACCAGGTGACCGGGGTGACCGGGTCCAGCAACGTCGAGGTGGTGGCGCAGGGGCCGCGGTGGCGCAGGTGGACGGATCGCTGAGGATGCCGGTACGCTGCAGGAACGGACCCGCCGTGATCGGTGGGTCCGCTGTCACGTTCCGCTGCGTCATGCCGCGTCCACGTGACGCCCTCTCCGTGTCGGAGCGGCGGCCTTCGTGCCGGTCGCTCCCCGGCTGGGCACGCGAACATCATCCGAGCAAGCTCTCAACTCCACACGCCCGTTGACGGGTGACCCCGGTGCCTCACGTCGCCGTGAGGTGGGTCACATCGGTGCGAGGTGCGGTCGTCCCCGACCCCCGAGCATCGTCCGGTTGACGCGGGCGGAGGCCCAACCGAACCACGAGGAGTACCACCATGGCCGTCGTCACCATGCGACAACTACTGGAAGCCGGTGTCCACTTCGGGCACCAGACCCGCCGCTGGAACCCCAAGATGCGTTCCTACATCTACGGCGAGCGCAGCGGGATCCACGTCATCGATATCCGGCAGACCGTCGGACACATCGAGCGTGCCTACACGTTCACCCGCGACCTGGTCGCCAAGGGCGGCACGGTGCTGTTCGTCGGCACCAAGAAGCAGGCGCAGGAGACCATCGAGTACCAGGCCACCCGCGTCGGCATGCCCTACGTCACCGAGCGGTGGATGGGCGGCATGCTCACCAACTTCGCCACCATCAAGGGGCGCATCGCGCGGCTGAAGGAACTGGAGGCCATGGAGTCGTCCGGGACCTTCGACCTGCTGCCGAAGAAGGAGGTGCTGGTCCTCGGTCGCGAACATGAGAAGCTCCAGACCAACCTCGGCGGCATCCGCGAGATGGGCAAGCTCCCCGACGCCATCTGGGTCGTGGACACCGTCATCGAGAAGATCGCCGTCGACGAGGCCAACAAGCTCAAGATCCCCGTCATCAGCATCCTCGACACCAACTGTGACCCGGACCTCGTCCAGTACCCGATCGCCGGCAACGACGACGCGATCCGCTCGTCGGCGCTGCTGACCCGGATCATTGCCGACGCCTGCGCCGACGGACTGCTCCTGCGTGCGTCGCGATCGCCCGACGAGGAACTGCGTGTCCAGGCCCTGCAGGCGACCGAGTCCGACACCAGCGGTACCGAGGCGTCCGAGCCGAAGGCTGCCTGGGAGATCGAACTCGAGCGCCAGCAGGCCGCCGAGAAGGCCACCAAGGCCGCCGGCGACAGCGCACCTGCCGACGCACCGGCCGCTCCGGCGGACGACGCCGACGCAGCTCCGGCCGAGGGCTAGAGCACCCACCGCCTGAGCCGCCGGCCCGTTGATGGGTCGGCGGCCAACCACCACCGGTGGACCCGTAGGACGTGGTCCGCTGTGCCCCGAGGAGGATGACCGTGGCGATCGCAGCTGCCGACGTGAAGAAGCTCCGAGAACTGACCAACGCACCGATGATGGCCTGCAAGACGGCGCTCGTCGATGCCGACGGTGACATGGACAAGGCCGCCGAACTGGTCCGTGAGCGGACCGGCGCCAAGATGGACGCCCGCGCCGCGGACCGCACGGCGGGCGAGGGGCTCGTGCACACCTACCTGCACACCCCGAGCCCCGGGATGCCCGCCAAGGTCGGTGTCCTCGTGCAGCTGTCCACCGAGACCGACTTCGTCGCCAAGGCCGAGTCCGTCCAGAAGCTGGCCAAGGACCTGGCGATGCACATCGCCGCCTCGAAGCCGCTGGTGGTCTCCGAGGACCAGGTCGACGCGGCGATGCTCGACAAGGAGAAGGAGTTCGCCCGCAAGGAGGCGATCGAGCAGGGCAAGCCCGAGAACATCATCGAGCGCATCGTCGAGGGCAAGGTCAAGAAGGTCTACGAGGACTGGGTCCTGCTCAACCAGCCCTTCGTGCTCGACGGTGACAAGACCGTCGCGCAGGCCATCAGCGACGTGCAGGCCACCGTCGGCGAGAAGCTCGAGGTCGCCCGGTTCGCACGGTTCGAGGTCGGTCACTGATCCTGTCGGATCCGTGCCACCGTGCGTGCTCGCCTCCGGCTCCGCGCCGCCGGCGAGGTCGGTCACTGATCCTGTCGGTACAGACGTAGGCGCCGACTAGCATCGTCGCGTCCCATCTCCCCTGACGAGGATCCGTCCCGGTGACTGTTCGCTCTCCGTTCAACCGCGTCCTGCTGAAACTGTCGGGCGAGGCGTTCTCCGATCCATCCGTCCAGGGTGGCATCGATCCGTCGATCGTCCGCCAGGTCGCGCGCGAGATCGTCGAACTCAAGGCCAGTGACGGCACCGAGGTCGGCATCGTCGTCGGTGCCGGCAACATCTTCCGTGGCAACTCGCCGTCCGCGGCGGGGATGGACCGTTCGAGTGCCGATCACATGGGCATGATCGCCACGGTGATCAACGCGCTGGCCCTCCAGGACTCGATCGAGAAGGCCGGTGTCGAGACGCGGGTGCAGACGGCCATCGACATGCAGGCGATCGCCGAGCCCTACATCCGTCGCCGCGCGGTGCGCCACCTCGAGAAGGGCCGCGTGGTGATCTTCGCGGCGGGCCTCGGCTCGCCCTACTTCACGACCGACACCGCAGCCGCGCAGCGCGCCCTGGAGATCGGCGCCGACGCGATCCTCAAGGGCACGGGGGTCGACGGCGTCTACGACAAGGACCCGAAGACCAACCCGGAGGCCGTCCGGTACGAGGAGATCGATTTCCTGGCCGTCCTGAACCAGGGGCTCAAGGTCATGGATGCGACGGCGATCTCGTTGTGCATGGACAACCAACTGCCCATCGTCGTCTTCGAGTTGCTGCACGAGGGCAACATCCGCCGGGTCGTCCGCGGCGAGCCGGTCGGCACCATGGTCCGCGCCACGCCTGTCCCCGCGCCTCCAACCTGACCGTCCCCCGCCCGCCCTGTCACCCTGTTGCCGACAGCACGCCCGACCAGGAGAGATCGATGAGCCTCGACGAGATCAGCCGTGACGCCGAACGCCGGATGGGCCAAGCGGTCGAGAAGGTGTCGGAGGATTTCCAGGGGATCCGCACCGGACGTGCCAACCCGGCCATCCTGAACAGGGTCCTGGTGGAGTACTACGGCAGCCCGACCCCCCTGCAGCAGCTGGCCAACTTCTCCGTGCCTGAGCCGCGCATCCTCATCGTCAACCCCTTCGACAAGAGCTCGGTGTCCAGTATCGAGAAGGCGATCCGGGATGCCGATCTGGGGCTGAACCCGGCCAACGACGGCGGCATCATCCGGTGCGTGTTCCCTGAGCTGACCGAGGAACGTCGCCGCGAATACATCAAGCTGGCCAAGACCGCGGCGGAGGACGGCAAGATCGCCATCCGCAACGTCCGCCGCAGTGCCCGTGACGCCATGCAGAAGCTCGAGGACGACGGCGACGTCGGAACCGACGAGCACGAGCGCTACCAGAAGAAGCTCGAGGAGACCACCGCCGCCCATGTCGCGAAGATCGACAAGGCGTTGGAGCAGAAGGAACACGAGCTCCTCGAGGTCTGAGGCCGCAGGCCCGACAAGGGGCGATCATGGCCGGCGATGCGCAGGCACCCGACGCCGGGGAGTCGAGCTCCCGGGCGGTCGTCGGCGGTCGCAACCTGCCCGTGGCGATCGCCGTGGGTGTGGTCCTGGCGGGACTGTTCCTCGCCGCGCTGTTCTGGCACCCGATCGCGTTCACCGCGGTGGTCGCCGTGGTGATCATCATGGCCTTTGTCGAATCGCACCGCGTGCTCGCGCCGGTCGGCTTCCCCCTGCAGGTCTCCGTCCTGCTGCTCACGGCGCTGACCATCTCGTTCGGTACCTACCTGCTCGGGCACCTCGGACAGCTCGCGGGGGTGCTCGTCCTGCTGGTCGGCGCGGTGCTGTGGCAGCTGATCGAGGGTGAGGGGCGCCGTGCGGTGCAGACGATGTCGACGACCGTCTTCTTCGGGCTGTGGGTCGGCTTCCTGGGATCCTTCGCCATCCTGCTGGTCCAGCGCCCCGGCGTCGGCCCGCTCGCGGTCCTGGCCGTCATCGGCGCGGCGATCCTCTCGGACATCGGTGGGTACGCCTTCGGAGTGACCCTCGGAAAGCACAAGCTCGCGCCCCGAGTGAGCCCCAACAAGACCTGGGAGGGGCTGCTCGGCGGGCTGGTGGTGGCGATCGCGGCCGGCGCGATCGTCCTGCCGCTGCTCGACGAACGCTTCACGCCGCTGATCGGCGGCATGATCGCCGGACTGGCGGCGGTCGCATCGGTCATCGGTGACCTGGCCGAGTCCATGGTCAAGCGCGACCTCGGCGTCAAGGACCTCGGGGATGTGCTGCCCGGCCATGGAGGGGTGCTCGACCGTGTGGACGGCATCCTCTTCGCGCTCCCCGTCGGGTACGTCGCAGCCGTCCTGGCGCTGTGACCCCGGCGATCGTCCACCCCGCCTGACGTACCCTCCCGACGACGCCGCGATCCGCGCCATCCGCTCGATCTCCGGCCGCAACACCTCGAGGTTCCCGTGTCCGTTCCCGCCACGCCGATCGACCCCTACTCGTTGACGACGGAGGGGTTGGCCGTGCTGGTCGAGGAGCTGGGACAGCCCGGCTACCGCGTCGAGCAGATCCGTTCCTGGCTGGTCCGTGGTGTCGACGATCCCCAGGAGATGACCGACCTGCCCAAGGACCTGCGCGCGATCCTCGCGGAGCGGTTCGCTCCCGCCCGACCGGAGCTGATCGATCACCGGGTCGCCGATGACGGCCACACCCACAAGCTGCTGCTGCGTTTCCCGGACGGCGAGGCGATCGAGACCGTCCTGATGCTCTACCCCCGGCGGGCGACGGTCTGTATCTCGACGCAGGCGGGCTGTGCGCTCGGGTGTCCGTTCTGCGCGACCGGTCAGGCTGGCTTCCGTCGGCAGCTGACCGCCGGTGAGGTCATCCGTCAGGTCGTCGTGGCGGATGCGGCGCTGCGGTCCGGGGCGATCGCCGGTGAACACCTGCCGACCGACTCGCCCGACCACATCACCAACGTGGTCTACATGGGCATGGGAGAGCCGCTGGCGAACCTGCCGGCCACGCTCGCCAGCGTCCTGTGGCTGCACGACCCGGACGGCTTCAACCTGTCCGCCCGGGGCATCACCGTGTCGACCGTCGGTCTGGTGCCCGGGATCAAGCGGCTGCAGGAGCTCGACCTGCCGGTGACCCTGGCGGTCAGTCTGCACGCGGCCACCGACGAACTGCGCGACGAACTCGTGCCGATCAACGTGACCCATCCGCTCGCGGAACTCGAACAGGCGGTCAGGGACTACCGGGCGGCGACCAACCGTCGCGCCTCGATCGAGTGGTGCCTGATCGGGGAGGTGAACGACAGCGATCTGCAGGCGGACCGGCTCGCGGACATCGCGAAGCGGCTGCGGGCGCACGTCAACGTCATCCCCATGAACCCGACGCCGGGGGTGCGGTGGAAGGAGCCCTCGGGCGCCCGCACCCGGGCGTTCGTGGACCGCGTCCGTGCGCGCGGTGTGGAGATCACCCTGCGTGACACCCGTGGGCGGGACGCCGATGCAGCCTGCGGCCAGCTGTTGGCCTCCTACACGCTCGGTGGCGGGTCGCGGCTGCCGGCGGCGGTCGGTGCCGCCGAACGGGTCGATGCACTGGCGCCTGATGAGACCGCGCCGTGACCAGGCAGCGGATCGTGTTGCTCGGGTCCACCGGCTCGATCGGGACCCAGTCGTTGGATGTCATGGCGACCCATGCCGACCGCTTCGAGGTCGTGGGTCTCGCCGCCGGCCACGATACGAAGACGCTCGTGGAGCAGGCGGACGAGCTCGGGGTCCGGCGGGTCGCGGTCGGTGACCGGGCCGCCGCCCGCCGGTTGGCCACCGAACGCACGGACCTGGAGGTCCTCGACGGCCCCGAGGGCGTCGCCACCCTGGCCACCGTCGACGCCGATCTGGTGCTCAACGGCATCACGGGCGCGGTCGGCCTGGAACCGACGCTGGCCGCGCTGCGGGCAGCCACCCCGGTCGCGCTCGCCAACAAGGAGAGCCTGATCATCGGCGGGGAGGTGGTCGTGGCCGCTGCCGAGGCGGCGGGCGGTCGCGAGAGCCACCTCATCCCGGTCGACTCCGAGCATTCGGCGTTGGCGCAGTGTCTGCGCGGGGGCCGTCGCGACGAGGTCGCGCGGTTGGTCCTCACGGCCAGTGGTGGACCGTTCCGCGGGTGGTCGCGCGACGCCCTGGCCTCGGTGACCGCACAGGAGGCGCTCGCCCACCCGACCTGGGAGATGGGCCCGGTCATCACGGTCAACTCGGCGACCCTGATGAACAAAGGGCTCGAGCTGATCGAGGCCCAGCTGCTGTTCGAACGGCCCTGGAACGAACTGGAGGTCGTGGTCCACCCCCAGTCGGTCGTGCACTCGATGGTGGAGTTCATCGATGGATCGACGTTGGCACAGCTGTCCCCGCCCGACATGCGGCTGCCCATCCAGCTCGCACTGGCGTGGCCGGACCGGCTCGGCGAGGCCTTCGCGGCCTGCGACTGGACCCGCGCCACCTCGCTGACCTTCGAACCCGTGGACCGCTCGACCTTCCGTGCCCTGGCACTGGCCGAGCAGGCGGGACGGCGGGGTGGCACCTTCCCAGCGGCACTGAACGCGTCGAACGAGGTCGCCGTGTCGGCGTTCCTCGAGGGACAGCTGGCGTTCCTGGACATCGCTGCGGTCGTCGAGGCATGCCTGGATGATTGGGCAGATCACGCGCCGACGGGCACCCTCCACGTGACCGACGTCCTGGGTGCCGATGCCTGGGCGCGACGACGTGCCGACCAGCTGTTGCGGCAACGGGAGATGCGATGACCGGCCCACTGGCGATCACGGCGTTCGTGGTCGCGCTCATCGGCGCGATCATGGTGCACGAACTCGGCCACTTCCTGACCGCCAGGTGGTTCGGGATGAAGGCCGATCGCTACTTCCTCGGCTTCGGTCCGACGCTCTGGTCCACCGTCCGCGGGGAGACCGAGTACGGCGTCAAGGCCCTGCCGCTCGGTGGTTTCGTGAGCATCCGCGGGATGTCCCCCGTCGACGAACGTGACGCGCCGTTGCCTGAGGTGGTCTTCCCGGACGACCGCGTGGGTGACGCGTCGTTCGAGACGCTCGAGCGTGAACTCACCGCCCGGGGCACGCCCGCCCAGCAGGCGGACCACATCGTGCGTCGGACCCGTGCGACGCTGCAGGCCACTCCGGTGGGGGCATCGTCGACGCAGGCGGTCGACCGCAAGGATCCGCGTGACGTCCTGCGTGAGGTCGTGATCACCGAGGTGGGGGACTCGGAGCGGGTCGGCGACCTGGCCCACCGGCTGCTGCAGGGTGATGCGGAGCGGTTCTTCCACGACCGGCCCGCCTGGCAGCGGGCGATCGTGCTGGTGGCGGGCTCGTTCATGCACTTCGTGCTTGCGTTCCTCGCGCTGTTCGCCGTCTACGCCCTGCTGCCGCAGTGGACCGGGGAGATCGACCCCACCGTCGCCGAGGTCCAGGCGGGCAGCCCCGCCGACGAAGCGGGACTCGAGCCGGGCGATCGGATGCTGGCGGTCGACGGGGTGCGCAGCGACGTCTACGCAGAACTGATCGACGTGATCCGGGAGCGTCCGGAGCAGGCCACGCAGTTCACCTTCCTGCGTGACGGCGAGGAACGGTCGGTGACCATCACCCCGCGCGCGGTCGAGGATCCACAGACCGGAGAGACGGTCGGGCAGGTCGGTTTCAGTCCGCGGCCGCAGGAGGTGAGGGTCGGACCGGTCGACGCGTTGGAGCAGGCGCTGGTCGGCGAGCCGGGACCCGGCACTCCCGGGGGGGTCGTGCCCATGTTCACCGGGTCCATCTCCGCCATGATCAGCGTGTTCAGCCCCTCCGGCCTCGCTGACATCCTCTCGCAGGTCGGTGGGCAACAGGAACGGGGTGTCGAGGGCGCGGTGTCGCTGGTTGGTGCCGCGTCGCTGGCGGGCCAGGTCAGTGGCGGTGCGATCGGGTTGATCCTGTTCGCCGGGCTGTTCGCGGCGGTGAACGTGTTCATCGGGATCTTCAACCTCCTGCCGTTGCCGCCGCTCGACGGCGGACACCTGGCCGTCCTGGCGATCGAACGGTCGGTCAACGCCGTGCGCAGGCTCCGCGGCAAGCCGACGGACTACACGGTCGACCCACGGGCGATCGCTGCGGTCGCGATACCGGTCATCGCGGTGTTGCTGGTGTTCATGGTGCTGCTGTTGTGGCTGGACATCACCGATCCGATCCGCCTGTGACGGCGGCTCCGCGTGTGGCGGACGAACGTCCCCGCGCGCAGACCGGTCAGCGGTAGCCTCGGCACCGAACCCTGGGTGACGTTGGCAACCGCCCGATCGACCCGCCACACCTCGCGCCACGCGAAGGCTCGCACCGTGACCACCTCGCTGCCCATCCTGCCGACCGCTCCGAGTGCATCGCCTGACTCGGCCGGTCCGGTGCGTCGTCAGACGCGCAAGATCCGCCTCGGTCCGATCGAGGTCGGTGGTGACGCACCCATCAGCGTGCAGACGATGACGGTCACCCCGACGCACGAGGCCGATCTGACCCTGCAGGCCATCGCCGCGGCCCAGGCGGCCGGCGCCGACGTCGTGCGTGTCGCGGTCCCGCGCAAGGAGGATGCGGAGGCGCTCGCCTACATCGCCGAGCATGCCCGCATCCCGGTCATCGCCGATATCCACTTCCAGTGGAAGTACGCGGTCATGGCGATCGAGGCCGGCTGCGCCGGGGTCCGGATCAACCCGGGCAACATCAAGAAGCACGACAAGGTGGCGCTACTCGGACAGATGGCCAACGAGGCGGGGGTCGCGATCCGCATCGGCGTCAACGGTGGGTCGCTCGAGCAGGCCATCCTCGACGAGTTCGGCGGGCCGACGCCCGAAGCCATGGTCGAATCGGCCCTGCGTGAAGCCCGTCTGCTCGAGGACGTCGGTTTCTACGACACCAAGATCTCGGTGAAGCACTCGGACCCATGGGTGATGATCCAGACCTACCGGATGCTGGCCGATCGCACCGACTACCCGCTGCACCTCGGCGTGACGGAGGCGGGTCCACTCAAGACCGGTTCCATCAAGTCCGCGGTCGGGATCGGCTCGTTGCTGGCCGAGGGGATCGGGGACACGATCCGGGTGTCGCTGTCGGCCGACCCCGTGGAAGAGGTCAAGGCCGGGATCGCCATCCTCGAATCCCTGCACCTGCGGCAGCGGGGACTGGATGTCGTCTCCTGCCCATCCTGCGGGCGTGCCCAGGTGGACGTCTGGACCCTCGCCGAGGACGTCCAGAAGGGACTCGAGGGCATCGAGGCCCCCCTTCGCGTGGCGGTCATGGGCTGCGTGGTGAACGGTCCGGGCGAGGCTCGCGAGGCGGACCTGGGTGTCGCCGCCGGCAACGGCAAGGGTGACATCATCAAGAAGGGCGAGAAGATCGCGACGGTGCGCGAAGAGGACATCGTCGAGGCGCTCGTCCACTACGCCACCGAGATGGCCGAGGAGATCCGCGCCGAGCGCGGTGAGGGCAGCCCGGTCGTCGCCTGACGGACCCCGACCCGGCCGTCGCCTGACGGACCCCGACCCGGCCGTCGCGCCCGAGACCTCTCAGGGTTGCCCGCTCCCGGGCTGCGGATCTGCGTCGCTCAACGACGCAGATCCGCCTGCGGGTTCGGTCCAGCCGATCGTGGGTGCGGATGTGCGTCGCCCAGCGACGCAGATGCGCGCGGGGCTCCTTCCCTGGCCCGACATCGGGTCAGGAGCGCGCGGCCACGTGCGCCACGTGGGACCGGGTCGCTCGGGATGACCGGCATGCGCCTCGGGGACCAGGCTCTCGCCGCCTGGGGCATGGGACGTCACCGCGTCCACCGGTCCGTGAACGGCGCGCCGCCCGTGGCAGCCGCGTTCCGACCGTGCTACCGTCGGTCTTTCGAAGCGGGCCATGACGGCCCGCTCCGTCACGTTCGGCCCCAAACGTGCCCGCCTCCACGCCCAGTCCTCTGATGGAGACCCTGGTGAGGCGGAGAAGACGACAACGGACCTCCGACGCGGCGGCCGGCCCCCACGGGCCGGCCGTTGACGTACGCCTCCCGGTACGCCCCAGTACCGAGCTCAGAGCAACAAGGAAACGCCATGATCAGCCACGAGGACGGGCACCTGTCCGCCGGCGTGCGCGATGTGGTGGCTCCCCTGCTGGAGCCGGTGGACATGGAGCTCGTCGATGTCGAGGTGACGGGGCCGGGTTCCCGGCCACTGATCCGCGTCATCGTGGATACGGCCGATCTGACCTCACCGTCGGGTGTGGATGTCGATGACATCGCGGCCGTCTCGCGGCAGCTCGGCGACCTGCTCGATGAGGACCTGCTGTTCGACCAGGCGTACACGCTCGAGGTGACCTCGCCCGGTGCCGATCGACCGTTGACCGGCCCACGCGACTTCGCCCGCAACATCGGACGGGACGTGCGCGTCCACCGGCGACCCGAGGGTGACCTCGAGGCCTCCGACGAACCGGAGCCGCTGACCGGCACGCTCCTCGCCGTCGACGACGAACAGGTCACGCTCGACACCGATGGCACCCAGGTCACGGTCGCGTTCAGCGATCTGGACCACGGGACCATCGTGCTGCCGTGGTGACCGCCAAGGAGGCTCAACGATGAAGATCGATCTCGATGCCCTGCGCCAGATCGAGCGCGAGAAGGGCCTGGACTTCCACACCGTCGTGGAGGCCTTCGAGACCGCCATGGCCTCGTCCTACAAGCGTTCCAGCAACGCGGTCGCCGATGAGGCCCGGGTCACGGTCGATCGCGTCTCCGGTGAGGTGACGCTGTACGCCCAGGAACTCGATGACGACGGCAACATCGTCTCCGAGTGGCGGGAGGAGCCGACGGACTTCGGTCGGATCGTCGCCCAGACCGCCAAGCAGGTCCTGCTCCAGAGGTTGCGTGAAGCCGAACGGGAGGCCACCTACGGCGAGTTCGTCGGTCGGGAAGGTGACATCGTCGCCGGGCAGATCAGCCAGCAGGGCAACGTCACGTTGATCGAACTCGGCCGGACCGAGGCACTGTTGCCCTACGCGGAGCAGATCCCCAACGAGCGGCTCGAACACGGTGCGTTCTCCCGCGCGGTGGTCATCGAGGTGCGCAAGCAGTTGCGGGGTGCGCAGATCGTCGCCTCCCGGACCCACCCGGCGCTCGTCGTCGGGCTGTTCGCCCTCGAGGTCCCGGAGATCGAGGAGGGGATCGTCGAGATCAAGGGCATCGCCCGCGAGGCGGGGCACCGCACCAAGGTCGCGGTGATGTCCAACGATCCCGACGTCGACCCGGTCGGCGCGTGTGTGGGTCCGGGCGGTCAGCGCGCGCGGAGTGTGCAGAAGGAACTGCACTCGGACGAACTCGAGCGCATCGACATCGTGCGGTGGGCCGACGAGCCCGAAGAGCTCGTCGGCAACGCCCTGTCCCCGGCGAAGGTGTCCAACGTCTACCTCTACCCGGACGACGGGACCGCCATGGTCATCGTCCCGGACTACCAGCTGTCGCTGGCGATCGGCCGTGAAGGGCAGAATGCCCGGTTGGCCGCCCGCCTGACCGGTTGGCGCATCGACATCAAGTCCGAGACGCAGTTCGCTGAGGAGCAGCGCGCCTTCCAGGAGGCGTTCGATGCGGGCCTGATCGACGAATACGGCAGCCCCCTCTCCGAGGAGGGCGAGCGTGCGATCGCCTCCGCGGTCGAGTCCGCGCAGGCGGTCCGCGACAGCGTTCTGGAGGACGACGAGCGCCAGAGTGACGATGATTCGGTCGCGACTGCCGCGGACGGCGCCATGGCCGTTGCGGAACCTGAACCCAAGGATCCGGTGCAGCCGGCCACCGAGCCCGACCCATCCCCGGCGCCCCCGCCGGAGAGCGAGAGCTGAGATCGACGAACCCGGGTTGGTGCCGCCGAGAAGCGCGGATCCGGCCCGGTCGGTGGACGACGATCAGCGTCGTCCACCGTCACGAACTGACGACGAGCACGAAGGAAGTACCCTTGCACCGCGGAGCGACCCGGGTCCCGAGACGGACCTGCGTCGGCTGTCGACAGGCTCGTCCCCAGGACGAGCTCCGGCGGTTGGCCCAGACCCCCCACGGGATCCGTTTCGATCCGCAACGGCGCCTACCCGGACGCGGCGCCTACCTCTGCCCCCAACCCGCCTGCATCGACGCGGCCACCCGCCGCGATGCCGCAGGCCTACGTCGCGCCCTGCGGGGTGGCGATACTGAAGAGCTCCGAGCAGCGCTCGAGGCACTCAGGGCCGAGATAGCCGGAACCAAGCAAGGTGTGCGTCACCAGGTCCCAGAGGGGACCGTGAGGAGCGAGAGCGCGTGAGCACCAAGGTTCGCGTTTACGAACTGGCCAAGGAGAGCGGCCTCCCGAACAAGGAGGTCCTCCGCCGCCTGTCCGAACTCGGCGTCGATGCCAAGAGTCACTCATCGTCGGTTGCGGACAACGATGCGGCGAAGTTCCGCGATTCGCTCGGCAAGTCCGAGGCGGATCGCCGGGCGGAGGCCGACGCCAAGGCGAAGAAGGAGCAGGAGGAGCTCGAGCGCTACCGCTCGATGCAGGCCGCCGCTCCACCGGAGAGGAAGAAGGCGGCGAAGGTCCTGCCGCCCCACCTCCGGGAGCAGCAGGCGGCGGCCGAGGCCGCCGAAGCGGCTGCGGACACGTCGGCGGCGGATGCTCCCGCGGCCGACGGGGATGCGTCCCCCGGCGATCCGGCTGCGGCCAGCCCTGCGGCGACGCCGTCCACGGACGCGTCGCCAGCCGATGAGGGTCCGTCGGAATCCGGCGGTGAGGCGGCGACCGGCGCCCCCCGGATGCCCGGCGCACCGCCGCCACGGTTGAAGCCCGGCGAGGTCCCGCTGCGCCCGCCGCCGGCCAAGGGGCCCAAGCCCCCGGCGACGGCCACCGGTGACGCCCCGACGCCGGTTCGGCGCGACA
>SLHP01000164.1 GCA_007136095.1 Nitriliruptoraceae bacterium
ACCGTGACCTGCTGGTCCGCTCTGCATCCCAAGCTCGGACGTCGCGGCCGCTGGGCCGAGCTCGACCAGGCCCCGATCGTTCGTGGCACCGTGATCCGGGTCGAGGTCGAGCACCTGCCCAAGCCCACCGCGAGGGCGAAGAAGACCCTGTGGCTGTGGTGGGCCGGACCCGGCCGCCCCGACCTCGACCTGTGCTTCCGCGCGTATCTGCGCCGCTTCGACATCGAGCACACCTACCGGTTCGCCAAAAACACCCTGGGATGGACCACCCCCCCGGATCGCCACCCCCGAACAGGCCGACCTGTGGACCTGGCTAATCGTCGCTGCCTACACCCAGCTGAGGCTCGCCCGCGGACTGATCGCCGATGACCGGCTGCCCTGGGAGAAACCCCGAGAACCCGACAAGCTCACCCCCGCCCGCATCCGACGAGGGTTTCGACGACTTGCCGCACACCTCGGCACCCCAGCCAGTCCACCGAAATCCGACCAACCCGGCCCCGGACGACCCAAAGGCACCCGCACCGGCCCCCGAACCCGCCATCCCGCCATCAAGAAGGCCGCCTGAGGTTTAATCGCAAGCTGAGACGATGCCGCCCACATCTCAGCAGCCGGACCTCGTCCGATCGTGGCGTCACGGGCGATGGCCCTTCTCGTGACTGCAGGCTTTCGTCAGCCCGCACCCGTGACAACTGGCACTCGAGATCACGACTCGCACGGCATCTGAGGGGAACCTTCGGAGCAGCCTGTAGAGCGGCTTCATCGTGCTCAGGACAGAGGACGCCAGCGTCGGCGCGATGGGCCTCCCAGCCCAGGCCGTGCGTTGTTGCAGCCGCATCAGGGCGCAAGCGTTGACAACGGCACGACACACACACCGTCGTCGCGTCGGTAGGCGTAACGGCCGATCGCAGTGACGACGGCCATGAACGCGGGCGAGCCGGCCCGTTCGAGGTCCATCGATGAGACGGCGGCGAGCAGCGACGCGGCACCCTGCTGGATCGGCTCCTCACCGCCGAGTTTGACCTCGATACCGCCCAACACTCCGGCGGGTCGTTGGATGACGATGTCGATCTCGTGGTGGTCGGTGTGGAAGTGCATCAACGACGCATCGAGCGGCTGCGGCAGAACCCGCAGGTCACGCACGACCAGCGACTCGAACAGCCGCCCGGTGTCGTTGAGGTCGCGGAGCAACCCATCGGCATCGACCTGCAGCGCCGCGGTGGCCAGCGACGGGTCGACCAGGTGCCGGTGCGGGGTCGTGCGCAGGTTCCGTGACGAGCGCAGATGGACGTTGAAGGCCGGCTGCTCCTCGAGGACCATGAGCCGTCCAAGGGCGTCGAGGTAGTCGGTCACGGCCTCCCGCGACAAGCCCGTGTCCGCAGCGATGGACCTTCCGCCCGCCGCGGTCGCGACGTTGCGGGCCAGCGACCGGATGCAGCTCAGAACCTTCTTCGGATCGCGGCGGCGTGCAACCTGCCGGCCAGCGGCGTCAGCAACGGTGTTGATGTCGACGTGGACGATCTGGTCGAGATAATCGACGACGAACCGCAGATCAGCGCGCCGCAGTTGCTGCGGCCACCCACCGGTGACGAGTAGCTCGAGAACCTCGCGCAGGTCGCTGCGACCGGATGCGGCTGCTGGATCACGGCCAGCGAACAGATCCGCCGGACCCCGCCAGATCCGGACGAGGGCGACGACGGGACCCTGCTCACGGTCCGGTGTCGCCCGACGGTTCCCAGGGGCCGATCCTGACGACCCGACCGGGCGACGCTGCCACGAAGGCGTCGAGGTTGCCGGGCCGATAGGCCGCGTCCTGCTGTCGGCGCACCAGGGCAGTGGACGAGACCGACTCCCGACCGCTCGGCCGTGCGCCGAGGCTGCGCAGCGCTCGTCCCCCCAGCCGGGTCAGTCCCCTGAAGGAATCGTGCAGCTGGCCGAGAGGATCGGGAACGAAGGCAGCATCCCCGGCGGAGGGTTGCGCACCCCCGCCCGGCCACGTGAAGGCGCCCTCGTCGAGGACCAGACCGGACGCACGAGCCCGATCGGCCATCCATCCGAGCGTCACATCGGCGAGCGAGGTGTCGGGGTAGCCGCCACCCACGTCACTGTGCGAACCCGCGAACCACACCTGTTCGAGGACCTGGTCCTCAGCGTCGGGGTTCTGATCCCAGACGGCTGGCGCGTACGGGCGGCGCATCTCGTCGATGGCCAACGCCTGGTAGGCGGCCTCCACCGACCGGCTGAGCGCCACGTCATGGAACTGCCATCGCCGGTTCAGCCACGCGGTGACCGGGTTGCGGGTCAGCGGAATGCCCAACGCGCCCACGGTGTCCCAGACGCCGAGGAAACGGATCGACGGCTCCTCGTGGGAGAACGAGCGGCGGAACAACGCTGACTCCGTGTCGCGAGGCCTCACGGCCCGGTCCCGGTACAGCGCGAACGCCCGCTTGATCTGTGCGACGTTCTCGCGACGCAGGATGCCAGCGTTGCGGATGAGCCCGACGGTGCTGCGGGCCATGTACGCCCCGCGACTGAACCCGAAGAAATACAGCTCGTCGCCGGGCTCGTAGTGGTCGACGACGAACCGGTAGACCTCCTGCACACCCCGTGACAGGCCCCAGCCGAGGGCGCCACCACGCAGCCGCTCACCTGCGGCGGTGCCAACCCCAGGCTGGTAGAACACCTGCTGCGCCACCCCACCACCGTGCGGGGTGACCGCCAGGGCGATCTGGGTGACGTTGGTCGGGCACGGTCTGCCGTCTCGCTTCTGGTCAGGGGTGTTCCACGTTCCGTCGCAACACAGGATCAAGCGCTTCATCGTCGACCCCTCCTGACCATCCCGGGCGGCCGGCCATCACCCGTCTCCCCATGACCACGTTCGCCGACGTTCCCACTATGAACGAAAGCGGATGCCTTGGGAAGAGGCGGGCGGCATCGCGCCATCGACGCCGTGCGGTGCCCGGCTCCGGGTTCAGGGCTCGAACGTCGGCGCATCCACGGCGGATCCGATCGCGGCGAACGAGGGCTCGGCGGCACCGAGCAGCAGCTCCATGTTGGCAGCCACGTCGCTGCGCTCACGCGCCCGCACCACCAGCAGGCCGGCACTCATCCAGGCGCCGGGATGCAGGACGCGCTCGCCCACACGCGCCACGCGCCGGTCGCGTTCCGCGATCACCGGGTGCCACCTCGACGTTGGGGTCTCCGCGAGCTGCTCGGCGAAGGCCCAGGCTCCGGCGCGTGCCGCGACGATGCTGAAGCGGATCACCTCGGTCTGCGTGCGGGCGCCGATGCGGTCGAGCAGGCCCAACCACGGCGAGACCCGCAGCAGGTCACGTTGCACGCTGGCGATCATGGCCGCCAGCACGGCATTGACCCGGTCGTAGTCACGTCGCAGCTCGGGCAGCTGCGGACCAGGTGCACACCGGGCGGTGGCGACGCCCAGATCCAGGTTGATGTGGGCGTTGATGCCCACCAACAGGTGCTGGAGGATCAAGGGGCGCCGGCGGTCACCCGCGGCGAACGTGAGCGCCCAGGAGTCACTCGGCCGCTCACCGGCATCCCGGGCCGCCACGGCCTCGAGGTAGAGATCGGCGAACAGGACGTCGAGGCGCTCGATGAGCTGCGCGTCGTCGAAGAAGCCGGCCTCCAGTCCCTCAGCGACCTTGGCGGTGACCTTGCGGTAGAGCACGGCGAAGTAGCCGCAGGCATCGCCGGCATCGGCGGCGCGTGCGATCACGTCGTCGAGGTCCTCGAGTACCCCGTCGATCCCCCTGCTGATCCCCATGGTTCGCTCCGGCCGTCAGGCGCCCACCTGGGTCCGGACGATATCCGGCTCCGCTCCTCTGACGGAGGACCACGACGCGGGAGCCCGGGCGTCTGCCAACTCGGCGATGCTGGGAGCCACAGCGACGACGACCGATAGTCTCGACTCCGATGTCACATGCATCGACCCGGGGACCGGTTGCTCGGGTTCCCGCACCCGGTGGTGACACCGTCCCCGGTCATCGGCAGGAGGCATCATGTCAGCGACCTTGCAGCGGCGTCGGCTGGGCAAGACCGGTTGGGACGTCACGGCCGTGGGTTTCGGCGCCTGGCAGATCGGTGGCGGCTGGGGCGAGGTGGGCGAGCGCGACGCGATGGCCGCTCTGCACGCCGCCGCAGATGCCGGTGTGAACTTCTTCGACACGGCCGACGTCTACGGCGATGGGCGGAGCGAGGAGCTGATCGGGCGATTCCTCCGGGAACGCGATGAACAGCTGTTCGTCGCGACCAAGATGGGCCGGCGCGCCCCGCTCGACATG
>SLHP01000096.1 GCA_007136095.1 Nitriliruptoraceae bacterium
GGATGTGGTCGAGTAGACCATGGACCGCCCCCGCGGTGTCCGCCCGGATCAAGACCTCCAACTCGTCAGGGAGCTCGGGCAGCTGCGCCAGCGCCCGCTGGACCATCGTGATCTGATCGGCCGCCGTGTTCGCCCCGGCGTTGCCACGGCGCAGCTCGATCGCGAGCGCTTCCCCGGTCCCGTCCCCACGGTCAAGCCAGGCCGTCTGGGGATGGAACCCCCAGGTGCGTTTGTAGGTCTTGCCCGCACCGTCCTTGTCATCCGAATACGCCAGGATCAGGGTGGCATCCAGATCGACACACAACGGCCCGTCCGCAGCACCCTCGGCAGCCGCTGCGACTGGAGCCGGGACCGCCCCAAGCTCCCACGCCCGACGGCGCATCTACGCCCGGGCGCCATCCAGCGCTGCGACCGTGCCACCGATCGCGTCATCATCGGCCAGTGCAGCCATCCTCCGGGTCGCGGTGGACACCGACGCGACCTCTCCGAACAGACCCGGCTGGCCGCGCAACACATCCAGATGCCGCATGCTGCGCTGGACCGTCGAGCGGACCAACTCCTGGCTGTCCAACCACGGCCAGCTACGTCGCAACTCCGGCCGGAGCAGCCTCCACCGACCCGCGCAGCTCGCACTCGCCATCGTGCTCATCGTCACCGCGAAACTCATCGACCGGCACGATCGCTGGAACCGCGCCTGACCTTACCTTCACGGCCCAGTTCCAGACACCAACTGCGGCGAACTCTGCGATGTCCCACGACGGCATCCGCCCCGCCTCGGCGCCTCCCGGACGCCACGCCGATCACACCCGCCGAAAGCCGCCCGCCGGACCGCGGCCAGCCCGTCGCCTCGCACCTACTGGCGCAGCCTATAAACCGGGCGTACCTGGACGATCATCCGAACTCGTTGTTGAGCATGGTGGCGACCTGCGCGCGGGTCACGTTGTCGCCGGGACAGTAGCGCGTCGTGGTGCAGCCGCGGACGATCCCGCGGTGCACGATCGCGCCAACGTTGCCGGCGTGCACCGAGCCGAGGTCGGTGAATGACGTGGCGCGCGGCTCGAGTTTGAGGGTCCGGGCGAAGAGGGTCGCGAGCTGCTCGCGGGTGAGCATCCGGTTCGGGGAGAAGGTCGTGGCCGAGGTGCCCGCGATGATGCCGCGCGCGGCTAGCGCTTCGGCGTAGCCCGCGGCCGGTCCGGACATGTCGGTGAAACGACTGGTCGCGGCCGGCTCGATCTGCATGGCCTTGGCGAGCATGACCACGAAGTCGACGCGGGTGACCGAACTGCTGGGGCAGAAGCGTGCGATGCCGCAGTTCTCCGTGATGCCATTGGAGGCGACTGCGAGGATGCCCTCGACATGGACGTTGGTGCTCGGCACGTCGCCGAAGACCGTGGTCGACGGGGTGCCCTCGGTGACCGTGCCCTTGGGCCGGCGGAAGTTCTGGGTGACCCAGACCTGACCGTCCCTGACCTCGACGCCCACGCCGATCTGGGTGTAGCGCTCGTGGAGGATGTTGGCCCGGTGGCCCTCGGAGTTCATCAACGCGCGGTGCAGCGACTCGACCGAGGGGCCCCGGCCGACGTTCTCGCCGATGACCTGCCAGTTGGTGATCTCCTGGGAGAAGGTCGGATTGTGGTGCAGGCGGGACTCCTGGGCCATCTTGAGGCTGTGCTTGCGGGCGACGTCCCGGATGTCGTTGACCGGGGCGAGCGCGGGCAGGTTGTGCTTCGCACGCTCGATGTTGACCAGGGCGATGAAGTCAGCCTCACGAACCGGATCGATCGCGGCCTCGGCGACTGATGGGCTGAACGCGGCTGGCAGCAGGCTGCAGGTGAGCGCCAGGACCATCAGCAGCGCCAGGCGGGCGCGCAGGCTCGGTGACCCGGAGATGGCGGCGGAACCGGGGCTGACGGGGGAAGGTCCCGCCGCAACGGGGTGGATGGTGGCCATCGTTGCCTCCGGGGCCTGTACGTCGGTGGGTGAGAGCGAGGGCGCCGGAGCGGTCTGCGGCGGCGTTTCTCGGGACACGCGAGACATCGGCGCAGATCGGTCACTGCTTTACTTCCAGTGATGGAATGCGCACGCTTGGCCATCGAGCGGGGTCGGGGTGGACCGGGCGGCCGGCGGGTCCGCGGGCGCGGGCCCTCCGTGCGGGTGGCTCCCGGCCTGCCTCGCGGTGCTGGCCCGGTCGATCGAGCTGGATGGGGACCGTGGTCCATCGGACGTGGTCGTGCGTTCCGTGCGCTGTTCCGGCCATGTCCGAGCGGCCGGTTGCGTCGACGGGGGCGAGGGTGCATGGTTCGCGCGGCCAACGAGGCTCGTGCTACAGACTGCTGCTCGCGATGCCGATGGTCAGGAGTGAATGGTTGCGTGGTAGCTGCGAATCCGATCGACTCACGTTGGCCATGTGGCTGATGAGGCGATGTGACGGACGTGGCCTCGAGGCCGGCCGGGACCGGCCGGCCGGGACCAGGACAGATGGCGGAGCACCCATGAGTCGCGGGGTGCTCCGCAACCAAGCTCAGAGGGGTGCCAAGGTGCGTTCGATCCGGCTCGTGTCGCTGGCTGCTGTCGCAGCGCTGGTGCTGACCGTCATGCCGCCTCTCGGGCAGGTCGTGGTGCACGCCACACCGGAGACGCTGTCGGAGACGCTGACCGACCTCCCCGAGGCGGCGTCGACCACATCGCCGAAGGCCAAGGACTTCTCCACGGCCGGTGTCTCCGAGGAGGTACTCGTCTCCCTCTCCGAGCCGATCGAAACGCCGCTGACGTTCAACCTCATGGGGGTCACGGCGCCGGAGGGGGCGCTCGCCGTGCGGGCACGCACCTACGACGGCGAGGCGTGGAGTTCCTGGATGCCGCTCCATTTCCTCGATGAGGAGGACGGTCCCGACCCAGGCACCGAGGAATCCGCCAACGCCGCGCCGGGGGTCCCGACCGAGCCTTTGTGGGTCGGTGAAGCCTCCCGTGTGCAGCTCGAGGTCGAGGGTGCCAGCGTCTCGGATATCGAGACCCACCTGATCGACTCGATGGGCAGCTCCGGCGGTCCGGTTCAGCGCACCTACGAGTCGCGGGCCGGCAGCCCGTCCGCCAACGCGGACGACCTGAACATCGTCAGCCGCGCGCAGTGGGGTGCGGATGAATCGCTGCGCGGCGACAGCGAACCCAAGTACGCCCACGAGATCCACATGGGGGTCGTGCACCACACCGCGCATGCATCCGACACGACGAAGGCCAACGGCTACAGCCGTGCCGAGGCACCGGGCGTCATGCGGGCGATGTACCGCTACCACACGGTCAACCTCGGATGGTCGGACCTCGGTTACAACGTCGTGGTCGACCGCTTCGGCACGGTCTACGAGGGGCGAGCCGGTGGGTTCGACCGTCCCGTGATCGGTGCGCACGCTCGTGGCTTCAACACGGGATCGTTCGGTGTGTCGGTGATGGGCAACTTCGTCGACCGGCAGGCCTCCGATGCCGCCCTCGAGTCGTTGACCAAGGTCATCGGGGTCAAGTCCGCGATCCACGGTCTGGATCCAACCGGATGGAACGACAAGATGGGTGGCGGCACCTGGCGCCCCAACATCATCGGTCACCGGGACGTCGGCCAGACCTCGTGTCCCGGGCTCATCCAGCAGAAGCTCGACGAGATCCGCAGCGACGCCTCAGGGATCTCGATGCGCTTCCCGGACGTCCCCTCGTCGTCGCCGCACCGCCGGGCCATCCTGGACCTCGCCGATGCCGGCGTCACCTATGGCTGCGAGCTCAACGCCTTCTGTCCCGACACTGGGCTCAACCGCGCCCAGGCATCCTCGTTCGTGATGCGCGCGTTCGAACTCGACCCGGTCCCCGGGAGCCAGTTCTCGGATGTCGCGCCCGGCTATGTCCATGCTCCGGCGATCAACGCGCTCGCGGAGAAGGGGTGGTTGATCGGCTATGACGACGGCACCTTCCGCCCGACCGAGGTCATGACCCGCGGGCAGTTGGCAACGTTGCTGTACCGCGCGATGGGCCTTCCGATGCCGATGCCCGGCATCGAGCATTACCCCGACGTCGGCCGCACCCACGCACACGTGGACGGCATCCACAGCCTGTCGGAGGTCGGGATTCGCGGGGACTGTGGGAGCAGCAACTTCTGCCCGGACGACGTCGCCCGGCGCGACTCGACCGCATCCTTCGTGGCGATGGCACGCGACTACTTCAACCCGCCGGAGCCGGATGAGCCGATCGGCACGCTTGGGACCGATGGCGCCAGCGACGACCTCGGTGACGACGATGCCACTGATGGCACGGATAGCCCGCTGGACTAGGGCGTCCGGGATGAGGTTGTGATGCGACGGTCACGTTTCGCCGCGATCGGCGCGGTCCTGGGGGTGGGTCTGGTCGCTGCGTCCCCCTCGGCGGCTGTGGCCCAGACGTCACCGGACCAGCCGCTCCCGATCCGGGCGGACGTCGCGGCCGCTGCCGACGACACGCCTGACGTGCGCATCCGAGGAGGGGGCTGGGGCCACGGTGTCGGCATGAGCCAGTACGGGGCGTACGCGCAGGCGCGGGCCGGGTGGTCCGTGGACGACATCCTGACCTACTACTACCCCGGCACGAAGATCGCCACCGACACCCGAAGCTCGTCACAACGCATCCGGGTCAACATCCAGCAACGGGTCACCTCGACGACCTTCCGGGTGGATGCGGATGTCGCGGTCCGTGCCTGTGGAGCGGAAGGTGGCGCGGCGGTCAGCGATCGCCTCGCCCACGACACGTGTGTCGAGCTGTTGACCGCCACGGCCGGCACGACCTACCGTGTCTGCCCGTACGGCGACCGGCTGGAGGTCGTCGCCGCGACCTCCGCGGGTGAGACCACCGACTGCCTCGCCGAGCCGCTGTACCAGACCACCCGCCCGGTGATCAGGATCCGCAGTGACACCACGACGCTGCGGACGCCCCCAGCCTTCGGCGGCGAGTCGACCCGGCGGTTCACCGACGGGTGGCGTGACCTGCACCGCCAGGTCCAGGCTCAGCCCGACCCGCTGCCGCCCCGCCCGGTCATCAACGCCGTCCAGGACGTCTCGAGCATCGAGACCTACCTGCTCGGCCTGGCCGAGGTGCCGTCCGGGTGGGGGATCGACGGGCCCGCCGCCCTGGAGGCCCAGGCCGTCACCGGTCGCACCTTCGCGGTCGGTCGGCTCACCGCCCGCGCCGATTGCTCCTGCCAGGTGCGGGCCACGCCCGCCGACCAGGTCTACAACGGTGCGGAGAAGGCGCTGGCGCCGCAGGGGGAGCGGTGGGTCGCCGCCGTCGAGGCCACCCGTGACCGGGTCCTGACCTTCGAGGGCGAGCTGGCGCAGACCTTCTACTCCTCCTCGCACGGGGGGCGCACCGAGAACCTCGAGGACTCGTGGGCGTTCGGCACGAGCCCCATCGACTACCTGCGCAGCGTCGACGACCCGTGGTCGAACCAGGCCCCCAACCCCCGCTCGTCCTGGGCCGCTGTGGCCGACAACGCGCAGGTTGCCGCGTTCCTCTCCGCCGGGACCTCACCGTCGCTGGCCCGCGTCGAGCGGTTGATCGTGACCTCCCGGACCGCCGGCGGCACCCCGAAGGACCTCGAGGTGACCGGGGTGACCGGGGCGGGAGACCGGATCACCCGGACGTTCTCCGGGCGGCCCACCGACGCCAAGCCGATCGCGGGGAACTCGATCAAGCTGTTCCTGCCGATCCTGGAGGGCGGGCAGGACTGGAACCAGCGCGTCTACAGCGCACAGATCAGCGGGTTCTCGTTCGGGCCGTTCGAGGACGACAACGGGTCGGTGCACGAGTTTGCGATCAGTTGGGCCCGGCTCGCGGGTATCGTCGACGGCATCGACGCCACCACCTTCGCTCCCGGACAGCCCGTGACCCGCGCTCAGATGGCCACGTTCCTGGTCAACACCTTCGACATCCCGGCCGCGACCGACACGGGCGTCTTCCCCGACGTCCCCGCGGACAACGTGCATGCGGCAGCGATCGACGCAGCGGCCACCAGCGGGCTCGCCGGTGGGTTCGAGGACGGGACCTACCGGCCCGGTGATCCGGTGACGCGCCAGCAGATGGCGTCGTTCCTGGCGCGCGCACTGGACGCGACCTCGTCGACGACCGGTTCCTTCACCGATGTCCGATCGGCCAACGTGCACCGCCCTGCCATCGAGGCCCTGGCCGAACGAGGAGTGACGCAGGGCTGCGGCGACGAGCGGTACTGCCCGGGTGATCCGGTCCTGCGGGGCCAGCTGGCCTCGTTCGTCCACCGGGTGGTGGTCGGGTGACGGCGACCAGGCACTCGGCGGTGACGTCGGGTCAGCCCGGGGCAGTTGATGGCCGGCGGGGGCTGTGGCTCGGGGCGGTCGTGGTCCTGGTGTCGGCACTGATCCTGTCGACCGGGGTGACCGGCGCCGAGGGTGCACCGACGGCGCCGTCGAGTCCGCAGCCGTCGGATACCGCCGCCATCACCCTGCCGGTGGTGGATGACCGGGTGCTGATCCGGTGGCACGACGAGGCCGGTGACGAGTCCAGGGCCGCGACGTTGGCGTCGGTGGAGCACCACCTCGACGTCGCCGTGAGCCTGTCTGGGCTGGACGAGGTCTCGCTGACTGCCGCCGTCGACGTGGTCCACGCCAGCCCCGGGCACGCCGATGCCGTGGTGCGGGTGTTGGCCGGCGACCCATCGGTTCGGGACGTCGAGCGGGACCGGGTCATCGCCACGACGGCGGCCGACCTACCGCCCAACGACGTGCTGTTCGGGTTCCAGTGGGGCCTGGAGAACACCGGGCAGATGGTGGGCAGCGGCTTGGCGTCCGTGACGAGCATCCCGGGCGTGGACGTCCGAGCGCTGCCGGCCTGGGAGATCACCCGTGGCTCGCCGGACGTGATCGCTGCCGTCATCGACACCGTGATCGACGCCGCCCACCGCGACCTGGACGGGGCCGTCGTCGGACAGTTCCGTGCACCTTCCCTGGCCAACGCACCGCAACCCGGCCAGCACGGCACCGGCGTCGCCAGCGTCATCGCCGCCCGCGCCGACGACGGGTTCGGGATCGCCGGGATGGCTCCTGAGGTCTCGATCCTGGATCTCGCTGCGTTCGACGCGCGCGACGACGGCGGCCCTGGCGGCGCCACGCTCGCGGGCATCCTCGTTGCCATCGAGGAAGCGATCGCGGCTGGCGCGGACGTGATCAACGCCTCCTGGGTTACCAATGACGGCGGACCGCTGTTGCGGGATGCGATCGCCGAGAGCGGTGCCGTCGTGGTCGCCGCCAGCGGGAACGAGGGGTGGGCGCTGACCCCGGCCCGGTCGGTGTTCCCCGCCGGCTACGACCTGCCGAACGTCATCGGGGTCACCTCCGTTGCACCCGACGGTTCGGTCCCGAGCTACGCCAACACCGGCCTCGAGGTCATCGACATCGGGGCCCCCGGCGATCACATCCCCGTGGCCCTGCCCGGTGACGCCCACGGGATCGCGCAGGGCACCTCGTTCGCCGCGCCCCACGTCAGCGGGGCGGTCGCGATGGCGTTCAGCGTCGCGCCGTACGCCGAAGCGGCCGAAGTCGCCGATGCGGTGACCTGGACGAGCCGGGTCTTGCCGAGCCTGACCGGCATGACCCGGTCCGGCGGGATGCTCGACGCGGAAGCGCTGGTGCGCGGGATCCAACGACCCATCTGTCGCCCGGACGAACTGCCCCCGGTTGCCTTCTCAGATGTGGCGGCCAGCAACGTGCACGCGGCCAACATCTCGTGCCTCGTCGTCAACGAGGTGGCGCTCGGCCAGCGTGACGGCACCTACGGGCCCACGGCGCCCGTCAC
The DNA here is from genome assembly GCA_007136095.1 of Nitriliruptoraceae bacterium. Lineage (GTDB taxonomy): Bacteria > Actinomycetota > Nitriliruptoria > Nitriliruptorales > Nitriliruptoraceae > CSSed11-175R1. The sequence goes on from SLHP01000096.1 coordinate 7,834, forward strand.
CCGGGCACAACTGTCCAGTCTGCTGGCGCGGGTTCTGCAGGACGCCGGGATCCCGCCAACGACCGCGCCGCCGGCCTTCGACGACGTCGATGCGACCAGTGTCCACGCGCCGGCTATCGCGCTGCTGTCCTCGCTGGAGATCATCCTGGGCGACGCTGACGGGAACTTCCGGCCGGAGGACGCCGTGACCCGGGGGCAGATGGCGTCCCTGTTGGTTCGCACCTACGACGAGCTCGTCGGCTCCACCCCGGAGCCCTCTCGGGACTGGTTCGGTGACACGGGCTCGAGCGTGCACCGGGCGAACATCGACATGGGTCGGGACCTCGGCATCCTGCGGGGTGTCGGGGGCGGTGACTACGCTCCATCGGTGGTCACTCGCCGCGATCAGATCGCGAGTCTCCTGGCGCGGACGCTCGATGCGGTGGCACGGGCCGATGTGCTGACGGGTGGCCAGGCCGAGGGTGACAACGACGGACAGACCGAGGACTGAGCGTGGCTATCACGGGGCGAGCACGGGGGACCGGTGGCACCCACGGCTCGTCGGGGCGGGCGCCGGTGGGTCGGGTCGTCGCAGCCCTGGTCGTGGTGGGTGCATCCTTATTCGCGGTGCCGGCGACGCAACCTCCGGCGGCCGCGCAGGGCGCAACCCCGGCCCAGTCGGGCGACCCCGACCCGGTTCTGTTCGACGATCCGTTGCTCGAGTTCCAGTGGTACCTCGATCGGACGCGCACCCGTCAGGGATGGTCGCTGACCCCGGGGTTGTCGTCGGTGACCATCGGGATCATCGACACCGGGGTGGACGCCGCACACCAGGATCTGGACGGGGCGTTCTGGACCGACCCCAACGGGGCGAACGGCTACGACTACCTGCGACAGACCTCGATCACCTATGTCGACGCGAACCGCGACTGGCACGGCACCGCCGTGGCCGGGGTCGCGGGAGCACGGGCCGACGATGGCTACGGGATGGCGGGTGTGGCACCGGGCGTGTCGCTGCGGGTGGCCCGCATCTACGAGTCCGAGTCCACCGACGTGGCGCCGAGGATCGAAGGCTACGCCTCGGCCGCGCAGGCGATCGGTGACGTCGCCCGGGCCGGTGCCGACGTCATCCTGATCACCTGGGGCGGGACCGAGCCCAACGATGAACTGTTCGACGCGATCGCGGCGGTCGACGTGCCGGTGGTCGCGGCGGCCGGCAACGACGGGGTCGACCTGTCGGGTTCGTCCCTGCAGCGCTACCCGGCGTCCTACCAGCTGCCCAACCTGGTGACCGTCGCCGCCAGCGACCGTCACGGCGAACTGCTGGCCAACGGGCGCCTGCCCTCGAACTTCGGGTCCGAGGTGGTGGACCTGGCCGCACCCGGTGAGGACATCGTCTCGCTGGCCGCCGACGGGCAGCACAGCCTGTTCGAGGGCACCTCGTTCGCGGCACCGCAGGTCGCCGCGGCGCTCGCGCTCGGCCGCAGCCTCGCGCCCGCGGCGACCACCGGTGAACTGATCGGTGAACTGCTGCGCACGGTGCGTCGCTCCTCCGCGTTGGCTGGCAAGGTCGCGTCCGGTGGTGAGCTCGATGTGCTGGCCTACCTCCAGGCGCTGGAGCGACCGATCTGCACACCCGACCTCCCGCCGGCGGTCTTCGACGACGTCAGCCGTCGCAGCGTGCACGTCGCCAACATCGACTGTGTGGTGTTCCACGGCGTCTCGCTCGGCGTGAGCTCGACGTCCTTCGTCCCGGCGCGGCGTATCACCCGGGGCGAGATGGCGTCGTTCCTCGCCCGCAGCCTGCGTGCTGCTGGCTACGACGAGCCCCAACCGCTCGACCGCGCTTTCCCCGACACCGACGGCACTGTCCACGCCGACGCGATCGACATCATCGCGGCGGCCGGGATCACCGTCGGACGACCGGACGGCACCTACGCGCCCAACGAGCGGGTCCCCCGCGGCCAGATGACGACCTTCCTCGTGCGGACCGTTGAACTGCTGACCGACCAGGAGTTGGAGGTCGACCGGCAATGGTTCTCCGACATCGAGGGCCACACCCACGAGCGCTCGATCCGCATCGCACGCGACGTCGGCATCACCCTCGGGGGCAGCCAGGCCGGCGAGTTCGATCCGAACAGCAACGTCTCACGCGCACAGATGGCGTCGTTCGTCGCACGCATGCTGGATGCGCTCGGACGCCAGGGCGTCACGGTCCGCCAGCTGACCCTGTCCTAGCGTCCCGTCAGTCGGGGGTCCCGAACGCGGCACGGCCACGGTCCAGGAAGGTCGCGATCTGTGCCCGGCTGACCTCGTCGCGTCCGCAGTAGCGGGTGCCGTCCCCGCAGCCGACGGTGAGCCCGGCGACGTAGGTCGCGGCGATCGCATCCACGTGGGTCCGACCCGGCGTGACGTCGGTGAACGGGGGGTCCTCGTCGACCGGTGGGATGTCGAAGGTGCGCACAAGCATCGATGCCAGTTGGGCGCGGGTCAGGCCATCCTCCGGGCCGAACATCCCGTCCTCGTAGCCGGTGAGGATCCCGGCGCTGTCGACGGCGCTGATGGCGCCGGCCCGGGGATCGTCGCTCGGGACGTCCGGGAAGCGGGGCGCGGTGGTCGCGGACGTGACCAGTCCAGCGACCGCCGCGATCGATACCGCCAGGTCGGCGCGGGTGATCACGTCGCCGGGGCAGTAGCGGTCGCCGTCGCAGGCGGTGACGATGCCCTCCTCAGCGAGCCGCCTGATGGCGTCGGCGTGCGTGGCGGAGTGCCCGACGTCGCGGAAGGGGCCGTCGAAGGCTGCGGTCGGGACGTCACCTCGCTCCAGTGCGTCCTTCAGGCTGTGGTACGGGTTGATCCGGTAGCCGTCGTGCTCGTCGGTCGCGGGAACGTGGATCTCCAGGTGCAGGTGTGGGGCGACACCTTTGGCGTTGCCGGAGTCGCCGTTCCAGCCGATCAACTCGCCGCGTTCGATCCGCAGGCCCCGGGCGGTGCCCGCGTTGCGGATCGCCTCGACGATGCGGGGTGCGTAGGCGTGTTCGACCCCACCGTTGTCGTCGTCCAGCCAGCGGCCGTCGGCGCCCCTCTGCGGGGTGTCGTTGTTGAGGTGCACGTAGGCGTACCGGTAGCCGTCGTCACCCAGGATGGAGATCATCCAGCCGTAGTGCGGCTCGGGGTAGGGCGCGAAGGTGATGTGACCACCCATGGCTGCATGGACCGGCCGGTGCTTGGGCGCCATGATGTCGGTCGCCGCGTGGAGGCGGCTGCCGCCGCCACGCAGGTACAGGAAGTCGTCGATGAACGACGTGCCGTCGTGCGGGTCAGCAACCGGGAACGTCAGGTTCAGCACCTGCGGCGTCGTGTCGACCGTCGGGGTCTGGGGCAGGTGGCTGGGCGCGGGTGTGATCCCGGTGTCGTCGCCGTTCGCGGTGCCGTCGTCGGCCGTCGCCGGGGTGGCCGGCGCGAGGACGAGTGCCAGGAGCAGGGCGAGCAGCCCAGCTAGCAGGTTCGGCGCGGGGGACGTCGTCCGGTGGACATGAACGGGGTCGGTCACCTGGTGTCCTCGGGTCGGGGCGCGTAGGCGGAACGTCGGTGATGCCCGCGGGCGGCATCACCGCGGTTATCGGCACCGACCCGCCTGGACCTTGAGCCGGGACCTTGCGCCGGGAACCCTGATCCGGCTGCGACACTCTACGCGTCCGGTCACGCCACGTTGCGGAGTTTGCCGGGGCCGTTCGGACGGTGTTGTGCGCGTCTGCGCCACACGGCTGCGCGTCTGCGCCACCGATAGGCTGTGGGGGCTGCGAGGCACGTGCCACCTCGACGCTGTTGGATCTGCTGTTTTGGCCGCTCGAGGTGGCTCTTTCCGAGATCGATCGTCGCCACCGGACCGGCAGTACCGACCGAACCCTCCACCCGCGGAGATCACCGTGAACATCTCGATCGTCGGAGTCGGCCACGTCGGCCTGGTCACCGCTGCCGTGCTCGCCGACTACGGGCACACGGTGATGGGGCTGGACGATGATGCCGCGAAGCTCGAGGCGTTGCGATCCGGTGATGTGCCGTTCTTCGAGCCGGGGCTGCAGGAGCTCGTGGACCGGGTGACCGCGGACGGGTCGTTGGCGTTCACCGGCGACCTGGCCCGCGCCGTCGACCATGCAGAGGTCGTGTTCGTCTGCGTCGGCACGCCCGGACTGCCCGGCGGCGGACCCGACCTGCGGTTCATCGAACGGGTCGCGGTCGAGGTCGCCCAGCACGCCACCCGCGATGTCGTGCTCGTCGAGAAGTCGACGGTGCCGGCGAACACCGGCGCTCGGCTCACCCAGGTCATCGAACGGGAACAGCAACGTCGAGGGAGCGACGCCGCTGCCGTGCACGTGGCCTCCAACCCGGAGTTCCTGCGCGAGGGTGTGGCCGTCAAGGACACCGCGGAACCGGACCGCATCGTGTACGGCACGGCGTCGGATCTGGCGCGCGAACGGCTCCGCGAGGTCTATGCGCCGATGGTCGCGGCGGTCGGCTGTCCCGTGGTGGAGACCGACGTCCCGACCGCCGAGCTGATCAAGCACGCATCCAACGCGTTCCTCGCGACACGGCTGTCGTTCATCAACGCGGTCGCCAACGTGTGTGACAAGGTCGGGGCCGACATCGAACTGGTCGCGCAGGGCATGGGCCACGACGCTCGGATCGGGCACGCGTTCCTGCAGGCCGGGATCGGGTACGGCGGGTCGTGCTTCCCGAAGGACGTGGACGCGTTCCTGCACCTGTCGCGGTCGGTCGGCTACGACTTCGGGCTGCTCGACGAGGTCCGCCAGATCAACGCCGGCCAGCGCCAGGTCGTGCTCGACAAGCTGCGGGACGAGCTGTGGCACCTGACCGACAAGACCATCGCGATCCTCGGTGCCGCGTTCAAGCCCGGCACCGATGACCTGCGTGAGGCGCCGGCGATCTACCTGGCTGAGGCGCTGCTCGAGGAAGGTGTGACGGTCCGGATGTACGACCCGGTGGCACTCGGCGGCGTCGCGACGGCACTGCCCGACGTGAAGCTGTTCGACGACCCGCTGGTGGCCTGCCGCGGTGCGCATGCCGTGGTCATCGCGACCGAGTGGGAGCAGATCCGGTCGTTGGACCTCTCGGAGCTGAAGGCGGCGCTCGGCTACCCGATCGTGATCGACGGGCGCAACTGCCTGGACGGGCGTGCAGCGATGGACGCCGGTCTCCACTACCACGGCATCGGTCGTGGCCACCTGCGGAGCTGAACGCCGTGTCGACGACCAGCAACCCGACCACGACCCCTGGCGGGGCGCCAACATCCGGCACTGCCACGACCGCGGCACCCGTTGGCACGCCATCGACCGTGGTCGACGGCGCCGATGGGGGAGATGACGGCGCCGCGGATGACGCGCAAGTGACAGGCGACGCCACGCACGCCACCACGATGGGCCGGGCATCGGACGAGGGCCGATCCGAGCGTCCGCCACGTCCCGACGTCTCCATCATCCTGCCCACGTACAACGAGGACGGGCACGTCATGGAGGAGATCGAGCGGATCGTCGCCTCGATGGACGCCTCGGCCTACACCTGGGAGATCGTCGCGGTCGACGACCGGTCCAGCGACGACACGGTCGCGCTGCTGCGTGAGGCCGCCGCAACCGACGAGCGCATCCGGGTGTTCGAGCATGCGCGCAACCTCGGCTCGGGTGGCGCGCGTCGCACCGGCACGCGCGAGTCACGTGGCCACGTCGTGGTGTGGACCGACGTCGACATGACCTACCCCAACGATCAGATCCCGCACCTCGTCGACTCGCTCGAGGGCTTCGACCAGGTCGTCGGTGCGCGCACCACCGAAGAGGGCACCAAGAAGGCGCTGCGCGTGCCCGCCAAGTGGGCGATCCGCCGGCTGGCGCAGTTCCTGGCCCAGGAGCAGATCCCGGACCTCAACTCCGGGTTCCGGGCCTTCAAGCGCGACCGGGCGGTGAAGTACCTCAACCGCCTGCCCAACGGGTTCTCCTGCGTGACGACGATGACGATGTCGTTCCTGTCCGACGGCTACAGCGTCGGCTACATCAACATCCCCTATGCCGCCCGCGAGGGCGAGTCCAAGTTCCACTGGTACCGCGACACCCGCAAGTACCTGATGCAGGTCGTGCGGATGATCCTGTCCTACGAGCCGTTGCGCGTGTTCATGCCGATCGGGTTGGCGCTGCTGCTGTTCGGGGTCGGCAAGCTCGGCTACGACATCGCCACCAAGGACCTGCGCCTGGCGACCAACACGTTGCTGATCCTGTTCGCGGCGTTCCAGGTGATCTCGATCGGGCTGTTGGCCGACCTGGTGGTGCGCGCCACCAAACCTCCGACCGACGATCCACTCGACCGCTGATCCTGCAGCGCTGGGCTGCGTCTTTCGGTGACGCACGACTTGATTCGCGGCCCATCTCGGGCGTCCTGCGGACGAAAGTGTGGCGGAGCTAAGGGCCGGGGGCTCCCGGACGATGGAGAGGAGAGGACGACTCCAGCCAAGGAGCCCGCGATGGGTAGCTCACGTCCGTCCGGGGGGATGTCCGGCCTGATCGTGGCGCTGGTGCTCTCCCTGACGCTGGCAGGTTCCGCGGCGCTGGCTGCCCCGGCTGACGCCGCTGCGCGGTCCACCGAGCTCGCGGTGACGTCGACCCCCGCATCCGCGTCGCCGTCCGCCGGCGATGTGGGCGACACCCGCCTGTTGGTCACCTACGAACACCACAACAGCGTCGAGGTAGCGGTCGCGAGCCTCGCCGCGGCGAACATCTGTTGAGCGACACCAGCCATCGGCGCGACCGGGAACCCGGACGCTTCCGCGGCAGCGGCTGACGGGCCGGGGCGTGTGGCAGACACCGTCCGCGCGACCGTCCGCCCCCTGTCGTTGGTGGGGGACACGCGCAGCGGGGGACTGATGCGGGCGCCGGCGCTGCTCGACCACCTCGGCACGCGGGTGCCCGCCTGCACCACGACCGACGATGTGGCGTTCACCGACGTGCGGTCGGACTCCGTGCACCACGATGCGGTGTCCTGCATGGTTGCGCTGGGGGTCACGGTCGGGACCACCTCGACGACCTACGGCTCGGAAGAGGGTCTGACCCGCGCGCAGATCGCGACGATGACCTTCCGCGCCTTGCAGCGTGCCGGCGTGGCGCCGCCGATCCCGGCGACCGGACGCTTCACCGATGTGCCGACCGTCAGCATCCATCGGGATGCGATCGAGGCCCTGGCCGCCGTCGGGATCGTGTACGGCACCTCGACGTGGATCTTCGAGCCGAGTCGGATCGTCACCCGGGAGGAGTTCGCCGGGGTCGTCGCCCGGGCCGCGGAGTACGTCACCGCCGGCGAGGTGCGGCCGGGCTCGGCGACGTTCATCGACCTGGCGTCGGTGTCCGATCCGTTGGAGATCCGCAAGGCCGCCTGGATCCGGGTGATCCTCGGCAAGGCGGACGGCACGTTCGACCCCGAGACCGCGGTGCGTCGCGACCAGGCCGCGAGCATGGTGACGCGCCTGCTCGATCGCCTGACCCAGCACGGGCTGATGGACGCCGCCTGATGGACGCCGCCTGATGGACGCCGCCTGATGGACGCCGCCTGACGGACCGTGGCTGACGGGTACCGGCGGCGTGGCCGACGGGCGCCGTGCCGTGTGGACGCCGACGGCAGTTGCGGCGCTACATCAGTTGCGCGACGCCGACGCTCATGCCGAA
>SLHP01000052.1 GCA_007136095.1 Nitriliruptoraceae bacterium
CATGGTCTGGGCCATCGCGATCAGGCCCGAGAGCGGTCGGATCATCACCCGGAACTCGGTGATGGATCCGTCTGCGTCGAGTGTGAGGTGATCGAGTCCCTCGACGTCCTTCTCTCCGACGTGGGCGCGGAACACCAGGGCGACCGAGCGATGGCCGTGGAGTTCATCCACGTACACGAGGTCCTCGAGCACCTGACCGGCGTGCCGCAGCAGATGGCTCACCGCTGCGCGGCCGACGTAGGGCTGGTGTACGGCCGGTGACCGGAACACCACGTCATCGTGCAGCAGGCCGACGGCGGCGTCCATGTCATGAGCCTCGACGGCGAGCCGGAAGGGATGGGGCTCCATGGGGACTCCTCGTGTCGACGCTCCCACAGGCACCAGCCTACGGGTGGGTGGTGCCGTCGGATGTCCCGGGTGTTTCGATCTGGATCGGTCGGGGGGCCGGCACCTCGAGGCAGCCGTCGTTCGTTCCGACCGCGGCCAGCCCGGCGCGGTCGCCCGGCCCGAGCTCGACGGGCCCGTCACCGGGCGAGACCGCCATCAGCTCCTGTGGGTCCTCGACGTGGCCGAGGCCCAGCACGTGGATCAGTTCGTGGAGCACGGTCGCACCCCAGGAACCACTCCGGTCCGCGTCGCCGACCTCGAGGTCGGCGCGGTCGGCGTTGAGGATGACCTGCCCGCTGACGTAGACACGGTCACCGTCGATCCCGACCGCGACGGGGATCCCCAGTCCCCGATCCGTCTCGCGCAGCGGCAGGTCGTCATCGGGGGAGGCCCAGGCCACCAACACCGGGGCCCACCGATCGCCGTAGCGGCGGGGCTGGTGGGGTGAGCGGTCCGCGCGTGGGATCTCGTCCACCTCGTCGATCACGCGCAGCTCGAGGTCGGTGTGTTCGTGCAGGAGTTCGAGCGCCGCGTCGAGGTCCGTCCGCCACCCGGCGGGTGCCAGGTCGTCGGCGACGACGATGTCGATGGGGGCGCAGGGGTCCCACCGCACCGGGGTGCCATCGTCGTTGCGTTCCCACACGGTGAAGCCGTCGGCGTCCGAGGAAGCGCCGACCGACGAGGTCGCCCCGACCCCGTCTCCGGTGGGAACGTCCCGCGCAGCACCGCCGATCAGCCAGGCGATGGTCGCCAGTGCAACGACGCCGAGCACCAGGACCGTCATCGCGCCCGCGAACAGGCGGACGACCGATCCGGGGCGGGTCATGGACGATCCTGTGCGGAGGTGTGTGGCCACCCACCACGGTATCCGGCGGCCTGCGGGACCCATCCGTTGTAGCGTGCCGTCCCGACGCGGACCGGGATGGGGACCAGGTGACGGAAGATGGCGACACGCTGCGCTGGATCGACGTCGGTGACGCCACCGACGGCGCGGCATCACGGTTGCCGAGCCTCGGGTTGGGGGATCCATCCGGCCCGCCGATCGTCCTGATCCCCGGGCTCACCGATGGGCTCTACCCGGTCTTCGATCCGCGGGGGCGGGGGCTGTTCAACGACGTGCCGGTCCCGATGGACCGGTGCCGTGGCCTGGTGGTGTCCTACCGGCACCCCCTGATCGGTGTGACCTCCACGGCGCACCTGGCGGCGGATGTCGCGACCGTCCTGCACCGCAGGCTCGATCGGCCCGCGGTCCTGATCTGCCATTCGATGGGAACCATGGTCGCGCAGCACCTGGCCGCGGCCCACCCGGAGCTGATCGCCGGCCTGGTGCTGTCCGCGCCCCTGGCCGCCGTCGACGACCAACTCCGTGACGTCGTCGGCCGGTGGTCGGGGCTGGTCCGGGAGGGTCGGTGGGACGCGATGGCCGAGGATGCCCTCCGGTGCTCGTACACCGGTGCTGAACTCGACCGGCGACGTGAGCTGCTGGAACTGCTCGAACCGTCCGCGGTCGGCCAAGAGCTCGTTGATCGCCACCTGCGCTTGAGTGAGCTGTGCCTCGCGCACCGGCCGCCGGACCCGTTCGGTACCGGCGAGGTGTCGACCCTCGTGCTGGCCGGTGAACGGGATCCGGTCGCGCCACCGGACCACGCGACCTCGCTGGCCGCGGCCAGCCCGGCCGCACGGTTGCATGTCCTGCCCGGCCTGGCCCACGGCTTCCCGGAACAGGCACCCGCCGCGTTCTCGGCGTTCGTGACCAGCTTCCTCGGCGAGGTTGCCGGCTCCTGTGCGTCGTGGGTCGGCGGTCCTGACGCCTAGGATCGTGGTATGGACACACTTGTGATCGTCACCGGCGGGTCGTCGGGCCTGGGTCGGGCGCTGCTGGACACCGCTCCCACCGACAGCACCCGCGTCGACATCAGCCGTTCGGGACATCCCGACGGCGATGTGACCCATCTCCGAGCTGATCTGGCCGACCCGGCGGCGTGGTCCGATGTCGGTGCCCGGATCGCTGACCTCGTCGCCTCCCGGGCATGGGAGCGGGTCACCTTCATCCACAGCGCCGGCACGCTGGACCCGATCGGTTTCGTCGGGGAGACCGACGCGGACGCGGTCACCGCCAACGTGCTGCTCAACAGCGCGTCCGGCCAGGTCCTCGGCCACAGGTACCTCGCCGCCGTCCGTGAGCTCGACGTGCGTCGCGAACTCGTGATGATCTCCTCCGGTGCCGCCGGCAAGGCTGTTCCGGGATGGTCGACCTACAGCGCCGCGAAGGCGGCGTTCGACGCCTGGGTGGCAGGCGTCGGCGCCGAGCAGCAGCAGCGGGGAGGCGTCCGGATCCTGGCCGTCGCCCCCGGGGTCGTCGCGACCCCGATGCAGGAGACGATCCGCGACACCGACGAACACGATTTCCCCGGGGTGCAGCGCTTCCGCAACCTCCACGACGATGGGCAGTTGATCGATCCGGTGGTCGCGGCGACCGACCTCTGGACCCTGCTGGACGACGACACGGTCTCGACCGGCAGCCGCGTCGATCTGCGGGAGCGTTGAGCGATGCCGTCAGGACCGCTTGTCGGGACACGTATCGTCGAACTGGCGGCCATCGGGCCCGCCCCCTACGGCGTGATGCTCCTGGCCGACCTCGGCGCCGACGTGGTACGTGTCGATCGCGTGTCTGCGGCGCCGGGGCAGGTGGGTGCCGAGGCATCGATGGTCGGTCTCTCACGCAACCGCCGCTCCATCGGTGTCGACCTCAAGACCCCTGCGGGCGTCGAGGTGGTCCGACGTCTCACCGCCGGATCCGACGTCCTGGTGGAGGGTTTCAGACCGGGAGTGGCGGAGCGGTTGGGCGTCGGTCCTGACGACCTCCGGGCGGATCACCCGTCCCTGATCTACGCCCGGATGACCGGGTGGGGGCAGGAGGGTCCCCTGGCACCCCGGGCCGGGCACGACATCGACTACGCCGCTATCGCCGGGGCGCTGCACACCGTCGGTCGGGCCGGTGAACCACCCCCGCCGCCCGTGAACTACCTCGCCGATTTCGGAGGCGGCGGGACCTTCCTGGCCATCGGGATCCTGGCCGCGCTGCTCGAACGCGCCACCTCCGGCCAGGGGCAGGTCGTCGACGCGGCGATGGTCGATGGCACCGCGTCGCTGACGGCGTTCCTGCACGGACTGCTGCAGATGGGTGCCTGGTCGACGCAGCGGGGCGCCAACCTGCTGGACGGCGGCGCCCCCTTCTACGACAGCTACCGCTGTGCTGATGGCGGGTTCGTCGCGGTCGGTGCGCTGGAGCCGCCCTTCTACGCCGCGCTGCTCACAGGGCTCGGACTCGAGGCCGCAGCGTGGCCCCAGCACGACCGCGACCGGTGGCCGCAACTCAGGGAGCGTCTCACGGAGATCTTCGCGACCCGCACGCGTGACCAGTGGGCCGAGACGTTCGAGGGCACCGATGCCTGTGTCGCCCCCATCCTCGACCTCGCGGAGGCGCCGGACCATCCGCACAACCGCGCCCGGCAGACGTTCACCGAGGCGTTCGGTCAGACCCAGCCGGCTCCGGCCCCACGGTTCTCGCGGACCGCAGGCGCCATCGATCGGCCCCCACCATCTCCAGGAGAGCACACGGCTGAGGTCCTTGCCGAACTCGGGTGCAACGACGACGAGGTGGCGCGCTGGCGGGCCGACGGCGTGGTCGCCTGACGTCAGGCCTCCGGGTCGGGGTCCCTGCCAGCATCGGACGACGCCGGGTCGGGGTCAGGGTTCCCGGCGTCTCCGTCGTCGTCGCCATCACCCCCGTCGTCGTCACCATCCGACGGTGGCTCCTCGGCAGGTGGATCGTCCGGCTCTTCCGGTTCCTCGGGTTCCTCCGGTTCCTCGGGTTCCTCGGGTTCCTCCGG
>SLHP01000036.1 GCA_007136095.1 Nitriliruptoraceae bacterium
GCGCAGCTCGCGGGGCAGCGTGGGCGCTGCTGCGACCCGTGCAGTCCAGGAGGTCTGGGCACGCATCGTGACGATGTCGTCGTCGCCGAGCTCGAGCACCTCTCGGAAGAAGGTCTCCACGAGGCTCTCGTTGTCGCCGTCGGCCAGCAGCGCGTCGAACCGCCGATCGAGCTCGGGGGGAACCAGATCGTCCGCGTCGGTGATGCCGGGCTCGTAGAGCGCCAGCCGGCCGATGTTCGACGTCAGCGTCGCCGCACCGAGGGCGAACGTCGCTCCGTTGGAGACCCCGTAGACGTCCACCTCGGAGCCGGACTTCTCAGCGATGACATCGACGATGGCCGCAACGTCCTCGAACTCCCGCTGGGGCGAGTAGTCGGGCCCGTCGCCACTCGCACCCCGGCCCCGGCGGTCCATCGCGTGGACCGTGTGGTGCGGCGCTAGGTACGGAATGAGTTCGCCCCAACGCGTATGGTCACCCAGGCCGCCGTGCACCAGCAGCAGCGGCGGGCCATCGCCGTTGGTGAAGTAGCCGATCCTGGTGCCGTCACGCGAGGTCGTGTGGCTCAGCGTCGCCGCGTCGGTGCGGATCATGTCCGTGGCTCCTCGGTTCGGTCTGCGTGACGCCCACGATCAGCCGTCGGGTGAGCGAGAACATCACCCGCGCGGGTGATATCGGCTCGCCGCTGTCACAGGTCACGGTGGGCTGCCTGAGCGATGAGCTCCGCCCGCCCGTCGACCTGCACCTTCGCGTACACGTGGGAGAGGTGCGTCTTGACGGTGTTCACGCTGACGAACAGCCGCCGGCCGACCTCGACGTTGGAACAGCCCTGGCCGACGAGACGCACGACGTCGCGCTCGGTGGGCGTCAGTGCGTCCCAGCCGGTGGACGGCCGGCCGCGCTCGCCCCGACCGCGGCGGGCGTAGGCAACGGCCTCGTCGAGCGACATCGCCGCCCCCCGCTCCCGATGGGCGTCGACCTCGTCGGTGCCGAGCCGGCCGGCGGCCCGCTCCAGGCACCTCGACACGACCGTGACCTGCAGCGGGAAGCGGCCGATGCCGGTCTGGGCGCGGAAGCGCTCGCCGGCGCCTACCAGGCGTAGCGACGGCTCGTGCTGTCCGTACGCCATGCAGATGGCAGCGAGCGTCTCCAGTGCGTCTGCGGTGCCTGGCCGGTCGGTGTGCTCGACGAGCACCTCGAGCCCCTCGTGGGCCAGGTGGCGTGCCTGCTCGAGCTCGTCGTGCGCGAACGCCAGCTGGGCCAGGGCGAGTAGCGACCGGCCGTGGGTGAACACGTTGCGCGGCTCGCGCGACCCATCGCGCGCCCGTGTCAGATGCTCGCTGGCGCTCTCCAAGTGCTCCTCGCGCAGCGCCACCACCCCAAGCAGACGCTCGGCGCTGGCCTCGAACGGGCGACTGCCGACCTCCCGGGCGGCGGCCAGCGCGGCCTCGGCGGCCGCGCGCGCCTCGGCGGGCGTACCGAACCGGTCCTCAGCGTGCGCGAGCCAGTCACGGGCGACCATCACATCGGTGCGTAGCCCGCTCTGCTCCGCCACCGCCAGCGCCTCGCCGAGATGGGCACGCGCCGCAGGCTCGTCGCCGCGCAGCGTGGCCACCCCGCCCAGCACGCTCAGCGCGGTCGACACGAAGGAGCCCAGTCCCAGCCGGCGGGCGACCGTCAGCGCGCCCTCCGCATGCTCGCGTGCCCGGTCGAGGTCGCCGGCGGGCAGCAGCCACCGGGCGGCCAGGAACGTCTCGCCGACGGTATGCAGGTAGGTGAAGCCGACCTGCTCCATCTCGGCGACCGCCCGCTCGAGCAGGGCGTGGCCCTCGCCAAACGGACGTCCGGGAAGATCGAGGGCGCCGGAGAACATCATCCCGCCGATCCGGGTCTCCTGCTCCCCGGTCTGCTCTGCGAGCGCAACGCCCTCCTCCATGTCCGCCGCGATCTGCCCGTCGGTGACGGTGCCCGCCAGCGAGCCGCACCATGCCCGGTAGATCAGCGCTCGCGCGCGGGTGGCATCGTCGCCGTGTTGGGCCGACCGCCGCACCGCGTCGTCGGCCAGCGCGTGCCCGGCCGGGTGGTCGCCACCCATCATCGTCAGCAGCGAGGCGGCCATCAGCCCGCGGGCACTCTCCTCGGCGTCGGGTGGCAGGGCCTCGACCGCTGCATGCAGGCGGCGGCTCATCTCCACGTACAGCCCCTGGACCATCCAGAAGCTGAAGGTCGCCTCGACGATGTCGAGCACGGCAGCACCCCGCCCGGAGGCGACCGCCCAGTCCATCGCGACACGCAGGTCGTCGAGCTCGGCACGCAACCGGGCGATCCAGGGATCGGGCTCCGGTCCCAGCAGTCCTGGCTGCGCTCCGTGCGCCAAGCCGACGTAGTGCTCAAGATGACGGTGTCGCACCCTCGTCGGCTCGTCGATCTCGGTCAGCCGCTGCCGTGCGAAGGCGCGGATTGTCTCCAGCATCCGGTAGCGGACCTCGCGGTCACCGTCGATGACCTGCAGTAGGGAGCGGTCCACGAGGTCACTGACCAGGTCCAGAACGTCCGCCGCCGGGAGGTCCGGCCCCGCCGCGATGTGCTCGGCAGCCTCGAGTCCGAAACCGCCGGCGAAGACCGACAGCCGGGACAGCGCTCGCTGCTGCGGTGTCTCGAGCAGGTCGTAGCTCCACTGCACCGACGCCTCGAGGGTGCGCTGGCGTGCTGGCGCGTCTCGGGCGCCGCCGGTCAGCAGACCGAAAGGGTCCGTGAGCCCGTCCGCGATCTGCCGCGGGCCAAGCACGCGCACCCGGGCGGCGGCCAGCTCGATCGCCAGGGGGATGCCGTCGAGGCGTCGACAGATGCGAGCAACCTCCTCGGCGTTGTCCTCGGTGACCCGAAACCCCGCGCGGACCTGCCGAGCCCGTTGCTCGAACAGTCGCGCAGCGTCCGCGTCGTCGATGGCGGCAGGGGTGGTCGCGTCCTCGGGCGGGACCGACAGACCGGACACGACGTAGCCGGCCTCGCCCCGCACCGCGAGCGGCTCACGGCTGGTCGCCAGCACACGCAACCGCGGACACCCGGTCAGCAGGGCAGCGGCGAGCTCCGCACACGCATCGACGAGATGCTCGCAGTTGTCCAGCACGAGAAGCAGCTCGCGCTCGTCGAGGTGGTCGACGAGCGTCTCCACGAGATCCTGCGTGGAACGCTCGTGCGCGCCGATCGCGGCGGCGAGCGCGGCAGGGATCATCGACGGAGCCTGCAGGGACCCGAGATCGACCCAGACAACGCCGCCGGGGAAGCGCGGTGTCAGATCCCTGGCGACTTCGAGCGCGAGGCGTGTCTTGCCGCAGCCTCCCGCACCCAGCAGAGTCACCAGCCGCGACCCCGTCACCAACTCAGCGACGTCGCCGCGCTCGCGGACCCGGCCGACCAGCCCCGACGGCCCCGGCGGCACCCGACCGGTCACAGCCACTCCATGCTCCGCTCCGCACCCTCCAAGCCCCCTCACCGACATCACCCTGCGTCAACGAGACAAGCAGTGCAAGTCCCCAACCCGAGGCCCCTCGGTCTACGGAGCACCGCTTACCTCCGAGTCATGCTCGCGGCCAGGCATCAGCAAGCGCCGGCTGCGGATCCCGCCGGCGGCCCATAACGCGTCGCTATCGCTACCCGCGCGAGTCGTTGGGGCCTGGTTCCGAGGGCGCGGCCGTTCGTGGCTACTCGGCGGGCAGTAGGAGCGTCGTGTCCAGTCCGGTCAGTTGCGCTGCCAGGGTGGACTGGCGTCGATCGAGCGTGGTCAGTGGGAGGCCGTGGGCCCGGCATGTCAGGGCGATGAGCAGGTCGTGCACGTTCCCGCCGAGGTTCACCGACCGGCCTGTGTGCAGGACCTCGACGTAGGCCGACGTCGGTGTCACGACGATGCGGTGCTCGTCGCTCCACGGAGCCAGGGCCGCCTCGACGGTGCGCGCGTCGAGGTTCCATGGCGCACGGCGCAGGGCCGCCCAGGTCTCTGCGAGGACGATGCCTGGCACCTGACCGCGAGCAGCGGCGGCGACGTGGGGACGGGCGAGCGCGTGGAACTGGTGGTTGGTGACCAGGCCCGCCACCATGACAGACGTATCGATCACCGGTCATCTCGTTGGGTGTGGATGGCCTCGATCGCATCGGCGTTGCTCACGGCGCTGACCGCGTTGAGCGTGACCATCGGTAGCCCGTCCTCGCCTGAGGTGACCGTGGCCTGATGGCGTCGCTCGAGCAGCACACCTTCGGGCGTCGA
>SLHP01000107.1 GCA_007136095.1 Nitriliruptoraceae bacterium
CACGGACCGAGGCTCGTGTCGATGAGTTGGCCCAGGCGCAGGTACGGACCGAGGCTCGTCTCGACGCCCTCGCCAAGGACGTCCGCGAGCTCGCCGCGGCCCAGCAGCGCACCGAAGCCGCCTTGAACGCACTCGTCGACGTCGTCGCCGGGATGAACGACCGGCTCGCTCGCCTGCATGGTGAGTCGTTCGAACGCCGCTGTCGGGAGAAGGGTCACGCCTACTTCCAGCGGATCGCCCGTCGTCTCCGACCGTTGGATCCCGCCGAGCTCTCGGAGGCGATCGATGATGCCCGCATCGACGGCAGGCTCAACGACGCCGAGGTCGAGTCGCTGCTCCGCGTCGATGCGGTGTTCGTGGGCCGCGACCGTGACGAGGGTGAACCGATCCACCTCGCGGTCGAGGCATCGGTGACCTTGGGACGCTCGGACGTGCGACGTGCCCGAGAGCGGGCCGAGCTGCTGGCGCGTGTCGTCGGTACCCCGGTGATCGGGGTGGTCGTGGCCGAGTACGCGCCCCCACCCGTCATGGTCGCTGCGCAGGACGCGGAGGTCTGGCAGGTCGTCGGTGGCAGGACGCTGCACCCTCACGACGACCTAGACGTGGACGAGATCTGACCAAGCTCGCGACGGGACCGCCCGAACGGGCACGATGGTCGCCTACGAGCAGGAACCGCGACCCGGGAACGGGCGTGTCCCCCGGCGCCCACGCCGGTCCCGGTGTCCGCCCGTGTCGCCCCTCACCTCCCGGAGTTCCATGACCGCCGAGCCAGCCACGCGCGGGCCACTGCGTCGCTACCTCGAAGCTCGTGGGGTGGTGGGCCGGATCGACCGGCCGCACGTGACCGCGAGGTTTCAGACCACCGACGGCGTGGCGCTTGAGGGCTCCTACCTGCCGGGTCCGGGTACTGGCGATGTCGCGGTCCTGCTCGCCCACGGCTTCGCGGCCAACCGGCGCAAGCCCGCCTACGCACGGTTGGCGAGCACGCTGGCGGAGCACGCCCCGGTGTTGACCATCGACCTGCGTGGGCACGGGGGATCGGCTGGGGCGTGCACGCTCGGCGACCGGGAAGCCAGGGACGTCGAAGCGGCACTGCACTGGCTCCGCGGCGTCGGCCACGACCGGGTGGTCGCCGTCGGGGTGTCGATGGGCGCAACGGCGGTGCTGCACGCCGTAGCCGGGGGAGCGGCGGTGGACGGGGTGGTGACGGTGTCGGCACCCGGGTGGTTCCGCGACCCACCGGACACCGTGCCGCTGCAGCGGCTGCACGACGTGTGGGTCAGTCCCGTGCGCCGGCAGGCCCTGTGGTGGGGGCTCGGCGTTCGGCTGGACGGTCCCGCGGAGTGGTCGTCGCCGCCCCACCCGGTCCAGATGCTCGGGGGTGTGTCGATGGCATACCTGGCGGTCCACGGACACGACGACCCGTACTTCCCCGCGTCGGACGCCACCGCGTTGGTGGCGGCTGGGGGAGACGGTGCCGTCGGGTGGCTGGAGCCCGCCGGGTTCGGCCACGCGGAGGACGGGTTCACCCCGGCGTTCAACCGCCGGCTCGGCGCCGCGATCATCACATGGCAGACCACCGGCGCGTTCCCCACCCGGGACACCTCGATCGCGCCGTCGCCTCGACACTGAACGGCCCGGTCGCCAGGACCGGGCCGTTCGGATGGAACCTGTCGGATGGGCCGTGCTGTCACCGTGGGGTCGGCGATGGATCGGCCCGCCAGGATCAGCTCGAGCCATCCGCTCCTTCGCGTCGTCGGCCGAGCCGCAGGACCATCGCCCCGATCATGCTCAGCAGCAGCCCGAGGCCGACGAGGCCGCCGGTCGTGAGACCGGTCACGGGGAGCTTCTGGCTGATCGGGAGGACCTCGGTGGTCGGCTTGCTGATCGGGATCACCGGATCGTCGGTGTCATCCGGTGGCCTGACGATCACCCCGCCGATCTCCGTGACGGTGACGGTCTCGTGGTCCTGGTCGGTTACCTCGGTGCCGCTGTCGACCCCGGTTCCGGTCACGTCGACCACGTTGGTCAGTTGGCCCGTGGTCGGGTCGGCGTCACCGATCGCGACCTCGTGGACGGCGGTGACCGTCACGGAGCCGTCGACGGGCAGGATCGCGTCCCCGTAGACCTCCTCGACCGCCTCGATGAGCTGCTCGGTGAGGTCGCCGAGCTTGTCGTCGAGGAGCGTGAGGTCGATCAGGTCGTCCTCACCGATGTTGGTGACGACGTAGCGGTAGGTGACGGGCGCGCTCCGGCCGAGCAGCAGCTCGACGACGAGCGTGCCGTCCTCGCCGTCAACGACACCGTCGATCGCGGACTTCACGACCGAGATGTCGGGGACGAGGTCGATCTCGCTGAGTACCTCGGCGTACTCGTTGGTGAAGGTGACCGTGATCCGATCCCGGGAACGCACCGTGAAGGCGTCCGTGGTGGTGCCGTCGCCGGTGCGCTCGAGCTCACCGTTGATGCGCCAGGTGGTGGCGTCGGCACCGGCGTTTCCGGTCTCGGTCACGGTGCAGGTCCGGCCGGCGGGGATGTTGCGTAGCGTGTCGCTCTCGCCGTCGGTCAGCGTGATGGTCTCCGTCAGGCTGCCGCACTCCACCGCGAAGGTGAACGTGGCGTCCGTCGGGATGGCCTCGGCCTCACCGGTGACCGTCTTGGTGACCGTCACCTCGCCGCGGCGGCTGGTGGGCGTGGTACCTCCGTTGGGTGGGGTCGGGTCCTGCTGGTTGCAGAACACGTAGGTGTCCGGTTGGTCGATCCGTGTCGGCGCCGGGCCGTTCGCGCCGTCGTCCGCTGGGCAGTCGATCTGCGACCACCCGGCGGGTGTCCCGGTCTCGGTCACCGTGATCGCCGAACCGCGCGGTATCGACACGACCTCGGTGTCGTGCACGTCGGTGACGATGTCGGCGAGATCGTCGTCGACGAAGCTGACGGTGATCTGCGCGGTCAGGCTCGACGCGACCTCGGTGGGTTCGCCGCTCGGGTCGAACCACTGCTTGATGAGGGTGATGGTGTCCCCGTCCGGCGGGATCTGCTGGTTGCAGACCCGGTGGACGGTGTCCTGCTCGCCGAGGGTGAATGTTCCCGTGCCGCTGTTGGCGACCCCCGCGAGCTCGACGCTCTTGCACGGGATCTCCGCCCAGCCGGCGGGCAGGTCCTCGGAGACGGTGTAGGAGGTGCCTGGGGGCAACGACAGGGCCGGGCCGTCCTCGGTGGTCGAGGCCTGCCCCGCCGTCACGGTGACGAAGGGGCCGCCGGCCGGAGCCGTGGTGGTGGTGCCGTCCGTGTCGAACCAGAGCTTGTCGACCGACAGGTCGACCGTCGGGGTCGGCGGGTCGAAGCAGAACACGATGAAGCTGATGGCGGGCATCTTCGGGCCACCGTCGACCGACACCGTGCCGGAGGTCCCCCCGCCCTGGTTGCCGCTGGGCGGGTTGTTGCCGGCCTTGGTGTGGGAGGAGGACACGGGGGTCGAGGAGGTCCAGGGCACGCTGATGGGCTCGTTGGGCTCGCCGTCCTTGAAGGTGGCGGTCCCGAGCACGGGGTTGGCGATGTCGGAGCTCAGATCGCTGGAGCGTTCGGCCGTCCAGCTCTGGCCGCTCTGGTAGTCGAACTTGACCCATGGCATGCCGCTGCAGGCACCGAAGTCCCCGCCGGTCGACGCATCGGTCGGACCGGTGGCGAGCCCGGTGAACTGCGCGAGCATCAGGAGCAGTGTGGCGAGGAGGGTGATGGTCAACCGCGTGCGCGTGCGCTCCGCGGAGACCCCGGAGTGGGACGCAGTCATCGGACTGTCCCTTCGTGTCGAGACCGCTGCCGGTCCGCTCGTGCCTGACGTTCAGGTGCACGGCCGGTCTCGCCACTCGCTCCCCTCGGGCCGTCGGAACACAGGGGAGACACCCCTGGGATCCGACGGGCAACCGAGCACTGCAGATGCCCGAGGATCGATGCGTCCGCTCTCCCGGTCGGCAGGTTCCGAACCGACCGCTGATGGGTGGCACCGGAGCATCCGTTGCGATGGACCGGTGGGCCATCACCCTGATGACGGTATGGCGGGTCGAGCTGGTTGGGAACGGGCGTTGGACCCGAACCGTCGGGCCCGTTCGGCCATGGCAGCCGTGGTTCGATGTGCGCCACCGGGCCGTTCGCGGCGGGGTTCCAGGTCCGATCGCCGCTACTCGGTGGACCGCAGGGTGGGCGGTGACAGCGAACGGCCCGGTCGCGAGGACCGGGCCGTTCGGATGCTGCGTCGTGTGGG
>SLHP01000017.1 GCA_007136095.1 Nitriliruptoraceae bacterium
CATGCGTCCGTCCCGGTCCACGGGCCGGTCGGCCAACCGAGCGACACCGAAGGTCGTCGGTAGGCCCGCCACGTCGAACTGGTCCTTGATCGTCACCGGGACGCCGTGCAGGGGGCCGAGGGGATCGCCGCGACGTCGTGCGGTGTCGGCCTCATCCGCCTCAAGACGGGCCTCCTCGAAGCGTGGCAGGACCAGCGCGTTGAGCCGGCCGTCGACCTCCTCGATGCGGTCGAGGTGAGCGTCGACGACCTCCCGCGTCGAGACGTCGCCGACCGCGATGCTGCGAGCGAGCTCGACGACCCCGAGCTGGGTGAGCGGGACGGTGGTCTGCATCGGGTGCCTCCTGCGCCGTATCCGTGGTGACACGGTTCTACGACGCGGGCCGGCCGATGCCATCAACCGAAGGTCGTAACGGGGGATGAAGGGGTCGGAACGCCGATGGTCGAACGGCGCTACAGCAGCCGCAGCTCCCGGGCGCGTGCGACGGCGTGCGTGCGAGAGGACGCCTCGAGCTTGCGCAGGATCCGGGTCAGGTGCGACTTGACCGTGGGCTCGCTGATGAACAGCGCCCCGGCGATCTCCCGGTTCGATGCGCCGGTGGCGACCTGTCCCAGGACCTCGAGCTCCCGGCCCGACAGCACCTCGCCGGTCCCGGGGATCGCGACCGGTGCCCGGGGGCCGTCGGCCGGCTGGCTCGCTGCCAGCACCGCCCGCAGCAGGTCGGCGTGCACGCCGGCGCGGAGGCAGCGTTCCAGCACCGTTCGGTTGGCGCGAGCCTCGGGCAGCAGGATGCCCGGCCCGAGTCTGGCCGCGGTATCGAGGGTCGGCAGCGCGGCTTCGAGAGCCGCGGCGGCACGACCGTCCTCCAGCAGGGTGCTGGCCCGGTCCAGCCCTGGCAGGCCCACCCACAGCCAACAGCGACCCTCGCGCTGGGCCTCCTCCCCCTCCCGCAGCGCCTCCAGGGCCTCGTCGGTCCGACCATCGATCCGCGCCAGCATCCCGGCGGCAACGGCGCGAACGACGGTATCCGCCAGCTGGCCGTCGTGCGGGTGGGCGGCGAGCAGTCGATCGTGGGTCGTGACGACCTGGCGGTGCTCGCCGGCCAGCCAGTGCGCGCGCAGGGCGGCGTAGACGTACGGGTGGCGGTACTGGCGGTAGACCGGCTCGTCGAGCCGCGGGAGCGCGTCGTCGAGGATGCCCTGCACGGTTGCCAGGTCGCCGATCCCGAGGCTCACCGCCAGCAGCAGCGCCTCCGCCTCCTGATGCTTCCAGGCCATGCGGCCATAGCCCACCGACTCGGCCAGGCACTGGCGGAGCTCGGTGGCGGCCTGGGCAACGTCGAGCTGGAGCAGCGCCGCGCCGGCCCGCACCGGCCGCATGCCCGTGATCGTGGCGTGATCCTCCTCACGCAGCCCGGCCGCCAACCGTTCCGCCGCGTCGGCGCACCAGGCCGGGCCGCGGTCGGCGAACAGCAGCAGCGGGGACAGCGCCGGGCCGACCATCTTGTGCCACCTCGGCTCGCCGGCCTGTAGGGCCAGGTCCACGGCCTCCCCGATGCAGCGGGACACCCCGGGCCAGTCGTTGCGGTAGTAGTTCCACCACGTCGCGACCGAGAGGACCCCGACGCGCCACACCTCATCGACGTGCACGAGCGCCTGCTCGATCATCCACCCGGCGCCGTCGAGGTCGCCGATCTGGAGGTAGGCCTCAGCGAGCATGGCACCGACCTCAGCCGCCTCGCGATCCTTGCCGTCCGAGGTGAGGCGGTCCCAGAGCGGTTCGAGCTCGCCGATCACCTCGTGGGCCTGCCCGGCGACGTGCTGTGGCCAGACCAGCAGCAGCTTCAGGAGGTGGTTCGTCTCCCGGACCTCGGCGGGTAGGGCGCGGAGGGTTGGCGCCAGCCGCACGATCGTGCTCGTATCGAGATCGGAGAGGCCGAGGTGGATGACCAGTTCGGCTGCGGCCGCGTGGTCCCCTGCTGCGATCAGGTGGGGGAGCGATCGGAAGGGCGGCAGGGCCTCGGCCGCGTGTCGGTGCAGCTGCTCGATGTCCTCCGGTGGATACCTGGCCGCGAGCTGCGTGCGCAGGAACGTGGCGAACAGGTCATGGATCCGCCACGTGTCCCCGGTCGTCCCGCGGTGTCGTGTCAGGAACAGGTTGCGCCGACCGAGCTCGACCAGGGCCTGTCGGCTGTCGGTCCGCCGGGTGACCGCGTCGCACTCGGAGGGCGACAGCTCGTCGAGGATCGACGTCTCGAGCAGGAAGGTCCGCAGCTGCTCCGGCAGTCCGTCCAGCACCTCCTCGGAGAGGAAGCGTTGGAGGTCCGCCAGCACGTCCGGGTCCGCCAGCACGGCCGTCGCAGCGGGCTGCAGGGCATCGGCGTCGACGTCCGCGGTGGCGAGCCGCACCGCAGCTGCCCAGCCGCCGCTGGCAGCCAGGACCGCGTCGACCTGCGCCTCGGTCACCGCCGCATCCTGGGAGAGGACGCGGTGGATGGCCTCACGGTCCAGTCGGAGGTCGTCGAGCCCCAGCTCGGCAACCTCGCCCCGGACCCGCCGGCGTGCCAGGGACAGCTCGGGCTCCACCCGACTTCCCAGGACGACCCGGACGTCCGACGGGACGTGTTCGAGCAGTTCGTCGAGGAACCTCGAGGTGTCGGTATGGGCCACCTCGTGGACGTCGTCGAGCAGCAGCGTGACCGGGCGGTGATCCCCGAGGTCGTTGACCAACGAGGTGACGAGCTGTTGCGGTGTCGGCGCGGCGCCGGCGTAGGCCAGCAGCTGCCCCAGTCGGTCGCCGAAGCCACTGCCGAGGTGGTGGCGTCCACCCTCCAGTAGCGCGGCAGCCAGCACGGACGGCTCGGCGTCGTCGGGACCGAGCCGGACCCACACCACGTCGCCGGCGGCGGCCGCAGCCCACGCGGCGAGGGCCGTGGTCTTCCCGGAGCCTGCCGGCGCGGTGAGAACGGTCAGTGGTCGCGAACGGATCGCGTGGTCGAGGCGCGCGGCGATGTCCTCGGTGACGACGCGGTCGTCGAGTTCCGGCGGGAGGAACTTGGTGAAGGGGAAGCGCTCGGAGGCAGGCTGCCGCGCGTCGGTGTCCGAACCCTGCGTTCCACCCATGGGGGAAGTATGCAGCGTCAGCACGGTCACGGGGGTGTGCGGCTGCCCGCCGCCGACCCGGCGACCGCGAACACCAGCGCGACGTCCCCTGATGCGAGTCGGTGGTGGTCGCGCAGATCGAGGCCGGCTCCGCGGCCGAGGTCCGTGAAGGCCTCGATCGTGCGTTCGTGACCGCCGGGGGTGAGCGCGAGCATCAACGTGTCGGCGAGCGAGGTGATGTCGTCGGTGGGTCGCGAACGTGCCTCACCATCGACCACGATGATCTGAGGGCTGGTCCGCGACGTGGCGCGCGCGGCGTCGGCCGCACGTGCGAGCAGGCGGGTCGCAGCCTCGTCGTCCCAGTCGTGCAGCACGTTGACCAGCAGGTAGGTGTCGAACCCCGGCGGCACCGCGGTGAACGCATCCCCGGCCTCTGCGACGACCCGGTGGCGGGCTGGCAGACGGGCCGCGACCTCGGGGAGTTCGAGCACGGTCCCCTCGAGGTGGGGATGGTGGGCGATGAGCGTCTCCAGCAGGGTGCCGTCGCCTCCACCGATGTCACACACCCGTTCCCGGTTGGAGAGGTCCAGGACGCGGGCGAGCAGCAGGCCGTGCATGCGGGCGCCGGCGGCCATCGCGGCGTCGAAGCGTGCACGGTCCCGGGGGTTCTCGGCCAGCCAGGGGAAGAACGGCTGGCCGTTCGCGGCGGTGAACGCGTCCGTGTCCTCGTCGAGTCCATCGGGGAGTACTCCGAGCGCGGCGTGTACCGATGCGGAGGCGACGAATGTCGGCCAGGCGGCCCAGCCGCCGGGATGGTCGCTCCGGAGGAACCGGGTCAGGCGGGTCGAGCGGACGCGACCACGCCGGTCGAGCCGGACGAAGCCGCGAACGTGCGCGAACCGCAGCAGCCGCTCCAGTCGCTGCGTGTCGACGTCGAGTGATCCTGCCAGCACATCGACCGCGACGGGGTGGCTCAACCGATCAGGGACGCCGAGGTGGCACAGGGCCGCGACGACGGCGGGCTCCAGCCCCGCCAACGTGGCCTGCATGATCCGTACCGGTGGCGGGGCGAGGGCCCGGTGCAGGCGCGCGAGCCAACCTCTGCCGAGGTTCGCCGCCCGGGTCGCTGCCACCGGTGGCAGGACCGGCACCCCGAGG
>SLHP01000238.1 GCA_007136095.1 Nitriliruptoraceae bacterium
ACGTGACCGGTTTCTCCCGGCAGGAGGCGATCGGGGCGACCCCGCGGCTACTGAGTTCGGGCCTCCAGAAGTCCTCGACGTACGAGCACCTGTGGACCACGGTCCTGGCGGGCGAGGTCTGGTCGGGAGAACTCGTCGACCGGCATCGCGACGGTTCGCTGCGCACCCACCGGGTCACGATGACCCCGACGTTGGACGGCAACGGTCACGTCACCCACATCACGGCCGTTCAGCGGGACCTATCGACGGACCTGCGTCGCCAGACCGCTGTCACCGGGATCGGATCGCTGCACACCGACTGGGCGGGGCGGTGCATCTACGTCGACGACGAGGCAGCCCACCTCCTCGGCAGGTCGGCGGACCAACTGTACGCCGATGGATGGCGGGAGCGGTTGAACGGCAATGACGCTGCCGCCACCCAGGAGGCCATCAACGCCGCGATGGAGACCGGACGCGAACAGTCACTCGACGCGAGGACGGGGACCGGAACCTGGCTGCACCTGCGCATCACCGCGCTCCGGGAGAAGGATGGCACGATCCAGGGAACCAGCTGGAGCCTGGAGGACGTCACCGACCTGATCGACCTGCACCACCGGCTGTCACGTCGCGACGCGCTGGTCACCGCGCTCCTGGAATCACACGAGGACCCCGTCGCCGTGCTCAGCCCGGATGGGATCGTCATCGCGACCAACGTCGCCTGGTCACGGACCCGTGACGGTCATCCGGCGCTGGCGGCAACGACCGGCGACGATCTGGTCGAGCGGCTCCGCAAGCTGGGCGAGGCCGGCGACACCGTGGCGGCCGGCGCCGCCCGCAACATCACGGCGCAGATCACCGGCGTTCCACCGATCGGTGAGACCGACAAACAGCTGCGCGCAACCGCGATCCCCTCGGAGGACGGCGGGGTGGTGCTGCGCTTCCCGCGGGGCGGGCCACGGGACCAACCGGATGGGACCGACTGACATCAACCCGGCGGTCGACGTACCTGCAGGTCGAGCAGCTCATGGGTCGGTGCCGCCGCCGGGGTGGTGCCACAGGTCAGGACACGGCGGCCCGGCTCCCGACCACGCCGGAGCGTCGCGGTGACCGTCCGACCGTCGACGACCTGGAAGCGCACGCGGTGCGCATCACCCTCGACCACCGCATCCATGAAACGCAGATCGTCCAGATGGTCGAGTACCAGATGCTCGCGGACGAGAAGTTCGGCGGCCTGCGCCACGAAGGTCAGCGCGGAGCGACCCCGGCAGCTGCCAGGCACCATCCGCCCCTGCTCGTGGGCCGCAACCGCTGCCACGGCCGTGACCGGATCCAGATGCCCGTACAGGATGCCGTCCGGCAGGCACACGAGGTTGCCGGCGAAGCGATCGCCACCGACGTGCGAACACTCCCAGACGCGGTCAGCCAACATCCCATCGAGGGCACGTGCGACCGGGAGTCCGTAGGTCGCGCAACAGACATCGTGCTTGCCGTTCGTGCAGACGAGGTAGGTCGGCCTCGCCACGCGCTCACCACCCACCGATCGACCGGTCGACACCGGCGACAGGTCCAACGTCAGGAGGTCCTCGATGTGCTCCAGATGGAAGCTTTCCAGCCATCCTCCACCTCCGACGAGGCTGACGCCGGCCATGACCGTTCGACGTGGCGCATCGCCGTAGCGCCCCCCGACCCGACGGACCAGGAGCACCCGTGCCGGCAGAGCCCGGCTGAGGTCGATGAGATGATCAGCCACGGCGGTCGGCAGCGCCGACTCGTGGATGGCGTCCCGGCCCCAGGCTCCCGGCTGTTCGACGAGCACCCACCGGCGTGCCCGCGAGGCGGTTCCCGCGATGCGCTCCTCGTGCGATCGTGACAGGGCAGCGCAGGCCTCAGGCACCAACGGGATCCCGTTCGATGGTCAGCACACCCTCCCGGACCAGTCGCCGGGTCAGCACGAGGCGGCTGGGACCGTCCATCAGATCGTCCAGGTCGCTGGGCTGGAGCCGGTCCGCGGCGATGACCCGATGCAGCGCCGGCGCCACCGACGCGGGCAGGCGGAGCGTCCGGTCAGCCAACACCACCTCGATGTCCGCAGACGGCGACTGTGGTGAAGCACCCACGCCCAAGACACGGACCGACACATCTCCGCGGCGACGCAGGGGCGTCCGGTCGTCGACACGGTCGAGTTCGATGATGTCACGCAACCCACCGGACCGGTCAGGCGTCCGTGAACCCCAGAACCGCTCGGCTTCCCGCTCGATCACGATGGGGTGGTCCGTGGCATCCGCCAGCCGCTGCGCCACCCGCTGCACGGTCACGGTCGCGGTCGCCACGAGGTCGCCCGGGTTCTCGGCCCAGCCCGCGGGCAGGGATCGGTCGAGGTCCGCATCCCCGGCGAGTACCGCGTCGACCGCCTGCTCGATGATGCGCCGCCAGGTGACCGTCCGGACCCCGATGGTCAGGTGCAGGGATGCGTCATCGACCGTCTGGGCGGCATGGCGCGTGCCGGCCGGCAGGTACAGGACATCGCCCGGTCGCAGCTCAAGGTCCCAGGCCGGCCCACCATCGGGGGGATGCACGACCCAACGCTTGCTGCCGTAGCTCTGCACGGCGAACACGTCGTGGGGGTCCTCGTGCAGATCGAGACCCTGCGCCACCGGTGGGGTGAGGTAGGCATTGGCCTGCACCGGGTGGGTGAGGGTCCGTTCGAGGTCACGACAGAAGGAGGCCACGGGGGCGAAGGACCGGTGCAAGCCCTGCAGGACCAGGGTGGCACCGGCACCCACCTCACGATGCACCGCCGCGACGTCGACCAGATCGTCCACCGGACGTGAACCGATCCGGACCTTCCGGGTCACCCGCGAGACCGGCAGGGTCTCACCCTGTCGGACCAGTCGGAAGCCCGGAGATCGCAGTCCGGTCGCGGCGACGAGGTGATCGACGTCGTCGATGGTCAGCAGATCACCGGCGCCGATGGGACGCCCCGACGCCGGGACATGGAGCGACGCCTGGCCGAAGGTCACATCGAGGAAGTCGGCGACGTCACCGACGAGCCGCGTCAGTGCATGAGCGTCGACCACGCGTCAGGCGTCATGCGCATCGGCATCCGCGCCATCGGCGTCTCCCGCATCACCGTCCGAACTGTCGGTCGCATCGCCATCCGAACTGTCCGTCGCGTCATCGTCCGAGCTATCCGTCGCGTCACCGTCCGCACTGTCCGTGGCCTCACCGTCGTTCGTCGGTGCCGGCTGCGCGGCCGCGCCGCTCGGCACGGTGGTGATGTCCTCGTCGGTCAATCCCTCAACACGCATGGTCTACCTCCATCGTCACCCGGACCCGGCAGGCACGGTCGCCCGCCGGTCGTCTCTGACATGCGCAGGGCGGTGACCCTGCTTGAGGTTCATCGTAGGGGCCGAACCGCCCGGCGCCCGGCCATCGGCACGGTGTCGTCGCACGGCTGGGTAGCGTGCCGGACGAACCTTGCAGGGGCCACCGCGACCTCGACGTGGTTGGGCGAGCGACGCACAGACCCTCCGACCAGGAGCCGGCAGCATGGCCACGGACCGCCCCGAGGATCTCCTCGCCTTCACGCCGGCTCGGGAGCAGGCGGCACTCATCCGTGTGGGAGAGGTGTCGTCCCGCGAGCTGACCGATCTGTACCTCGACCGCATCGAACGCTTCGACGGTGGCCTCGGCAGCTACGTCGAGGTGTTGGCGGACCGGGCGCGGCACGCCGCCGACGCCGCCGACGAACGAACCGCGTCGGGGGCGGCGACGGGCCCGCTCCACGGCGTTCCGGTGGCGATCAAGGACCTGCACTTCCTGCGTGGATCGACCACCACGCTCGGGACACGGGCGATGGCCGGTCACACCGCCACGTTCGACGACCACAACGTTGCCCGGCTGCTCACCGCCGGCGCGATCCCGCTCGGCAAGACCAACGTCCCGGAGTTCGGCACGATCGGGCACACCGACACGGCGCTGCTCGGCCGGTGCGCGACCCCCTGGGACACCGACCGGAACGCAGGTGGCTCGTCCGGCGGAGCGGGAGCGGCCCTGGCGGCCGGACTCTGTGCGTTGGCTCATGGGTCGGACGGGGCCGGGTCGATCCGGATCCCCGCCGCGGTCAATGGCGTCGTCGGCCTCAAGCCGTCGCGCGACCGCATCTCGCTGGGACCGATGGTGGGAGACAGCGCCTTCGGACTGTCGACCCCTGGCGCGTTGACACGGTCGGTCGCCGACGCAGCCCTGGCCCTCGACGTGCTGGCCGGCTACGAGCC
>SLHP01000048.1 GCA_007136095.1 Nitriliruptoraceae bacterium
CGTCCCGACGCCTACGGCCTGATCCGGGCCGAGCAGGCCGGTGTTCCCACGGTCGTGCAGCCACTGGGCGAGCATCCGGACCGTGCCGCCTGGGAGGAGGCGCTACGCGCCGACCTGCTGACCTACGACCCTGAGATCATCGTGCTGGCCGGGTTCATGCGGGTCCTCTCCGGTGATTTCGTCGCGACGTGGCCGGGGCGGGTGATCAACACCCACCCGTCGCTGCTGCCGGCGTTCCGCGGCGCCCACGCCGTGCGCGAGGCGCTGGAGTTCGGGGTGAAGATCACCGGTTCGACCGTGCACCTGGTCGACGACCAGGTCGACCACGGCCCCATCGTCGCCCAGCAGCCGGTCGTGGTGCATCCCGATGACACCGAGGCCAGCCTCCACGACCGCATCAAGCAGGTTGAGCACGACCTGTTCCCGGCGTGTATCAGCCTGCTCTGCCAGGGCCGCCTGGAGGTCCGTGATCGGACCGTCGTGATCCGTCCACATCCCGACCATCCGCAGGAGGAGACCTCGTGACCACCGACCAGACGATGCCGGTCCGGCGTGCCCTGATCAGTTGTTTCGACAAGACCGGGGTCGCG
This sequence comes from Nitriliruptoraceae bacterium, assembly GCA_007136095.1. Classification (GTDB taxonomy): domain Bacteria; phylum Actinomycetota; class Nitriliruptoria; order Nitriliruptorales; family Nitriliruptoraceae; genus CSSed11-175R1. The sequence goes on from SLHP01000048.1 coordinate 591, forward strand.
GAACTCGCTGCCGCGCTGGCCGCTGCTGACGTGCAGATCCTCTCGACCGGCTCCACGGCCGGCGTCATCCGGGATGCCGGGGTCGAGGTGACCGAGGTCGCGGACGTCACCGGGTTCCCGGAGTGCCTCGACGGACGGGTCAAGACGCTGCATCCACGGATCCATGCGGGCATCCTCGCCGACCGTCACGTTGAACAGCACCTCGCGCAACTCGAGGAGTTGGAGGTCGGGCCGATCGACCTGGTGGTGGTCAACCTCTACCCGTTCCAGGACACGGTTGCGGCCGGTGCCGCCCAGGCCGACGTTGTTGAGATGATCGACATCGGTGGACCCACCATGGTGCGTGCCGCGGCGAAGAACCATGGGTCGGTCGGGATCCTCGTCGATCCCGCCGACTACGACGAAGCGCTCACGCAGATCACCGAAGCGGGCGGTCTGACCGACGATCTGCGTCGTCGTCTGGCGAGCACCGCCTTCCAGCACACCGCGGCCTACGACGCGGCCGTCGCCGCCTGGTTCCAGCGGGATGAGACCCTGCCTGAACAACTGTCGATCGCGCTTCCCCGGACGGCCGTGCTGCGGTACGGCGAGAACCCGCACCAGGCGGCGGCCCTCTACACCGACGGCACCGGCGGTGGGCTGGCAACCGCCGAACAACTCGGGGGCAAGGAGTTGTCCTACAACAACCTGCTGGACACCGACGCTGCCTGGGGCATGGCCATCGACCTCGACGAACCGTGTGTCGCGATCATCAAGCACACCAACCCGGCCGGGATGGCCATCGCCGCCGATCTTCCGACCGCGTACGACCGCGCCCTCGAGGGGGACCCGGTCAGTGCCTTCGGGGGCATCGTGGCCAGCAACCGGCCGATCGATGCGCAGACCGCCAGGCGGATCGTCGAGGTCTTCACCGAGGTCGTCATCGCGCCGGGCTTCGACGATGAGGCGCTCGAGGTCCTGCGCACCAAGGCCAACCTCAGGATCCTGTCGATGCCATCGGCGTTGCGGCCGGAGGGTGCCTGGCAGGTCCGCAGTGTCACCGGCGGACTCCTGGTCCAGGACGCTGACGTCGGCGACGAACCGTGGGACGAGTGGCGGGTGGTCACCTCGACGCAGCCCGATGAAGCGACGTTGGCGGATCTACGGTTCGCGTGGACCGTGTGCAAGCACACCAAGTCCAACGCCATCGTGCTCGCGAGGGACCAGCAGGTCGTCGGGGTCGGCGCCGGGCAGATGAGTCGAGTCGACAGCGTCCGTCTGGCGGTCGAGCGCTCCGGAGAACGGCACGTCGGATCGGTCCTGGCCAGTGACGCCTTCTTCCCCTTCCGGGACGGCCCGGACGCCGCCGCGGCGGCGGGTGTGGCCGCTATCGTCCAGCCGGGCGGATCGGTGCGGGACGAGGAGGTCGTCGCGGCTGCCGACGAACACGGCATCGCGATGGTCTTCACGGGCCGCCGCCACTTCCGTCACTGATCGACACACCGAGTTTCGGCGGGTAGGACCCGTCGGCGGGGAGGTTCCGGGATGACCGCACGCGTACTGGACGGCAAGGCACTGGCGACCGAGGTCCGGGCACGGATCGCGGCCGACGTGGCCGCACTGACCGATGAGCACGGGGTCGTGCCCGGGTTGGCCGCGGTCCTGGTCGGCGAGGATCCGGCCTCCCAGGTCTACGTCGGGATGAAGCACCGTGCCTCGGAGGCCGCGGGGATGGTGTCCCGCCAGATCGTGCTGCCGGACGACACGGCCCAGGAGGGGCTCGAGCGGGTCGTCCGAGACCTCAACGAGGACGAGGAGATCGACGGCATCCTGGTCCAGCTGCCGCTGCCCGACCACCTCGATCCACGGCCGGTCCAGGAACTGATCACCCCGGACAAGGACGTCGACGCGTTGAACCCGTACACGGCGGGCCGGCTGGCCGTCGGCGACCCGACGTTCCTGTCCTGCACGCCCTACGGCGTGCTGGAGATCCTCGATCACGCGGGGGTCGAGGTGGCGGGCGCGAACGTGGTCATCGTGGGTCGGTCCAACCTCGTCGGGCGGCCCCTGTCGGTCATGCTCACGCTGAAGGGCCGCGACGCGACCGTGACCCTCGCGCACTCCCGCACCCGTGACCTGGCCGCTGTCTGCCGCCAGGCCGACGTGCTGATTGCCGCCGTCGGGGTCGCCGGCCTGGTGACCGCGGACATGGTGTCCCCCGGCACGGTCGTGATCGATGTCGGCACCAACCGCGGCGATGATGGCAAGCTTGTCGGCGACGTCGCCTACGACGAGGTTGCGGAGGTTGCGGACGCCATCACCCCGGTCCCCGGCGGGGTCGGACCGATGACGGTCACGATGCTGCTGCAGAACACCCTCGAGGCAGCGCGCGCCCGGCGGGGTCTGCCGCGCCGCTGACTAAGCTGACAGACAACCTCGACGTCGCTGCAGGAGCCACCATGAGCACCCCCGTCCGTGTCGCAATCACCGGAGCCGCCGGCCAGATCGGCTACGCCCTGGTCTTCCGGATCGCCTCCGGCCAGATGTTCGGCCCCGACACACCGGTGCATCTGCAGATGCTGGAGATCACACCGGCTCTCGGCGCGCTCGAGGGTGTCGCGATGGAGCTCGACGATTGCGCCTTCCCGTTGCTCGCGGGCATGACGCTGACCGATGACGCGGAGGAGGCCTTCGACGGCACCAACGTGGCCTGCCTCGTCGGCGCCAAGCCGCGCGGTCCCGGCATGGAGCGGGCGGACCTGCTGAAGGACAACGGGGCGATCTTCACCGGACAGGGCCGGGCGCTGGCCTCGGCGGGCGCCGCGGACCTCAAGGTCGCGGTCGTCGGCAACCCGGCGAACACCAACGCGCTGATCGCCGCGGCCAACGCCGACGGGGTACCGACCGACCGGTTCACCGCCATGGTGCGACTCGACGAGAACCGTGCGAAGAGCCAGCTCGCCAAGAAGGCCGGCGTGCCGGTCGCGGAGGTCACCAACCTGGCCGTCTGGGGCAATCACTCCCCGACGATGGTCCCCGACGTCGACAATGCCCACCTGGGTGGCCGCCCGCTGCCCGAGGTCATCACCGACCGTGCGTGGCTCGAAGGGGAGTTCCTGACGACCGTGCAGCAGCGCGGCAAGGCCATCATCGACGCCCGCGGCTCGTCCTCGGCGGCCTCGGCAGCCAACGCGCTGGTCGATCACGTCGCGAACTGGTGTGGCGGCAAGCCCACCGCTGATGGCGACTGGGTCTCGATGGCGGTCCCCTCGGACGGCTCCTACGGCGTCCCCGAGGGCATCATCTCCGGGTTCCCGGTCACCACCGACGGGGCCGGCTCCTACCAGATCGTCCAGGGTCTCGAGCTCTCGGACTTCACCCAGGAGAAGCTCAACGCCACGGTCGCGGAGCTCCAGGAGGAGCGCGCCGCGGTCGCGGACATGCTCTGACCCGACCGCGATCCCGGCCGCGATCCCGGCCCGATCCCGGGGCCGGCGCCGGTGTGGCCTCCACGGGCTGACCGGGCCCATCTGACACGTGAATGATGGTCCGGGATCCGTGTGCGGGCATGACGAGGTTGCCGGCCGTCAGGCCGGCTCGGTGGCGGAGCGCCGAAGGTCAGGCGGGAGCGACTGTTGGGGTGAGGTCGA
>SLHP01000040.1 GCA_007136095.1 Nitriliruptoraceae bacterium
CCGACCTCCAGCACCCGGTCGAAGCCCGCCCCCTCCGGCACGACCTTCCGGAACCGGTCGCGCGCGTAGATGATGCAGCGCTCGTCGTAGGAGATGGAGAACTTCTCGTCGTAGGTCCGCGCCTCCCAGTCGTGGTAGGCGGTCTGCTTGGCCTTGACGTCCATCCGGGACGTGTCGACCGGCATGGTCGGGTCGGCGTCGGTCGGATCGGGCACGGCCCGTAGGGTGGGGCCGGACGGGTCGGCGGACATCGGGGCTCCTGATGACTAGCGGCCGGAGAAGTCGGCCTTGCCGGGTCCATGTTCGAGGAAGCTGGCGATCCCGGTGGCCGCGTCCTCGGTCGCGAAGCACTCCGCGAACAGTTGACGTTCGAGCCGCAGGGCCTGGTCGAGCGGCATCTCGGTGCCGTCCTCGAGCGCCCGCTTGGCCAGACGCAGCGCGAACGGACCGGCGGCGTAGCGGGCGGCGGCCTTCTTGGCCTCGTCGTACAGGTCGTCGACCGGGAACACGGCATCGACCAGGCCGATGCGCTCACCCTCGACCATGTCGACCATACGGCCGGAGTAGACCAGCTCCTTGGCCTTGGACAGCCCGACGAGCCGAGGCAGCCGTTGCGTCCCGCCGGCACCCGGGATCAGCCCCAACAGGATCTCGGGCTGACCCATCTTGGCGTTGTCGGCGGCGAACCGGAAGTCGCAGGCCATGGCGAGCTCACACCCGCCACCGAGCGCGTACCCGCTGATCGCCGCGATCGTCACCATCGGCGCGCGGGCCAGCACGTCGAGGCTGCGATGCAGCACCTGACCACCGTCGTTGGCGCTCTGGTAGGTCCAGTCGGGGAACTCCTTGATGTCCGCACCGGCCGCGAACACCTTCGGCCCACCCCAGACGACCAGCGCGCCGACGTCGTCCCGCTCGGTCGCCTCGATGGTGACCGCTTCGATCTCGCGCCAGACCTGTGTGGCCAGCGCGTTCATCGGGGGACGGTCCAACCGGACCGTGCCGACGCGACGCTCCGCATCGACCTCGAGGTGGACGAACTCTCCCACGGTGTACTCCTTGTCGCCAGACGATCGCTGCGCCGCCTCACGGTAGCCGTGGAGCATCCCTCGCGTGACGCCGTGCCCGACCCACGATGCACACGACCCGGCCACCGGACCGCCGGCACTCGCCACCCGCACGGTCCACGAAGCCCTCGTCGACGAGCTGGCGCCGCAGCGTGGCATGGTCCTCGAAGAACCGGCCAAGCAGTTCGTTGACCGCAGGCTCGGACGTGCGGATGACGTCCTGAACGTCGTGGCCGGTCCGTTCCGCGAGCTCACCGGAACGCTGTGGACGGACGGCGACCGCACCGATGATCCCCAAGCGCAGCGGGGACGCGGTCGGCGCGGCCTCACAGGCAGCGGCCCGGATCGCCGGTCTCCGGGCCGGCCAGGAGGTCCTCGAGCTCCCCGGGCGCCAGCGCGTAGGCGGTGGTGCGTCGGTCGGGCGAGATCGCGAACACGATGCCGACGACGTCCCCGTTCGCATCGATCACCGGCGAGCCGGAGTCACCCTGACGCAGCTCAGCCGCGAGGAACACGACCTCCCGGGTGGCAGGCCGCTCCCGGTAGATGTCGCGGCCGTTGGTGGTGCGCTGCTCCCGGACGGAGACCGCCGCGACCCGTGCCGCCTCCTGTCCACCCGGATAGCCGATCGAGGCGGCGTCGCCACCCGCGACCACCTCGCCGAACCCCAACGGCGACTGACCCAGGTCGTTGACCGCGAGCACCGCGAGGTCCCGGTCGGCATCGAACCGCACGACCCGCGCGTGGCGGACCTCTCCGTCGGGGCGGCGGACGGTGATCTCGTCCGCACCCGCGACGACGTGGGCGTTGGTGGCCACCAGGCCCTCCGCCACCGTCCACCCGGAGCCGACGTACCGACGACCGCAGCCCGTGCTGTTGACCCGGACCGTCGACGCCGTCGCCGCCTCCACGACATCGGGCGACACCGGAATCTGCGACGGCGGCACGCCGGTGTCCGGGGCCGGCCGGAGGTCGTCGAAGACGTCCGGGAACCGGCTGCGGTCGACGAGGTTGCCGAGCGCTCCGATCGCGTCCGGTGGTGGCGGGGTGGCCTCCTGGACCGCCCCCAGGACCGCGGAGGTGCGCACCTGCGCCGAGATGGTCCCCGGCACCAGCGCCGCCGCCGGGATCAGCAACCACAGCAGGACGCCGAGCACCAGCACGGCCGCGACCGCACCGGCACCACGGTCGACCCCTCGCAGGGGCGTGCGGTGGATCACGCGCACGAGCCCCATGCCGATCCGTTGGAACAGCGATGACAGCACCGCGACGGTGACGCTGAGCACCGCGATCGCGATCAGGAAGCGGGTGACCGGTGCGCCACCGTCGAAGAAGCCCAGCACCGCCGGCACGGCGAAGAAGGCCACGGCCAGTCCCGCGAGCAGGCCGATCCAGCCGCTCAGCCGCGAGATCAGCCCAGCACGGAACCCGCCCAGCGCGGTCAGCACGAGGACGACGATCAGCAGGAGGTCCAGCAGGTTGACGCCCAGGACCGAGCTCTCGAGCAGTTCCATGACCTCGGACGGTACTGCCCGCGACCCGACCGAACGGACGGCCGCTGCGTGGCCTACGCTCGGCCGCCGGCAGCCGTCGGCTACAGGAGGCCCCGTGAGCGACAGCCCGAGCAACGACGCGATCGACCCGGCGACCGACCCCGCCTGCGCGGTCGCCCACGGCGATGCTCCCGACCCGCGTGTCGAGGACCGCGAACTGGTGGCCGTCTACGGCACCGAGGTCGCGTCGTACCTGCTGGCCTGGGGCCGCGAGCTCGGGTTCCGCACGGTGCTCGTGGAACCGGACCCTGCACGGGTCACCCTGGCCCACCGGGCGGCCGCGGACCTCATCACCGACGATCCACGGAGCCTCGCCGTCGAAACCCACACGGACGTCGTGGTCACCGACCACCATCGCGATGACCTGGGACCCGTGATGGCACCGTTGGTCACCGGGACACCACGGTGGATCGGGATCATGGGCTCACCGCGTCATGCCGGCCCCCATGGACCGGCGCTGCGGGCGGAAGGCGTGGACGCGGATCTGATCGCCACCGTCCAGCGACCGATCGGCCTGGACATCGGTTCCAAGACCCCCGCGGAGATCGCCCTGTCCACGTTGGCCGGGCTCGTGGCCGACCGCGCCGGCCGCTCGGGCGGGTTCCCGTCACCGTCCCCGGAGCAGGCGACCGCGGCGTCGGGCTGACCCGACGGGCCCGGACGACCCTCTTCTCAGGCGTCGATGACCAGACCCTCGAGGGCGATGGTCACCATCTCGCCGAAGGTGCTCTGGCGCTCGTCCGACGACGTCTGCTCGCCGGTCAACAGGTGGTCGCTGACGGTCAGCACGGCCAGCGCGCGCACGCCGTGTTCGGCCGCGACACCGTAGATCCCGGCCGCCTCCATCTCGATGCCGAGCACCCCCATCCCCGACATCGTCGCGACCAGGCTCTCGCGCGGGTCGTAGAACAGATCGGCACTGTGTACGTTGCCGACGTGGACCGCGATGCCGTGCGCCGCGGCCGCGTCCGACGCCGCCCGCAGCAGCCCGAAGTCGGCGATCGCGGCGAAGTCCAGACCGTCGTACCGCGCCCGGTTGACCTGGGAGTCGGTGCACGCCCCCGCCGCCAGGATCACATCCCGGATCGCGACGTGATCCTGCAGCGCCCCGCAGGAACCGACCCGAACGAGACGTGTCACGTCGTACTCGGTCACCAGTTCGTTGCAGTAGAGGGATGCCGACGGGATCCCCATCCCGGTCCCGAGCACCGAGACCGGCATGCCCTTGAAGCTCCCGGTGAACCCGAGCGCGTTGCGGACCGCGGTGACCTGGCGGGCGCCATCGAGGTGGGTCCGCGCGATGTGCTCGGCCCGGAGTGGATCACCGGGCAGCAGCACCGTGTCCGCGAACTCCCCGGGAGCGGCGCTGATGTGCGGGGTCGCCATGCTCATCTCCTGCTCGGTGCGGGATCCTGCGCACGCTATCGCTCGCCCAGAACCTCATCGTTGTGCTCGCCGAGACGTGGTGGAGGTTCCGCGATCCGGCGGCCCGAGCGCGACCAGCGCACCGGAGCGCCCGGCAGTTCGAGTTCTCCGGCGCTCGGATGGATCACCCGGTC
>SLHP01000251.1 GCA_007136095.1 Nitriliruptoraceae bacterium
GGCGATCAGTTCGCGCTGTTGATGCGCTCGATCGCCTCGAGGATGCGGGGCTCCAGACCGGGACCGATCGTGGCGTATCCGAGGCCCTGTGCGATCGGTGCGCCTTCGGTCACCGCCCAGGTCCAGAACTCCTTCATGAGCTCTGCGGTCTCGTCGTCGTAGCCGCACTCCCAGGCGAACACCCACGCGGTACCGGTGATCGGGAACCCGTCACCACCGATGTTGAGGATGTCGAACTGGAAGCTGTCGGGGATCTCGAGCCCGTCGAGACCGGCCGTGGTCGCCTCGAGCGTGGCCGTGATCGGCTCGCCGTCAGCGTTGATGATCTGGGCCTGCGGGAAGCCTTCGAGCAGCACGTAGGCCTGATTCAGGTAGCCGAGGCCACCGGGGTTCTGCTGGATACCTGCGGCGACACCTTCGTTGCCCTGACCACCGATCGTGCCGGACGGCCACTGCACCTCCGTGCCGCTGCCGAGGGTCCAGCCGTCGACCGCGTCATCCTGCTCGAGGTAGGTCGTTAACACCGAGGTCGTACCCGACCCGTCGGAGCGGTGGACCGGGATGATGTCCTGGTCGGGCAGCTCACGGTCGGGGTTCAGCGCCTGGATCTGCGGGTCGTTGTAGTTGGTGACGCGCCGCTCGAAGATGTCGCCGATCGTGGTGCCATCGAGGATCAGCCCGTCGAGTTCGGGATCGTTGAAGGCGATCGTCACCGAACCGAACACGATCGGGAACTGGATCGCGTCACAGCCACGAGATTCGGCACCCTCAGCCAGGGCGTCGTCACGCAGGTAGCGCTCCGAGGCACCGAAGTCGACCTGCTCGAGCAGGAACTGCTCGATGCCACCACCGGAGCCGATGGACTGGTAGTTGATGTTCGCACCGGGGTTGACCTCGTTCTGGTACTCGAAGATCCAGTCGACGAAGATCGGGTTGACGAAGGTCGCGCCGGCGCCGACCAGGTCGCCACTTGCGCCGCCGGACGAGCCGTTGTCGTCCGATCCATCGTCGGCGTCCTCGTCGGCTGCGGGTTCGGCGTCGCCGGCGTCGTCGGGGGTCTCGTCGGGAGCGGTGACTCCGCCGTCGCCACAGGCGACCGCGAGCAGGGATGCGGCCGCGAGTGCGGCGATCATCCGGGAGAATGTGCGCATATGGATGCGACTCCTGTTGTTGAGCGGTGTGGGAGGTTGAACGCCGCTTCATCGTGACGGTGGCGAACAGCCAGAACGCTACGGACGGCGGGTAGCCGTCAGGCTCGATGCAGGAGAACGGGAGATGAACGTCGGGTGGGTCCGTTCACCTTGAGGTGAACGCGGGGTTGAAGCCGCAGGTCAGGGGCCCACGAAACTCCGACGCCGGTCGTAGATCTGCTCCCAGGACATGCTCGTTCTCGTCCCGATGGCGCTGCTCGGGGCTGTCACACCCCACGGGCATACTTCTGGCTTCCGGGGCGGTGGATCACGATCTGAGGACCCACCGATGGACCAACCACACCAACCAGCACATCAACGAACGACCGATCCCGACCGACGACACTGCAGGGAGGACGATTGCGATCGGCCCGTCACGACCCGCGGGTGGTGTGCGATGCACTACAAGCGGTGGCTACGGACCGGCAGTCCGGTCCGTAGCGAGCGTCCAACCGAGTGTGCTGTCGAGGGATGCGACCGCCCGGCCGCGAGCCAGGGCTGGTGCCACGGCCACTACCAAAGATGGTGGCGGAACGGCACCATCGAGCCCGATCAGCCACTCTCGCGCCGTCGTCAACCCGACAGCTGCTCGGTGTCCGGCTGCGATGCGCTGCCACAGGCTCGCGGCCTCTGCACAATGCACTATCAGCGTTGGCGTGTCCATGACGACGCGCACGAGAGCATCCCGATCGGGCGGATGCCACGACCTCCCGTCCCCCGCCGCTCGAAGGGTTGGGTCTCGGAGGGGTACCGCTATGTCCCGGTGGACGCGAGCGAGCAGCACCTTGCGTCGGGAGCGGCCTACACAGCTGAGCACCGGCTGGTCGTGGCGCGCATCCTGGGTCGAGCTTTGGTCAGCGACGAGAACGTCCACCACCGCAACGGCGACCGCCTGGACAATCGCCCCGAGAACCTCGAACTGTGGACCGTGTCGCAACCGAGCGGACAACGCGTCGCCGATCGCGTCCACGACGCGGTGGCCACGTTGCGTCGATACGCGCCAGAACTGCTCGCGGAACAGGCCGGATCGACCCCCGGGTTCTCGACGCGGGGCCTCACGTCAGAGGCTCCCGGCCGTTGGAACCGGGAGCCTCCGCGGAGTCCTGTGCGTTTGCGACACGTACCCCCGACCGGATTTGAACCGGCGTCGCCACCGTGAGAGGGTGGAATCCTAGGCCGCTAGACGACGGGGGCGCGGCTCGTGCAACGCTCCGGACACGAGGCCGTGGCCACGATGTACGGAGCGCGGTGCGAAGCGTAGCCGGGGCCACGCGTCGTGGTCGACCTGACGGCGATGCCGTCGCGGCGACCAGCTCGGGGGGAAGGACTCGAACCCTCAATAACTGGACCAGAACCAGTCGTGTTACCGATTACACCACCCCCGAAAGGGCAGCGGACCGGTGATCACCTCGGGAGCTCGAGCGCGCACCTGATCCGGTCTGGTGCTCCGGAGGGGCGGTCGACCGAGGGGCCGGTTCGCGTCGAGCAGCGTACGTGGGCGGACCCGGGACCGCAAAGCGCCGTGCGAACGGTCACTCGGCCGCCGGCTGCGCCTCCTGCGCCACAGGGAGGGCCGCGCGGAGCCGTGCCAGGCTGGTCTCGCGACCGAGCAGCTCGATCGACTCGAACAGCGGCGGGCTGACCGACGAGCCGGTGACCGCGACCCGCACCGGCTGCGCGACCTTGCCGAACCCGATGCCGAGCTGTTCGGGCAGACCCCGCAGCGCCTCCTCGATCGCCTCAACGCTCCACTCGACGTCGGGCAGCACCGCGATGGTGGCCTCGATGGCCTCCGGCGCGCCCTTCTTGGTGAACACCTTCTTGACGCTGTCCGGGTCGAGTTCGAGCTCATCGACCAGGAAGGGTGGGGCGTACTCGACGATCTCATCCAGGCGCTGCATGCGTTCCTGCACCAGCGGGACGAGTCCGTGGACCATCGCCCGTTGGGAGTCGGTCGGCGGCGTGTCGAGGAGCGCCACCTCGCCGTAGGTGCCGTCGAGGTGGGGGGTCAGCCGGTCGGTGAGCTCGCCAGGATCCAGCTCGCGGATCCGCTCGCCGTTGAACGCGCTGAGCTTGTCGACATCGAAGGCGGCGGCGGACCGGCCGACGGCACGCAGATCGAACTCGGCGATCATGTCGGCGTCGTCCAGACGCTCGCGACCGTCCCTCGGCGCCCAGCCCAGCAGCGCGAGGTAGTTGCGCAGGGTCTCCGGCAGGAAACCCTGCCGGCGGAACTCCTGGATCGACACCGACCCGTGCCGCTTGGACAGCTTCTTGCGGTCCATGCCGACCACCATCGGCAGGTGGGCGAACGCCTCAGGCGCAACCCACGACGCGTCGCGGGCCGGGAACCCGACCGCGGCGAGCGCGGCGTCCAGCAGGCCATCGGTCAACAGCAGTCCGTGCAGCAGCACCTGCCTCGGCGTCACCGACAGCAGGTCCTCGCCCCGGCAGATGAGGCTGACCCCCTGCGCCAGATCGTCAACCGAGTTGGCCAGCGGGTAGGTCGCGGAGCCGTCCGAGCGCTCGATCACGGGATCGGAGATCGTCGCCCAGTCCCACGTGATCTCACCGCGGATCAGGTCGGTGACGGTGACCGAGCCCGACTCGGGGGTGCGCAGCCGCAGGGACCCGACGCTGCCCTCGGCCTCACGGCGCGCCAGGTCCTCGTCCGAGTGCTCGAACGTCGAGGCCTTCACGACGGGCGGGCCGCCGTCCCCGCCCTTCCGCTGCAGCTCGCGCCACGCTTCGAGTTCCTCGCTGGTGCGGTGGTCGCGGTAGGTCGCGCCACTGGCCTCCAGGCGGCGTGCCACCTCGGCGTAGAGGGCCGTGCGTTCGGACTGGCGGTAGGGGCCGTAGGGGCCGCGCGACGTGCCGTCGTCCTCCGGGCCCTCGTCCCAGTCCAGCCCGATCCAGCGCATCGCCTCCATCATGGAGCGCATGGACTCCTCGGTGGCGCGGGTGGCGTCGGTGTCCTCCACGCGGA
>SLHP01000147.1 GCA_007136095.1 Nitriliruptoraceae bacterium
CTGACGCCGGGGATCGGCATCGTCAAGACCGCGGTGTCGGCGGACGTGGACTTCACGTTCTCGAACGGGACACTCACGGTCTTGCTCACGGAGGGCGAGTCTGCGGAGATCACCTACGAGTACCTGATCACCAACGAGGGTGACGAGGACCTCGACACCCTCGGACTCGAGGATGATGTGATCGGCGACCTCACCGACGAGTTCGTCGACGCGGTCGATGACGAGTATGGCGAGACGTTCCCCGTCGGCGGCGAGGTCACGGTCACGGCGACCTACACCACGACCGCGGATGACTTCGCCACTGGCTCCGTCACCAATGTGGCCACGGTCACCGGAACGGGCGTCACCAGCGGCGACAACGTCGATGCCGAGGATGACGAGACCATCGACATCGCCGGGGTCCTCGGCGTGGTCTTCGAGCCGGGTATCTCGGTTGAGAAGACCGCGATCGGCGGCGTCAGCGACAACGTGGTCGTGTTCAACGCAGATGGCGATGCCGTCGCCGTCACCTACCAGTTCGTCGTCACCAACACCGGTGATGAGGACCTGGACAGCCTGACCGTCATCGACGACAAGATCGGTGATCTCACCGAGGCCTTCCTCGCCGCCCTCGGCGGAACGGTTCTGCCCGTCGGCGCGTCGGTCACGTTCACCGCGGTCCATGAGGTCGTGATCGACGACTTCAAGGATGACTCGCTCACCAACGTCGTCGAGGCGACCGGCGTCGGCGTCGAGAGCCGCGGCGCGGTCGACGACGACGACTCAGAGACGATCTCGTTCACTCAGGTCGCCGGTGTGGTCATCGTGGATGACTCACAGCCGGTCGCCACCGAGGCCACGACGCTCCCGCGCACCGGGTTCGATACCGGCGTGCTCGCGGGTCTCGGTCTGCTCCTGGCAGCCCTCGGCGCTGCCGCCCTGCTTCTGGGACGTCGCCGCGAAGAGGGTGACCTGAGCTAATACCCACACGACGCAGCATCCGAACGGCCCGGTCCTCGCGACCGGGCCGTTCGGCGTCGCGCCGGCTGCACGCCCTCGGCGCCCGGCACTGAACGCCTGACGTCATGTGCCGCGGCCCGGCAAGGACCACCAACCGACGCCGGGCACCGCTACGCCGAGAGCGAGGCGTCCCGGGTCGGGAACGTGCCGGTGGCCTGCCACGTCGCGATCGCCCCGCCGAGCCGGCGGTTGAACGCCGGCGTGAACCCGTCCTCCGCGTGGCCGAACCCGGCCGGCTCCAGCCACCCGACCGCCCCGTCACCGGCAGCCGCCACCAACGCCGCACCATCCGAGGCGGGGAAGTACGGATCGCCGTGTCCGTGGACCGCCAGGTACGCCACCGAAACACCATCGAGCATCTCGACCGGGTGCGGTGGCGACGACCAGCCCGCGGGACCGTCCAGACGCACGCCGAGGCCCATCCGGAGCGCCCGGCGTCGCACGGGGCTCACCCACACCCCGTGCAGTCGCTGGAGTGGCACGGTGTCCGGTGGGTCGCGGAACCACCCCGGCGCCGACACCGTGACCACCCCATCCACCGCCGCGCCCCCGGCCGCCGCGTGCAGCACCGCCGTCGCCCCCATCGACACCCCGACGGCGACCACCCGGTCGTGGCCGACGCCGCGGAGCCAGCGGAGTGCTGCCTCGATGTCCCTGGCCTCCCGGTCCCCGAGCGTGCACGCCCCGCCCGATCCCCCGTGACCCCGCAGATCGACCGTCAGGACCGGAGCATGTTGCGCCAGTGCGACCGCCAACCGGGCGTAGGCGGGCTTGCGCCGGTTGGCCGCGAACCCGTGCGCGAGCAGGACCGCGACCTCGCCGCTCCCAGGACCCGACAGGTACGAGCCCTCCAACGCCACGCCGTCGGCGGTCACCAACCTCGCCGTGACGTGCGGCCGGTCGATACGACCCACCACCCCACGGGCTTCGAGGTAGCGACGCATCGGACCTCGCGGTGTCGGCGAGACGTTCACGCTTCTCCGGTCGGGAGAGGGCCGGGGGGCCGGGACGCGAGCTCAGATAAGGGCCAGGGCACGGTCAGAGATCGTGCACGTCGAGGTCGTCCTGAGGGTGCAGCGTCCTGCCGACGACACGCGGGGCGAGCTCGCTGTCCATGAGCTGCCAAGGGTAGGTGAGCCTCATCGGGTCCGCTGTGCCTGGCCCATCGCCTGCGGACCGCTCACAAGAGACAGGCGGGTGCCCAGCCGTCCGGGATCCCGGTGGGGATCGCCGGGCGGCGTCGGATGCTGGCCGCCGGCGCCGCTGGGGTGTGGCGGGCTTCGAACTCGTCGGCGATCCGGCGGACCCGGTGCCGGTCGCTGCCGTTCGGGGCGGGCAGGGTTGCGCCGAAGGAACGGTCGGTCCCCATCTCCGTGGTGGCAACGGTGTGTCCCCAGATCGACAGCACCGCCAGGGTCCGCTGGAGGTCGTGACCCGCGGCCAGACGAGCCGCGTCGTCCATCAACGAGGCCACTGGGGAGAGTTCTACCTCGACGTCGCTGGCGGCCGCGAGCAGCAGCCCGTTACCGTCGGGGTGAACCGGGATCGTGCGCGCGTGCAGCTGCCACCCACCGGGTCGGCGATCCAGGCAGGTGAGGACCAGGCAGCGGCCGAGCGGTGCCGCCCGCTCGTCGGCAAGGTCGCGGAGGCGGCCCGGCACGACCCACACCGCGCGCCGGGGTGGTCGGGCCGCGATGGCGCAGGCCATCTCGCTGAGCGGGGATGCGTCATCGTGCGGCGACTCCGGTCGGGCCACGATCTGCACCCCGGGTTCGGTGCCCTGGCCGTCCTCGGCGAGCAGCAGGCGAGACGGCACGTCGCCGGCGTCCAGATCGGCCAGCACCAGCTCGCGCACCCAGTCGAAAGGGTCGAACGGACCGGAGGACGCGGGGCGGTCGGAGTCGGTCATGACGCAGCCTCGACGGTGCTCGGTCGGCCGGCGGACCGGTGAGCGCGGGCGCGGCGCCGATCCTCGCGGCGGACGCCTCGGGGATCGACCGGTTGGTCCAGGCCGTAGCGCTCGCGCCAACGCGGCGCGACGGCGACGACGACACCGCAGCGCGACAACCCGTACACGAGGCTGCTCGGCCGGCCGTCACCCGGGCCCTGCCGGTCGGCCCGGCCGAGCGCGTGGCTCAGGACGTCTCCCCACGGTCCGTCGTCGAGCCGGATCGGAGCATCCCACGCGACCTGCTGTGGACCGGGCCGCTGCCACGTGAGCAGATGCCCAGAGATGACCGGTCGGTCGTCGCCGTGCTGCTCCGCCCGGGTGACCAGGACACCACGTTCAGCGTGCGCGTCACGGGCGACGGGGTCGTCGATCGAGTGGTCGGTGACCCGGCTCTCGCACACGACGAGCAGGCGCCGGATCCCGAGCAGGCACGGCAGCATCACGAGCGCCGCCGTGACGCTGTTCCAGGTCGTCCCGACCCACGCCGGAGCGCTGCGGACGTACAGGGTCGGTTCATCGCCCTCGAAGCCGATCAGCGTCGGTCGCAGGTCGAGTCCGCGTGCGAGCCGGGGCGTGGCCTCGTCGCGCGCGGTGGCGCAGGGGTCATCGAAGGTCGGGGTTGGCATCGTTGGCTCCTCGATCGGGGTGACGTCATCCGGCGACGGGCGAGGTGACCCCCAGACGGACGCGGTGCCCGACGGCGAGGCAGTGGTCCACGAGCTCACGGAGCTGATCGGACGAAGGGGGCGTGAACCGCTCCGCGACGATGAGGCGGGCGAGGTCGGAGGTGACGGCTCCCGGCACACGCCAGTCAGTGACCTCGGCGGGCACCCAGAGGATGCGGCCGAACAACCGCCGCCACATCCACCCTCGGGTCACCTCGACGCAGCCGTCGGCCACCACCTGCAGATCGTGCGCGATCACCATCCCGCCCCCCGGACGCAACGGTTGGGTCGCAGCCACGATCGCCCGTTCGGGCGCGAAGGCGGCGGCGAGCACGACCAGCTCGGCGAGCACACGTCGGGTGCCCTCGGGCCCCGGCGCGCGCGAGGTGATCACCGCGGCGGGGACCTGGGAACCCACGGCGGCGATGACCTGCCGCGGGCGGGCGTCGCCGGACACGACGAGACGGGCAGCCTCGCGGCGGGTGAGGTGTTCGGCAG
>SLHP01000132.1 GCA_007136095.1 Nitriliruptoraceae bacterium
CACCGGCACCGTCCGTTCCATAAAGGTTGATGGCCGACGGTATCCGCGCCGCGAGCATGAGTTCGATCGCAGCTCGAGACCGAGGCCACATCTGGAGGTGACGAGCGTGATGTTCTCCACAGGGGCCGAACCGTTGACGCAACTGCAGCAATGGCGACAAGTTACCTTGCCCTCGCCTCCGGCACGGGATACCTTCCGTGGACATCGACGCTCCGATCGTGCTGCATAGCGCAGCCAGGCACGGCATCGCCGAAGCCGATGCGTTGCATGCCTGGGCGTTCGCGATCGACGTCTACGACCTCGGCGGAGGCATGGTCATGTACATCGGTCCCGACCGCGCCGGAAACCTGACCGAGATCGGCGTCGTGGACTGGCATGACGATGTGGCCATCGTGCATGCGATGCGCGCTCGACCGAGGTTCCTGAGGTGATGTGATGCCGCGATCGATCGATGACCTGATCTCCCAGGCCGCCGAACTCGCCGATGAGTTCGAGCGCTACGAGCCGCGCGAAGCCGACCGAGTCGAGCCGGCCCTGCTCGCGCTTCGACGTGCCGTCTATCGCCGTGCGCTCGTCGAGCAGGAGATCTTGGAGCAGGTCCGGCGCGCCCGCGAGGCAGGATGGTCGTGGACCAAGGTCGGAGAGCAGCTCGGCACGAGCGGCGAAGCCGCGCGTCAGCGCTACAGCGACCGGGTCGACGCCTGACCGATGCCTGGATGCACTGATGGGCTTGGTGATCGACTCCCTCACTGCCGTGCGAACAGCACCCCCGCTACTGCACGCCGGCTGACGTCAGGGAGCCGCCATCGCATTCCGGACGGTCGCAACGAAAGCCGCGTGGAGGCGGTCGTCGCCGGTGACCTCCGGGTGGAAGCTGGTCGCCAGCAACGGTCCCTGGCGGACCACGACGGGGTAGCCGTCGACCTCGGCCAGGACCTCGACGTCGTCCGCCAGCACCTGCTCGACACGCGGCGCACGGATGAAGGCGACGTCCAGCGGGCCCCCGTCGATCCCGGCCACCTCGATCCGGGTGTCGAAGGAGTCCAGTTGCCGGCCGAAGGCGTTGCGGCGGGTCCGCACGTGCAGACCGCCGATCACCGGCTGCTCGACGTCCTGATCCAACTCGTCGGACAACAGGATCATCCCGGCACAGGTCCCGAACGTCGGCATGCCGGCCGCGACCCGGGCGCGCAGTGGTTCCAGCACCTCGAAGCGGGTGAGCAGCTTGCCGATCGTGGTCGACTCACCGCCGGGCACGATCAGCCCGTCGACACCATCGAGGTCGGTCGCGGTGCGGACCTGCGCCGCGTTGGCGCCACAACGGCGCAGCGCGCGGAGATGCTCGAGCACATCGCCCTGCAGGGCGAGGACCCCGATCGTGGGTGCCTCGTCCGACCACTCGGGATCGGGAAGCCGGCCCGTCAGCCGCTCCCCCGGCGTCCACCGAGGTGCAACGAAACGGCCACTCACCAGCCGCGGGAGGCGTACTTCTGATCGTCGGCCAGCGTGTTGATCTCGATGCCGACCATCGCTTCACCCAACCCACGCGAGACCTTGGCGATCACCTGGGGGTCCTCGAAGTGGGTGGTGGCCTCGACGATGGCGCGGGCACGCTGCTCGGGGTTGCCGGACTTGAAGATGCCGGACCCGACGAACACACCGTCGGCACCCAGCTGCATCATCAGCGCGGCGTCCGCCGGGGTCGCGATCCCACCGGCGGTGAACAGCACGGTGGGCAGACGACCCGACTCGGCGATCTCGGTCACCAGGTCGATCGGCGCGCGGTGTTCCTTGGCGGCCGCGTACAGCTCAGCGGTGTCCATCGTGGCCAGGCGCCGGATCTCACCGATGATCGAGCGCATGTGACGCGTCGCCTCGACGACGTTGCCGGTACCGGCCTCGCCCTTGGAGCGGATCATCGCCGCGCCTTCGGAGATGCGGCGCAACGCCTCACCGAGGTTGGTCGCACCACACACAAAAGGCACGTCGAACTGCCACTTGTCGATGTGGTGGGCCTCGTCGGCCGGGGTCAGGACCTCGGACTCGTCGACGTAGTCGACACCGAGCGACTGCAGCACCTGTGCCTCGACGAAGTGACCGATGCGGGCCTTGGCCATGACCGGGATCGACACGGCCTCGACGATGCCGTCGATCATCTCCGGGTCGCTCATCCGGGCCACGCCGCCGTCCTTGCGGATGTCAGCGGGCACACGCTCGAGCGCCATGACCGCGACGGCACCGGCCTCCTCGGCGATGTGGGCCTGCTCGGCGTCGATGACGTCCATGATGACGCCACCCTTGAGCATGTCGGCGAGGCCGCGCTTGACGCGGGTGCTCCCGGTGGTCGCAGCGGCGTGGTCGGTCGACTGGTCGGTCACCGTGGACTCCGAACGTTCGTGGTTCCAGAAGCTTGGGGAGGCAGGTCGCCCGGTTGGTCGAGACAGCCAGGAACGGGCGCTCCTGCCTGCTCAGCGTACTGCCTCACCGTCCGAGGATGAACGCGTGTCGGAGCGACCCGATCACCCGATCTGCGGGGGCATATCGGACGCCGACGGCAGGTGGAGCCAGGTCGGCCCGGGCTTGAACGGGAACGGTTCGCCGTCCTCGGTGAGCAGTTCGATGTCGGCATCGGCCGACGGCTTGCGCCAGGTCGCCTCGTAGCGGTTGCCGTCGCGCAGCACGATGGCACGTGCGCCATCGGTCACCACGTCGGTCTCCGGGCACCGCGCCCCGTAGCAGTTGGGTTCCCCGAGGTAGTGGCGGGTCGCGAGCACCACGACGTTGGCCGCACCGATCGTGTCGGGTCCGGTCACCACGAACGGCGCACCGTTCTGAAAGCGGCGGTAGACGCCCTCGTCGGCGTCGTACTCCCAGCCGGTCCGGTAGCTACTGGACAGCCGGATGTCGATCTGGCCACCGGGGTCCGCACACGCATCGTCCTGGTCCGGCGGGCACGCGACCTCGCCGTTCGGCGGCTCTTGGTCGAACACCCACCCGACGTCCTCGACCGGCTCCGCATCACGGCCGATGGCCGCGTCCAGTGCCTGCGGCAGCCGGTTGTAGAGGTTGTGCGGTGCCCGACGCTCACCCAGGCGGTAGAAGCCCGGCCCGCCCTCCGCGATGCGGATCGCTGACGTGTTGGCCAACAGATTCTGGACCTCGGGCCGCGCCCCGGAGTAGACGAACCCCGAACGGCCATAGCTGGCAACCAACTGGGCATCGACGGGACGCGCCGAGCGGGTCGGCCCCACGTCGTCGGGGATCTCCGTCTGGTAGAGCGCCATGAAGCGGGTCACTCCGGCTTCAACGACCTCCTCGATGACCACGTCCGCGGCCTCCAGACCCGACTGCGGCCGCGACTGGGGCGAGTTCTCGATCTTGACGATCATGATCGGCCGCTCGAGGACCTCCTCATCGACCTGCTCGCCCGTCAGGACCGCCGCCGGGCCGGGCTCCGGCTCCGGCTCGGGCTCCGGCTCCGGCTCAGGCTCCGGCTCGGGCTCCGGTTCGGGCTCCGGCTCCGGTTCGGGCTCCGGCTCCTCGACGGCGGTGGTCTCCTCCGGCTCGTCCGAGGAGCATGCCACCAGTCCGAGCGCTCCGATCACCAGTACCACCAGCACCACCAGCAACCATCGCATCCGACCCACCATGGTCATCGCTCCGCTCTCTGCAGATCACATCGGGACACGGTCGGGCGAGAGGATACGGCCACCGGACACCGGGGTCGTGCAAGCGCACCCAGGTCCGGTGGCGAGGGGTGTCACCCCCGCGCAACCGCGTCGAGGTAGCACGCCCGGACCTCGTCAGCGACGACCGGCCAGTCGTAGCGGGACACGGTGCGCCGGCCTTCCACCGCGGCGGCGTGGCGCAACGCCGGGTTGTCGATCATCACACCGATCGCCTCCGCCAACGGTGCGGGTTCACCCGGTGGAACCAGACGGCCCTGCCGCCCGTCGGTCATGACACTGCGGTAGCCGGGGATATCGGACGCGACCACCGCTCGCCCGGCCGCCATCGCCTCCAACAGCACGATCCCGAACGATTCTCCACCGACCGCTGGCGACACGAACAGGTCGCAGGCGGCGAACACGCCGGGCAGATCCTCGTTGCCGAGCCGGCCGAGGAACACGACATCCGCCCGCAGGCGTGCCGGTAGCAGCGACTGGCAGTGCTCCCGCTCGCTGCCCTCCCCCACGACCAGCAGCCGGAGGTCCGGGTGCCGACTCTTGAGCAGGGTGAACGCCCGGACCAGGTTCACCAGTCCCTTGCGGGGCTCCAGGCGACCGACGAACAGCAGGGTCGGCCGGGACGGATCGGCGACGTTGGGGAGCGGTTCCGCGTCGGCGAACCGGGCCACCTCGACGCCGTTGGGGACGATGGTGAACCGGCCACGCGGCACACCGAGCGCATCCGCGTGGTAGGCGGCTGCGGCCTCGCTGACAGCCAGCATGCCGGACAGGCCGGCAACGACCCGCCGCCCGATCGGCCGCGCGATCCGGTAGAGCCGACGTCGATCCGACCACGCGTGGAACGTCGCGACGACCGGCGCGACGTCGGACGTCGCGGCGGCCAGACCGATCCACGGCACGAGCGGTTCGTGGACGTGGATGACATCCGGCACCGCAGCCTCAAGCTGTTCCCGCAGGCGTCGGCCCGCCGTCGGACCGAGGCCGATCGGCGCCACCGAACCGTTGAACGGCACCTTGACGGCACGGCCCGGACCCAGGACCTCGACGTCATCGCCGCCGGCCCGCAGGGTCGCCGCCAACTGGTCGACGTGGGCCTGGACACCGCCCGGGATCTGCAGGTCGTAGGGCGAGACGAGCGCGACCTTCATCACTGCTCCTGGTCCGGGGCCGTGGCACGCCGGTCTGCGCGCGCGAGTTCCCGCCAGTCCTCACCCCGACGCCAGGCATGGACGACCGGGTGGTCTGGCTCCCGATCCCGCAGCCAGTTGCGCACGAACACGTGCCACTGCTCGGGGAACCGACGGATCAGGCGTTCGAGCTCGGTGGCGATCCGCTGCGTACCGTCGTACACCGACAGCTCCGCCACCTCGATCGGTGCGTACACGACGCCGTAGAACCCGTCCCCCTGGGTCATGAACGCCCCGATCGACACGTCGCGCCCCGTGCGCCGCGCGAGCACGGCCGTGCCCGGCGGCAGCCGGCAGGGCTCGCCGAAGAACTCGACGATCGGGCCCTTGCGGGTCAGATCACGGTCCGCGAGCAGGGTGGCGAGCTGGCCCTGTTCGGTGATCCGCGCCTCGAGCTGCTCGAGCATGTTGCCACCCCGGACCAGCGGGATCACGTCGATGCCCGCCTGCTGGCGCAGGCGCACGAACCGTTCGAACAGCGGCCGGGGCTCGACGACCTCGGCGACGACCACCATGCCCCAGTTGCGTTGCGCGGTGAAGAACGCGCCGACGTCCCAGGAACCGAGGTGCCCGGTGGCGAACAGGCCACCTCTGCCGCTGTCGCGGACCGCGTCGATGTGGTGCAACCCCTCGGCCGGCGTGTCACGGACGATCGCCGCGCCATCCATCGTGTGCAGACGGAAGCTGTCCAGCCAGTAGCGCGCATACGAGACGTAGGCGGCCCGGACCAGATCCCGCAGGTCAGCCGGTGAGGCGTCCGGCACGACCCGTCGCAGGTTGCGTCGCACCTGGTCACGCTGCCGTGGGTTCGCAGCCGTGAACCACGCCCGTCCGATGCGCTCAGGCAGGTGGCGGGCAACCCGGTCGGGGGTACGCGCGGCACCTTCCCACACGGCCAGGTAGCCCCAGTAGCTGAGGCGTTGCGACCAGGTCGCCGGCGGTGGTGGCGGCAGCGCATCCAGCGACGCCTCCGACTTCACGACGAGGCACCCGTCGACCCGGCACCCGTCGACCCGACACCCGTCGACCCAGAGCCCGACGGCTCAGCGTCCTGGTGCTGCCGCTGCGCCTCCTGGTAGTTCTGTTCGCCGTAGAACCCACGCGCAGCCCGCTTGAACGCCCGGCTCCACGCATGGTCCTGCAGGGTCAGCGCGACCAGTTCCTCGGGGAGGTCCCGGGCGATCTGACACCACACGTGGTGGACCCGCTGGATCACGGTCACCGCGCCTCCGACCGCCAACAACCACAGGACCGGCTCCAGCAACCACCGGTGGAAGATGAGGCCGAACATCAACAGCACGGCCCGCTCGGCGCGTTCCATGATCCCGACCGAACAGTCCAGGTCGATCGCCTCGGCCTTGGCACGGACGTAGCTGGTGACCTGGGCGGCCACGAGCGCGACGAGGATCAGGATGAACAGCCGTGGCTCGTCACGCAGCCACCACGCCATCCCCCCGAGGATCAGCCCGTCGGACACCCGGTCGGTCACCGAGTCGTAGAAGCTGCCGAACGGGGTGGCTCGCCCCGACGCCCGGGCGACGGCCCCGTCGAAGGTGTCCATCAGCCCGCCGGCGACCAGGATCCATCCGCCGACGACGGGACGGCCCGTGGCGACGATGGCGGTGGCGGCAGCGGTCAGTACCAGGCCGAGCGTCGTGATCGCGTTCGGGGTGATCCCCGTGCGTGACAGTCCGCGACCGATCGGCGCGGTGACGGCGTCACCGTACGCAGGGAACTTCGACCGGAACGTCACCGCTACCTCGAGGTCATCGGGGGGTCTGGATCATCGACCGGAACGGACATGCGCGACCCCCGAGCAGGGCTTCCACGCTACCAACGTGGCCGGTGGGAAGGTACGACCGGACGGCCCAGGGCCCAGGGTCAGGCGAACCCCGGTGCCATCACGTCGTAGACCTCCTCCAACGCCTGGGGCAGGACGCGTGACGCCCCCACCGCGCTGATGAAGTTGGTGTCGCCGATCCAGCGGGGCACGGCGTGGAGATGGACGTGTTCGGCGATCCCCGCACCGCCGGCCGCACCGAGGTTCATCCCGAGGTTGACGCCCTGGGCGTGGACGCGCTCCTTGAGCACCCTGACGGCCCGGCGACCGAACGCCCACATCTCGGCCGCGATCGGCTCATCCAGATCCTCGAGGTCGGCGACGTGGTCGTAGGGCACGACCATCAGGTGGCCGGGGTTGTACGGATAGGCGTTGAAGATCACGAACGTGTGCTCGCCGCGGGCGACGATGAGCGATCCGCGGTCCCGTTCCGGTCCGCGGGCGGGGATCACGCAGAACGGGCAGCCATCGATCGGGTCGTCGCCGACGAGGTAGCCGTACCGCCACGGCGCCCACAACCGCTGCAGCCCGTCGACCGCCATCCCGGGTTGGTCGGACCGCGCGTCACGGCCGACCTCGCCGACATGTTCCTCGTCGCCCATCATCGATCACCCGGGCGCGTTGGCACGGCGCTCGGCGATCTCGGCCACCACCTCGGTGACGAAGTCGTCGAGCGGCACGTCCTTGCGCTGCTTGTCGGTGCCGTACCGGCGGATCGAAACGGTGCCCGATTCGGCTTCGCTGCCACCCACCACGAGGGTGAAGGGCACCTTCGAGGTCTGCGCGTCGCGGACCTTGGCGCCGAGCGTGCCGTCGGAGACATCCACCTCGACGCGGACCTCCCGGGCCCGCAGCGCGTCCGCCACCGACGTCGCGTAACCGTCGAACTCCGCCGCGACCGGCACGACCCGCACCTGCTGGGGCGCCAGCCAGGTCGGGAACGCGCCGTTGAACGACTCGACCATGACCGAGAAGAACCGTTCGATCGAGCCGAACAGCGCCCGGTGGACCATGTAGGGCCGGTGCTTGGCGCCGTCCTGGCCGATGTAGCTGACGTCGAACCGCTCGGGCAGGTTGAAGTCGATCTGCACGGTGGTCAACTGCCACTCCCGGCCGATCGCGTCGCGGGCGTGGATGTCGATCTTCGGACCGTAGAAGGCCCCCTCCCCCGGATCGGTCTCGTAGGGCAGCCCGGTGCGCTCGACGGCCTGGATCAGCGCCTGCTCGGCGGCGTCCCACCCCTCGTCGTTGCCGGGCAGCGACTTCTCCGGACGGGTGGAGATGGCCACGCGCGACGGCTCGCCGAGCCCGAAGGCCTCGTAGAGGTCCCGCGCGAACTGCACGCAGTCGTAGACCTCGTCGACGACCTGATCGTCCCGACAGAAGATGTGGCTGTCGTCCTGGGTGAAGCCGCGGGCCCGCAGCATCCCGTTGACCACCCCGGAGCGCTCGTAGCGGTAGACGGTGCCGAGCTCGGAGATCCGGATCGGCATCTCCCGGTACGACCGGGTGCGCGAGGTGAACGCGAGGATGTGGAACGGGCAGTTCATGGGCTTGAGCCGGTAGGCGGCCCCGCGTCGGTTCGCGTGCTCGCTGCTGCTGCGCTCGCCATCGTCGAGGTCCATCCCCGGGTACATCAGCTCTGCGTAGTTCTCCAGGTGTCCGGAGATCTGCCACAGATCCTCTTTGGCGATGTGGGGGGTGTAGACGGGCTGGTAGCCGCGCTTGAGGGTCTCGGCCCGGATCCAGTCCTCCATCTGCTGCCGCACGATCGCGCCGTTGGGCAGGAAGATCGACAGCCCCGGGCCGAGCTCGTCGGGGTGATGGGTCAGCTCGAGCTCACGACCGAGCTTGCGATGGTCGCGCTTGCGGGCCTCCGCCAGCATCTCGAGATGGGAGGTCAGCGCCTTCTTGGACTCCCACGCGGTGCCGTAGATGCGCTGGAGCATCGGCTGGTCCTCGCGGCCGCGCCAGTACGCACCGGCGCTCCGCAGCAGCTTGAACGCAGGGATCCGCTCGGTGGATGGCACGTGCGGACCGCGGCACAGGTCCGACCACGCCACCTCGCCGTCCGGACGCACGTTGCGGTAGACGGTGAAGGTCGGGGCGCCCGCTGCGCCATCCTCGCCGTCAGCGGCGACGTCGACGGCGCTGACGATCTTGCCCTCGTCGACCAGCGAGATGATCTCCAGCTTGTAGGGCTGCTCCGCGAACTCCGCCAGCGCGTCCTCACGCGCGACCTCTTCGCGCACGTAGGCCTGGCGCTGCTTCGCGAGCTCGTGCATCCGCGCTTCGATCGCGTCCAGGTCCTCCGGGGTGAACGGGCGTGCCACCTCGAAGTCGTAGTAGAAGCCGTCCTCGATCGGAGGGCCGATCGCCCACTTGGCGCCGGGGAACAGGTCGGTGACGGCCTGCGCCATCAGGTGGGCGGTCGAGTGGCGCAGGACCGCGCGGCCCTGGTCGGTGTCGGCGTACAGACCCGCGACCTCGGCGCCGTCGGGCACCGGGCGGTCGAGGTCCCATTCGGCGCCGTCGACCAACGCTGCGACGATCTGGCCACGGATCGCATCGAGCGCCTTCAGGGCCTGGATGGCGGTCGCGCCGGCGTCCAGGTCGACCTGGGTCTCGCCATGGCGGACGGTGATGGTTGCACTCACGGGGTTCGCTCCTGCCCGCGCATCGAGGCACGGGCGCTCGGGCTTGAAGGTCGAGCCTAGTGACGCCCGACCGGTGGCAGCGTGCGCCGGGCAGCGGCCTGATCAGGCCCTACAGATGCCGCCCGACGCGGAGCGTTCGCGTCATCGCCCGCACGCGCGGCCCCGCGGTGGGAACCGCGACGGTCGGGTGCTGCTCGATGGACGCCATAGGCCAAGCTTGCCAGACCGCTCCCACCGGCGGCAACCACGTCGGCGGCGACCACCGCGCAGAGCCCCCTACCCTCCCCTCGCCCCGAGCAGGATCCGGACACCCGATGGTCGACCCCCGAGCCCGTCGCGGGCTCCCCGAACGGTGGCTGCTGCCACCCGCACCCCGGGACGACCCAGCTGCCTCGAGGTGGCACGATCTGCCCTTCGAGGACAAGCGCAGCCTGGCCCGCGTCGGACCGGACGACGTTCCCTCCCTCGACGGGGACGCGCGCACCATCGTCACCGAACTGGCCCGTGTCCGGCTGGCGACCCGGTGGCGGCTGCTGGCCGCCGCGCCGGTGTTCGGGTGGCTGGTACTGATGGCGGTGTGGGGGTTCGGTCAGAGCTCCTACCCGGAGTCGGCCACACTGTGGTTCCAGGCCGGACTCGCCCTTGGAGCACTGACCTGGTTCGCCGCCGCGATCGCGGCGATCAACCGGCTGCGTCGGACCCGTGCGGTGCTGGCCGCCTGTACGACGTCCGACTGACCGTGCCGGACGACCCTGTCGAGCGGCTGGGCGCGTCGCTACGTTCGACGACGATGCGATGCGATCGCCCCTCGGTCCCCGCGTCACTCCCGCACCTCCCCACCCTGAAGGACCGTCCATGGGCCTGTCCCACATCCTCGCCGCTGCTGCCGGTGCCGGTGCCGCTGTCGTTGCGGACCGCGCGCGGAAGTCACCCGTCACCCGCACCGCAACGATGACCGGGTCGACCCTGGCCGCTCCCAGCGCCGCCGCGTGGATCACCGATTTCCTGAACGCGGCGTACTACGCGAAGGATCGCGCGGACCGCGACCTCGACGAGCTGCGCCTGGCGTTCACGATCGTGACCACCTACTGGGACCAGAGGGACACCCGCAGGCTGGGTGCCACGGACGTGTTCCAGTTCCACAAGGCCTTCGGGACCGCCCGGTTGCGTGGGACCGGCGGCAAGACCGGCACCCTCTCACGCGAAGCGCTCCTGGAAGGCGGCGCCAAGCTGTTCGGACCCTGGTTCCCCGAGGCCGCGACCGACTGGGACCGGCTGGGGTGGGGCATCGCCTTCCCGACGGTCGAGGCCAAAGCGGCTCACGACCCGGAACGTCGCCTCGCCCAGGCCCGACTGGGGCCACTGACCCCACCGAGGCGCGCCGAACAGCAACAGATCTGGCACACCTACCCACCGGTCAGGATGCCGGATGTCGCGGCCACCGTCGGGGGCATCCTGGCGGTCGAACACTGGCCCGACTACGCCAGTGAACTGGGACGCTTCACCCCCCTGCGCCAGGGCGGTCTGGACGGACAGACCTTCGAGATCGAGGTCGTCGGGTTCCCGAGCCCGCGGACGCCGGTCTTCATCCGGGGCTACGTGACGATCCACGACCTGGTCACCGCTGATGACCCGCTGGCGCTCAACGACTGGGTGTCAACGGTGCGCAGCGGCTTCTCGGACCGCCCGAACGAACCCTCACCGATCCCCGACGACGCGGAGGTGCACGCGGGTTTCGACCTGGTGTGTCACGAGGGCCACTTCATGGGTGACGCGAAGAACCGACTCGTGCTGTACTCGATCGACGGGACCACCTACCTCCGGGCCGCGGGGACCTGGGACCCGATGACCTGGCACCTCGCCGAGATGTACGACCGGGTCGGTCGATGGTCGCAACACGCCTTCTGGGGCATGGAGGCGCCCGAGCAGTCGATGCTGCACCAGATCGCCCTGCAGGTCCAACGACGGCTGGCCGCAGCCCAGGAGCTGTCGTCGTGACCCCGGCCCAACGGGTCGATGCGCTGGTCATCGGATCAGGCCCCAACGGGCTGGCCGCGGCGATCCGCCTGGCGCGCGCGGGCCGGGACGTGGTCGTCCTCGAAGCGCAACCACAGCTCGGTGGCGCCGTCATCAGCCAGGAACTGACGCAACCCGGGTTCGTTGCCGACACCTTCAGTGCGGTCTATCCGGCCGCAGCGGCCTCGCCGGTCTTCGCCAGGATGCCGCTCGCGGACCACGGTCTGGACTGGGTCCACCCCGAGGTCGCGATGGCCCACCCGATGCCGGACGGACGGGCCGGGGCGCTCTACCGCGAACTCGACCGGACCGTCGCCAACCTCGACGACCTGCATCCCGGCGACGGCCGGGCGTGGGAGCGGTTCGCCGCCCCCTACCTCGACAACTTCGAGGCACTCCGGGCCACCGTGCTGGGCGGCTTCCCACCCGTGGTGGGCGGTGCCCGGCTGGTGGCGGCCATGGGCCTGCAGGGAACGTTGGAGTTCGCCCGCCTGTTGCTGACCTCCGCCGACCAGTTGGCCGACGACCTGTTCGAGGGTGCGCATGCCCGCGCCTGGCTGTTCGGTTCCGTGCTGCACGGCGACATCCCGGCCGAGGAGTCCGGCTCCGCCATCGCCGGCGGTTACCTGCAACTGCTCGGCCACGCGGCCGGCTGGCCGAGCCCGCGAGGTGGCGCAGGCGCACTGACCGGCGCGCTGGCGAGCTACCTCGGATCGTTGGGCGGATCGGTCCAGGTCGGCCAGCGCGTCCAGCGGATCGTGGTGGCACGTGGCCGCGTCGCGGGTGTGGTCACCGAGGATGGCGAGCGGTTCCGCGCGCCGACGGTGATCGCCACCACCTCCCCACACGCACTGCTGCGGCTCGTCGGTGATGCCATGCCAGCCGACTACGTCCGCCGGCTCCAGCGGTTCCGGTACGGCCCACGCACCGTCAAGGTCGATTGGGCGCTGGACGGACCGACCCCGTGGACCGCGCCGGAAGCTCGGCAGGCCGGCACGGTCCACGTCGGTGGCGAAGCCGACGCGGTCACCGCACAGACCACGGCTGTCCGGCGGGGCGAGATCCCAGAACGACCGTTCCTGCTGTTCGGCCAGCAGAGCATCGCCGACCCCTCCCGGGCACCGGCTGGCAAGCACACCGCGTGGGCCTACACCCGCGTCCCCGGTGCCGTTGCCGGCCCCGATGCGGTCATGGCCCACGTCGAACGGATGACCGACCAGATCGAACGCTTCGCACCCGGCTTCCGCGACCTGGTGCTCTCCCGCCACGTGCAGGGACCGGACACGCTCCAGGCCCAGAACGCCAACCTCGTCGGGGGCGACGTCGGGGGCGGCACCTATCGACTCGACCAGACGGTGTTCCGCCCGTTGCCGTCCCTGCTGCCGTACGCCACCCCGATCGACGGGTTGTGGATCGGCAGTTCCTCCGCGTTCCCGGGAGGCGCGGTCCACGGGGTCCCCGGCTGGACCGCGGCGTCCTACGCCCTGGCACGGTCGCGTCTGCCGTTGTAGGGAGTGGTCCCCGGTTCCCGGGGTCGCCGACCGGCCGCGACAGGTGACTACCGTGGCGGCGTGAAAGGGGGCGCCATGCCACGGACGGGTCACGTCGCCAGCATCCGACGGTCGGTCGGCAGCCAACGGCTCCTGCTGCCGTCGGCCACCGTCTGCGTCTTCGACGCAGAGGATCGTCTCCTGCTGGTGCACCACGCCGAGGGGGATCACTGGGCGCCACCCGGCGGCGCGGTCGAACCCGACGAATCGCCGGCTGACGCCGCGGTTCGCGAGTGCTTCGAGGAGACCGGTCTGCACGTTCGACCGCTCCAGATCCTGGGTGTCTACGGCGGGCAGCCGTGCGAGGTGACCTACGACAACGGTGACGTCGTGCAGTACGTGTTGACCCTGTTCCGCTGCGAGGTGATCGGTGGATCTCTGCGTCCTGACGGGCATGAGGCACTCGATGCCCGCTACGTGGCCGACGACGAGTGGCAGCACCTGACCGTCCCGCCGTGGGCCCGGCTCGCCCTGCCCCGTGCGTTCGACGACATCGCCGCCGACGAGCAGCGCGCAGCGTTCGTCGCACCGACCTGGCATCCGGATACCGGCTGACAGGTCACCGACGGCAGCGCGACAGCCGGCTCCGGCTCCGCGGTCGCCGCCTTGATCCCCCAGCGTCCGGACGGGCCCGGGTGGCCGCTCGCCCGTACCCTGTCGGCAGCGCATGAGGAGTGGTTGCCCTGGCAGCATCGAACCCCGACGGAGAGCACCGCGACCCGAAGCGTTCGCGTCCGCACGGCCAGGACGTTGCTCGCCAGATGCCGACCTGGGCGAGGTGGTGGGTGCTGCTCCTGGTGCTGAGCGGAGCCACGATGCTCACCGTGCTGTTCGGCGGGTTCGACGCCACGGTGCCGGAGGAGATCGGCTTCACGCGATTCGTGGAACTCGCCGAGGACGGTCAGGTCGAGCGGGTCACCATCGATCAGGACGGCCGGGTCACCGGCGAACTCGACGACGAGACACCCTTCGAGACGGTCGTGCCGACCGCGCTCGCCCAGGAGGATCTCCTCGACACCCTGCTGGAACAGAGCGTCGAGATCGAGGCACAACCTCCGACCGCGAACTGGGCCGCCGCGATCATCTCGATCCTGCCGATCCTGCTCATCATCGCGCTCGTGGTCTTCTTCATACGGCGGGCCGCCGGTGGTCAGATGTCCCAGATGCAGGGCATGGGCAAGAGCCAGGCGCAGATCATCGATACCGAGCGTCCCGACACGACCTTCGACGACGTCGCCGGCTACGACGAGATCCGCGAGGAGGTCCGCGAGATCGTCGACTACCTGCGGGATCCCGAGCGGTTCCGCAAGCTCGGCGCCCGTGGTCCAGGCGGTGTCCTGCTGCTCGGACCGGCCGGGACGGGCAAGACCCTGATGGCCCGCGCCATCGCCGGGGAAGCCGATGTGACCTTCCTCTCGGCGTCCGGATCCGAGTTCGTCGAGATGCTCGTCGGCGTGGGTGCGGCACGGGTGCGCGACCTGTTCGCGCAGGCCCGTGAGCACCAACCCGCCATCATCTTCATCGACGAGCTCGACTCGGTCGGCCGCAAACGCGGCGGCCAGAACACGATCGGTTCGAACAACGAGCAGGAACAGACCCTCAACCAACTGTTGAAGGAACTCGACGGCTTCGACCCCCGCGAGGGCATCGTGATCATCGCGGCGACGAACCGCGCCGAGATGCTCGACGACGCGCTGCTGCGACCGGGCCGGTTCGACCGCCAGGTCGAGGTCGGGCTCCCGACGCAGAAGGACCGCGTCGAGATCCTGAAGGTCCACGGCCGCGGGAAACCGATCAACGACGACGTCGACCTGCAGACCGTGGCCCGCGGGACCCCGGGATTCAGCGGGGCCCAGCTCGAGAACCTGGTGAACGAGGCCGCCATCAACTCCGTCCGAGCGGGAAGGGAGACGATCACGCGCGATGACTTCGATGCGGCACGCGACCGCATCATCATCGGCAAGCGCCAGAGTTCGGACCTGCTCCGGGAGGAGGAGAAGCACCGCGTCGCCGTCCACGAGACCGGCCACGCCCTGGTCGCGGCCGCATCCGAGTACGCGGATCCGGTCTCGAAGGTGACCATCCTGCCGGCGCAACGGGCCCTCGGTACCACCGAACAGCTGCCCGTCGAGGAACGCCGCATCGCCGCCGAGGGCTACCTCTCCGACACCCTGGCCGTCCGGCTCGGCGGTCGGGTGGCCGAGCGCGTCGCGCTCGAGGAACTCTCCTCCGGTGCAGCCAACGACCTGGTGCAGGCAACGGATCTGGCGACGCGGATGGTCCGGGAGTTCGGCCTGTCTCCCAAGATCGGGCCGGTCGGTTACACCACGCAGGACGAACCCGGTGGCGTTCCGGGTCTCCACGGACGTCCCTACGCGGACGGGACCCAGGCCGATATCGACGCCGAGGTGGCGCGACTCCTGCGCGAGGCGGAGGACCGCGCCGAACGCTGCATCATCGAGCGGCGGGAGGTGTTCGACCGCATCGTCGAACGTCTGCTCGACGTCGAGGTCGTCGACGGCGAGGAGATCTACGCCCTGCTCGACAAGCCCATGCCCGGGCGGGACGGGGCGGACCCGCCGGACGGCGAGCGGGACAGGAGTCGGACCGACGGGCGCTGACCGGCGGTGATGGTGGGCACGGCTGGTATCGAACCAGCGACCTCTGCCGTGTGAAGGCAGCGCTCTCCCACTGAGCTACGTGCCCGGGAACTTCGGCAACGTAGCCGGGCGCGGGGACCGGGGCCAACCGTCCGCACGGTTTCCGGGGGGTGCGGACCGACCGGAAGGTGACGCAACGGTGACGGGATGCTGAACGGGAGCTCACTTGGTGGCCAACGCACGGGTATGCGAAGCTGCCGCTCCCTTCCATCCCTGGAGTTGCCGGAGTGGCGTCCGAGCCCCGATCACCCCAGTCTGCCAGTGCCGTTCCACCTCCGGTGCGGGGCGTCATCGTCCTGCTCCTGTTGTACGTGTTCCTCGTCGGGGTCGCGTTGCTGGAGGTGGGCATCGCGGGGCTCGGCGAAGATTTCACGACCGGGCTGCTGGACCGGGTCGCCAACCCGGTCGCCGGCCTGTTCGCCGGGCTGTTGTTCACGGTCCTGGTGCAGTCGTCGTCGGTCTCGACCTCGGCGATCGTGGGCCTCGTCGGTGCGGGGACCATCCCGCTCGGGTTGGCCGTCCCCATGATCATGGGTGCCAACATCGGAACCACGGTGACCAACACCCTGGCGGCGCTGGGCAACATCCGTCGGCCGAACGAGTTCCGCGCCGGCTTCGCTGCCGCGACGTTGCACGACTACTTCAAGCTGATGTCCGTCGCGATCCTGCTGCCGCTGGAGCTCGCAACCAACTTCCTGACCAACACCTCCGTGTGGCTGACGGCACGGTTGCGCGGGACCGAGGTCAGCGAGGTGGGTTCGAGTCCGATCCGTACGGCGGTGAAGCTGCCCGTCGACGCCATCGAGAACCTGGTCGCCCGACTGCCGCTGCCCACCATCCTTCTGGCCATCCTGCTCCTCGCACTTGGCCTCGGGGCCATCTTCTCGGCGCTCGGCCTGCTCACCAAGAACATGCGCCTGATGGTGGCTGGCGGCATCGAGCAGGCGATGAACCGCGTCATCGGCAAGGGTGGCGGAGCGGTGGGCATCCTCGTCGGGATCCTGGTCACCGTGGCCGTGCAGTCCTCGAGCATCACCACCGCGATGCTGGTGCCGATGGCGGCGGCCGGAGTGCTGACCCTGCGCAACGTCTATCCGATCACGCTGGGCGCCAACGTCGGAACGACGATCACGGCGCTGCTGGCGTCCCTGGCGGTCCAACGGCCTGAGGGCCTGACGATCGCCCTGGTCCATACCTTGTTCAACCTGGTCGCGATCGCCATCATCTACCCCATCCCACTGATCCGCGACCTACCGCTGCGTGCCGCTCTCTGGACCGCGAACGTGGCCACCGAGCACCGCAGCCTGGTGCTCGGCTACGTGATCGGCCTGTTCATCGTGATCCCCGTGGTCGGGGTGTTCGTTCTCGGTTGACCGATAGGAGAAACGCCATGGCGTTCGGGTTCAAACGCAGCACCTCCGGTGACGACCGGCTCGAGAGCATCGAGGCGATCATCCAGCGCATGTTCAACGATGACCGGGTCGTGTTCGACCTGGCGATGTCGATCCTGCTCGATGGCGTCGACTGGAAGAGCGTCCGGCGCGAGATCAAGGTCACCGACCAGCGGGTGAACGAGGGCGAACGGGAGGTCCGCCGCGACCTGGTGGTCCACGCCAGTGTGGTCGGCGCGATCGACACCCCCGCGATCCTCGTCTACATGTCCATCGTCAAGGACATCGAGCGCATCGGTGACTACGCCAAGAACCTCCGCGACCTGGGCCGTGACGGTGTGGATCTCTCCGACTTCCCCGCCTGGCACGAACTCCGCTCGGAGATCGACGGGTTGATCACCGAGACCGCCGAGACGTTCGCGGACCGCGACGAGGCCCGTGCCCGGCAACTGCTCGTGCGCGGTGATGAACTCCTCGACGAGTTCGACAAGACCGTGTCAAGCATCGTCCGCGGAGACGATGACCGGCCCAACGGCGTCGGACGCGCCCTGGCCGCCCGCTACCTCAAGCGCATCGTCGCCCACCTCACCAACGTGCTGTCCGCCATCGTGATGCCGCTCGAACGTCTGGACTACTTCGACGAGGACCCCGAGGACCGGGAATAGGGATGGAAGAACGGACGGTAGGGCGGCGACCGAGCCTGCCGATCCGTGAGTGGGGCCGCCAGTACCGTCGCGAGTGGCTGGGACGGGA
Source organism: Nitriliruptoraceae bacterium (assembly GCA_007136095.1). Lineage (GTDB taxonomy): Bacteria > Actinomycetota > Nitriliruptoria > Nitriliruptorales > Nitriliruptoraceae > CSSed11-175R1. The sequence continues at coordinate 17,744 of SLHP01000132.1, forward strand.
TCTGCTCGGTGGGGCCGTGGTCACCGCTCTGGCCATCCCGCAGGCGCTCGGCTACGCCGTGATCGCCGGGGTGCCGGTGCAGGTGGGGCTGTACGCCATCCCCGTCGCCCTCATCGCCTACGCGGTGTTCGGCTCGTCGCCGCACGTCAGCGTCGGTCCGGTCTCCACGGTGTCCGTGGTCTCCGGCTCCATCGTCGCCGTGCACGCCGGTGGTGACCCTGAACGGGCCGTCGAACTGACCGTCGCTCTGGCCCTGCTCTCCGGGGCGATCCTCATCGTGGCAGGCCTCCTGCAGACGGGGTGGGTGGCGGAGTTCCTCTCCAAGCCGATCGTGAGCGGCTTCGTGTTCGGGCTCTCGATCGTGATCATCGTCGGCGAGGTGCCACGGCTGCTCGGCCTGCCGCCCGTCGACGGCAGGGTGTTCATGCGGATGTTCGGCATCCTCACCTCGGTCTCGGCACTGGATGCCGACACCGCGCTCCTTGGCGTCGTGTGTCTGGCCGTGCTGTTCCTCGGTAGCGCCCTGACCCGGATGGTTCCCTGGGGACTGCTCGTGGTGGTGGCCGCACTCGTGCTCTCGAACACGCTCGGCCTGGCCGAACGCGGTGTCGCGGTCGTGGGCGCCGTCCCACGTGGACTCCCGGCACCGTCCCTACCTGCTCTGGCCCTCAGCGACCTCGGGATCCTGTTCATCCCGGCGATCGGCCTGGCGCTGGTCGGCCTCGCGGAGAGCCTCAGCGCCGCACGGCTGTTCGCCACGCAGGGCGGATACCGGATCGACACGGACCAGGAGTTCGTCGCCACCGGGGTGGCCAACGTGGCCTCCGGGATCTTCGGGGGACTCGGGGTCGCTGGCAGCCTGTCGAAGACGGCGGCGGCCGTGCGCGCGGGCGGCGACAGCCAGGTCGTGAGCATCACGGCGGCGGCGCTGACACTCGGTGTGCTGGCCGTGTTCGCTCCGTCGCTCAGCGAACTCCCACGAGCGGTGCTGTCCGCGATCGTGATCCACGCCGTCTGGGGTCTGATGGACGTGCGCGCGCTGCGACGCTACGCACGGATCCGGCGTAACGATCTGGTCGCGGCGACAGGTGCACTGCTGGGGGTGCTGCTGTTCGGCACGCTCAACGGCCTGTTGATCGCGATCGGACTGTCACTGCTGGGCCTGGTCTACCGTGCCAGCCGCGTCCAGGTCGAGGAGATCGGGCGCATCAAGGGCGAGAAGGCCGCCTGGGGTTCGATCAGCCGGCACCCGCAGCGGCGGAGCATCGACGGCCTCAAGATCCTGCGTCTGGATTCCCCCCTGTTCTGGGTGAACGCCGCCGCGGTCGAGCAACAGGTGATCACCGCGGTCGATGCCGCGCCCGGCATCCGCGCGGTCATCCTCGACCTCGAGGTCACCGACCAGCTCGACACCACGAGTACCGACATGCTCCACAACCTCATCGGCCGCCTGCGTCAGCGCGGTATCGACCTCTACCTGGTGCGGGTGATGTTCCGGGCCCGGGTGGTGCTCAAGCGTTCGGGGATCCGGGACGTGCTCGGCGACCAGCACATGTGGCGGACGATCTCCCAGGCCGTCAAGCGGGCGAGGAAGGATCACGGGTTGTCAGATCACGCCAGGGAGTGACTCGGTGGCGCAGCCGCTGGATCGGCCTGCGTGCAGGATCGCGATCCGTGTGGCACAGTGCGCGCACCAGAGAGAGGAGGTGGTCCATTGAGTAGCAACCATAGAATCGGGACCCTGGAGGTGCTCGGCCGCTAGGAGGCCGGACGCTGGAACGCTCCAGCGAATACCAGCCGAGTACCGCCCCTCGCATCGGTCGGGAAGTTGTCCCGCTCGACGCCCCGGGAGCCCCGCACGTCACTCGACCACAGCGTCGGGTCCGCGCGGCACCTGCCCCGGGAGCGGTGCCGGAGGTTCCATTCCAGCACAGCAACATCTGCACACCACGAAGGGCGCGGCACGATGCCGCGCCCTTCGTCGTGCGCGCTCGTCAGGCGCCCGCGGTGTCTTGCGGGTTGCCGTGGCGACCTGCGAGGCTGCCGGCGCTCGTTCGCCGTTCCTCCTCGGATCCGCAAGGGATCTCCTCTGAGCACATCGTCACGGACCGGCCGCGCTGGTCATCGCGACCTCCCGACCGCCGCGCGGGCAGCGCTGGTGGTCCTGCTGCTGTACGTCTTCCTGGTGGGTGTCGCACTGCTCGAAGCGGGGATCTCCGCCCTCGGTGCCGGGTTCCAGCAGGGACTGCTGGAACAGGTCGCGAACCCGATCTCCGGGTTGAGCGCAGGGATCCTCGTCACCGTGCTCGTCCAGTCCTCGTCGGTCTCCACGGCGGCCATCGTCGGTCTCGTCGGCGCCGGCACACTGACGCTGCCCGCAGCCATCCCGATGATCATGGGTGCGAACATCGGCACGACGGTCACCAACACCCTGGCGGCGCTCGGCAACATCCGACGGACCGAGGAGTTCCGGCGGGGCTTCGCCGGGGCGACGATGCACGACCTGTTCAACGTGTTGGCCGTCGCGATCCTCCTGCCGCTCGAGCTCGCGTTCGGCTGGCTCTCCCGCAGCGCCGTCTGGCTCACCGAGATCCTGCGCGAGACCGAGATCGACGCGGCCGCACCACCAGCGAGTCCGATCCGTCGCGCGGTCAGGTTCCCGGTCGAACAACTGGAACACATCATCGACCCGACGATCCTCGGGAGCCTCGTCGCCGGCGTGCTGTTACTGGCCATCGGACTCGGCCTGATCTTCCTGGCGCTCGGGTTCATCACCAGGAACATGCGGCTGCTGGTCGCGGGCGCCGTCGAGCGGACGATGAACCGGATCGTCGGCCGCGGCGGCGGATCGGTGGGGATCCTGGTCGGCATCGCCGTGACGGTCGCGGTGCAGTCCTCGACCATCACCACCTCGATCCTGGTCCCTCTGGTCGCCGCCGGGATCCTCACGCTGCGGAACGCCTACCCGATCACGCTCGGCGCCAACGTCGGGACCACGATCACCGCGTTGCTGGCCTCGTTGGCGGTGCTGCGCCCGGAGGGTCTGTCGATCGCGTTGGTCCACACGCTGTTCAACCTCACCGCCCTTGCGTTGCTCTACCCCATCCCCCAGGTCAGGGTCCTGCCGATCCGTGCCGCGGAATGGCTCGCTGACCAGGCCGTCAAGCGGCGATCGGTGATGGTCACCTACGTGTTGGGCCTGTTCCTCGTGGTGCCGCTGCTCGGCATCGTCCTGCTCGACTGATGACTAGGATCGACCGATGGTCTTCGGCCTCACCCGCAGGGACGACAGTGGACGCCTCGATCGCATCGAGGCGTCCTTCCAGCGCATGTTCATCGACGACCGGCACGCCTTCGACATGGCGATGTCCGCACTGATCGGTGGCGCCAGTCCAGGGACGGTCGGTGACGACATCCGGGCCACCGACCGCCGGGTCAACGAGGCAGAGCGCGAGATCCGCCGCGAACTCGTGGTCCATGCCGGTGTCCACGGTGGCTTCGACGCACCCCCCGTGCTGATCTACATGTCGATCGTGAAGGACGTCGAACGGATCGGCGACTACGCCAAGAACCTCTACGACATCGCCGCCGATGGCGTGGTCCTCGATCGCGGCGAGCTGATGACCGAGATGCTCGAGCTACGCGGGAACATCTCCACCCTCATCAGCGACGTCGCGGAGGTCTTCGGGCAACGCGACACCGACCGTGCACGGGAGCTGTTCCAGTACGGGGACGGGCTACAGGACGATTTCGACCGACGGGTCTCCGACCTGGTCACCGGACGGATCGGTGAGCCGTACGCGGTCGCCTACGCGCTGACCTACCGCTACCTCAAGCGCATCGTCGCGCACCTGATGAACGTGCTGTCCGCCGTCGTCATGCCCGTCGATCGGCTCGACTACTTCGACGAGGATCCTGAGGACCGCCTGGATCGTCGCGCCGACGGCGACACCTGACGCGCCGCAACGGCGACACCTGCTCAATCGACGACCGCATCGAGGTCACTGCTGGCCTGCTCGGGTCCCACCGGCGACGTTCCCGGTTGGCCGACCTCCAGCGTGATGATCACCTCGACGACGCCATCGAGATCGAGGACCCCGGCATAGGTCCCGCTGTCGAGCAGCTCCGCAGGGGCTGCGGCCACCAACTCGACCTCCCCGTCACCGTCGGTCACCCAGACCGCCGCCACATCATCGGCCACGACGTCGAGTCCCGCGAGGGTGAACGCCAACTGCTCGTCGGTCGCCACGAGGCGGCCGGACACACCTTCGGCGAACTCGGCATCCACCAGCACCCCGGCTGCCATGTCGCGCAGGGCCTCCGACTGGGAGCTCACCACGGACTCGTAGGCGCCGATCGTCGTGCGCAGGTGCAGGTTCCAGAACGCGACGCCCGCAGCCAACAGCAGCACGAGGATCGTCGCGACGGTGACGTGACCGACGGTCAGCCGCCGGGTCGGTTCGGCCGGAGCATGCTCCGACTCGTCACGGCGGACCACCTCGGTCTGCAACCGGGCACGGGAGCGCTCGTCCCGCTCGATCTCACCGAGTTCGTCCGCGATCCCCCGGAGTTCATCCACCCGCGACCGGCAATCCCCGCACGTGGAGAGGTGGGAGCGGAACTCGGCGGCCGCCCGCCCCGACAGCCCTCCGAGGACATGGTCGAGCGCGAGTCCGTCGTACCGCGCGTGCGGGTCGTGGTGATCGCCCATCAGGATCGCAGGGTACGCGCTCGCCCAGCGACCGGGCACGTCCGATCAGCAGGGTGAGCCGGACAGGTACTGCCGCGGGTTGACCGCCCGGCCGTTGACGCGGAACTCCAGGTGCAGGTGTGGCCCCGTGGTGTTGCCGCTCATGCCGATCCGCCCCACGGTCTGCCCGCGCTGGACCGACTGACCACTGCCGACCGCGAAACTGCTCAGGTGGGCGTAGGCCGTGACCACCCCGTCCCCGTGGTCGATGAGCAACAGACGGCCGTACCCGCCCTGCCAGCCGGCCGAGATGACCCTCCCGGCCTTCGCCGCGCCGATCGCCGTACCGGTCGGCCCACCGAGGTCGATCCCGCGGTGCATCCGACCCCACCGGGGGCCGTACTCAGAGGTCACCGGCGCACACAACGGCCACGAGTACCCGGCACTGGACGCGCTCGATGGTGCCGAGGCCTCACCCCCCGACGACGACCCACCGCCCGACGACCCACCGCCCGACGACCGCTGCTGCGCGGCCTCGGCAGCCGCCGCTTCGCGGGCCGCCGCCTCGCGGGCCGCCGCCTGCCGCGCACGTTCCTCCGCCTGGCGCTGCGCGATCAACGCTTCGATCTGCTCCTGCTCGGCCTCGAGGTCGTCCTGCTCCTCCTCGAGCAACGCGACCCGGTCCCGCGCGTTCGCCGCAGCCAGCGCCCGGCTCTCCCGCAGTTCCTGTGCTTCGGCCAGGATCGCTTCCTGTTCCTCGAGCAGACGCTCCAGCCGTGCACGCTCGTCGTCCGCCCGTTGCTGTTCGGCCGCCACCGCGATCCCCGCGGTCTCCAACACCTCGAGGTCGACCTGATCGCCTTCGAGGATGATCCGCAGGTACGACGTGCGGGCCATCGCGTCCGCCGCGTCGCCACCGGTCAGCAACATGTCCCAGGCCTGTGTCGGGCCCATCTTGAACACGCGGGTCGCACGCTGGTTGAACGCATCGAGCAGCAGGTCACGCTCGTCCTCCACCTGCGCCAACCGCTGCTGGGTTCGTGCGACGACGTCCTGTTGGGCATCCACCGCCGTCGCGACATCGTTCACGATCGCTTCGACCTCGGCCAGGAGCTCATCCGCGTCCTCGAGTTCCTCGTCGGCCTCCTCGACCGCGGCCTCGGCCTCCGAGATCTGCCCACCGATCGCTTCGAGAGCCCGACGTGCCTCGGCCAGACGTTCCTCGTCGGAAGACGCATCCGCCGCACCACCCAGCACCGCAACGAGGCACGCCGCGACGACCAGTGCCGCCAGCACCACGGCCCCGCGGGAACCGATGGAGCGCACCACCCAACTACGAGCCAGCGCCGTCACCACACCTCCAGGGTCTGTGGAGTCGTTGAGCGGATCTCCGGGTAGCGCAGGGGCCATCGGCCGGGAGTGAGAGCCACAGCATCGGCCACAGCGCCGAGCCCGTTCGTGGCAACGGGACGCTACCAGCCCCGCCGCCGCCTGGGCCGTCCCGGTGCGCGTCGAACGGCCATGGGACAGCGTGCACCGACCCCGTTGCTACCCTCCGGAGTTCTCGCCGCAGCCCGCGCGTATGGCGCAACGGCGTGCAAGGGGGATCCCCAGACGATGACGAAACGTCGTGCACTCATCTACACCGGCTATGGGCTGGGAGGGCTGCTGGCGCTCGCGCTCATCGGGCTGGCGGTACTCTGGGGCATCCAGGCCGGCCAGGTGCTGCCCAACACCACGGTCGCCGGCACCGACGTCTCCGGGATGAACGAAGACGAACTCCGGGATGCGATCGATCCGCTCGCGGAGGCCCGTCGCACCGACCCGGTGAGCTTCACCTTCCAGGACCGCACCATCGATGTCGCCCCTGAGGATGTCGGGTACACGATCGACGCGGATGCCACCGCCGCGGCCGCGTTGGCACGGGGGCGCCAGGGACTTCCCGGCGATATCGCCGAGCGGATCCGCAGCCTGCGAACCGTCCTCGACATCGCGTTGGCCGAGGACTACGACCCGGCAGAGGTCACCGCCTGGGTCGACGACCTGGCCGACGACCTCGACCGTGAGATCACGCCCGGATCGGTCACGATCGATCCCGACAGCCTCGAGGTCGAGGTCGTCATGCCCACGGGTTTCGTCGAGGTCCGCCGGTCCGAGACCACGGAGGCGCTCATCGACGCGATGCTCGCACCCGGACCGGACGAGCTGGAGCTACCCGCCGACACCGAGCCACAACTGGTTCCCGACGCGGATGTCGAGGCCGTCGCCGCCCAGGTCGAACGCGCGATCGCCGGCAGTCTCACGATGAGTTCCGGCGACGAGACGCTCGAACTGAGCCCCACCGACGTGGCCACCATCATCGACGTCGTGGAGCGGCCGACCTCCACCGGTGCGACGCTGGAACTGGTGGTCACCGCCGACGCCCTGGCGAGCGTCGTCTCCGAGGAGGACGCCGCCCGCTTCGAACAGCAGGCCCGCAACGCCCGCTACCTCGTGGATCGCGCACCGCCGGTCACCTTCGACACCCAGGGTTCGACCGCCTTCGAGCCGGTCAGCGCGGACGTCGAGGTGGAACCGGGGCGGAACGGGACCCGGTTCGATCCCGAGCTGGCCGCGGATCAGATCACCGAACTGCTGCGCGCCGGGGACCGCGGCGGCGACCTGCGCCTGGAGAAGATCGAGGCGGACTTCTCCACGCAGCGTGCGGAGGAACTGCGGCCGACACACCTGCTCGGCACGTTCACGACCTACCACCCCTCCGGCCAGGATCGCGTGGTCAACATCCAGAAGCTCGCCGACGAGGTCGATCACGTCGTCACCCTGCCTGGTGAACGGTTCTCCATCAACGAGACCTCGGGGCGACGGACCTGCGAACGTGGCTACAAGCCGGCCGGCACCATCGTCCGCGGCGAACTCACGGACACCTGCGGCGGTGGCACCTCCCAGTTCGGCACCACGACCTACAACGCGGCCTTCTTCGCCGGCGTGCAGATCGACCAGTGGAAGGCCCACTCGTGGTACTTCTCGCGCTACCCGATGGGCCGTGAAGCAACGCTCAACTACCCCGAACTCGACGTGAAGTTCACCAACAACACCGACGGCGCGATCATCGTCAAGACCAGCTACACCCCGGGGTCGATCACGGTGTCGCTGTACGGCCAGCCGATCGCATCCAGGGTCAGCGCATCGCACGGTTCCCCGACCAACCGCACCGAGCCCGATGAGGAACGACGGACCACCAACGAGTTGTTCGAGGGTCAGGAGCGGGTGGTACAGGCCGGCTTCGGTGGCTTCACGGTCCAGGTCGTCCGCACGATCGAGAAACTCGAGGGCGACACGGTGACCGAGACGATCCGCACCGTCTACGTCCCGCAGGACCGCATCGTCGAGGTCGGGACGCGGGCGCGCTCGGAACCCGAGCCCGAGCCCGACGACGACGAGGAAGAAGAAGAAGACGACGACGAGGAGGACGGCGACGAGGACTGATCGGGACGCCGCACCACCCGGCGCGTCACGCCCGGCGGCCGTCCCCACAGTCCAGCCGGGCGCTGCACCTCGTCCGGTTCGTCGCGGGCCTGCACGACGACGACCGGCCGCAGCCAACGTCCGTCCGGTTCGGTGGTCCACCCCTCGATCTGGACCGCCAGGTCGGCTCCCTCGTCCAACCGCGGTGCGACGCGGACGGCCACCCCCCGGTCGAGATACCCGATCCGCCAGCGGCCGTGGTCGTCTGCGACCCAGACGCTGACGGCATACGGGTCGGCCGGGTTGCCCGGTTCCCGGAGCAACCGAGCGACCTGACCCGGCACCGGACCTGTCGTGCCGGGCGGTCGTGGCGCGAACGCGTGCCCTCGGACCGGCGTGCGGAACGTCCGCAGGTTCGTGGCGGGTGGGATGGCGGCGGGTGTGGTATCCATGACATCATCATGCCCGGAGGGTGCGACATGTCCGCACGAACCGATCATCGAGGAAGCGCCGCGTGAAGCTCGTTGGAGGCCCGTGGGACCAGCCGCAGGTCGTTGGCTGGCTCCTGGGGGCCAGGATCCCCGTACGCCTGGCCGTGCTCGCACCGAGGGGGCCGCTCGTGGTGTCGTTGTGGTACCGCTACGACGACGGGGCACTGTGGTGCGCGACCAGGGCAGACGCCGATGTCGTGCAGCACATCACGGCCGACCCGCGTGTCGGGATCGAGATCGGCCCGGACGTCCCGCCCTACCGCGGGGTCCGGGGCACCGGCCGGGCCACGGTGGTCCCCGAACACGGCCAGAGCATGCTGGATGCGCTGCTGGCCCGCTACCTGGATCCGGTCAACGATGACCTCGCTGCCCTGCTGGCCCGCAACGCCGACGACGAGGTCGCGATCCGCATCGATCAGCTCCGGCTCTCGAGTTGGGACTTCAGCGCGCGCATGCACCCACAGGAGACCGGTCCGATCCTGCCCGAACCAGGCTGACGCCGCCGGTCCGACCCGCGACCGACCGCTCAGCCGAGCTGATCCAGGGCGTGCTCCATCCGCGCTGCGGCCGCCACCTCGCAGTCGGGCTCCCGCTGGCACATGAAGCACCAGCTGCCACCCCGCAACTGGAGATCCTGCTCATCGCCCGGGTCGCGGAGACCCAGCCGGACCAACTGCCGGGCGCCGTCGATGACCCGTCGGGCGGTCGCCTCCAGGACCTCCGGGCGGTAGTCCTCGGCCTCATGGCGGCCCTCGGTGACGTAGTAGGTGGCCCACCGGAACGGGGGCCGTCCCCGGGACAGGGTCACGAGCAGCGCGTAGAAGCGCAGTTCGTGCCGGTCGTGTTCGGATCGGGGCCGGCCGGTCTTGAGGTCGACCACCAGGGTCCGGGCGCGGTCGTCCCGGTGGCGGCTGTCGATGAGCAGGTCCGGTCGTCCGAACAGCCGCACGTGTCCGTCCGCCAGCGAGATGCCGATCGCCTCCTCGGTGCGGATGCGTACCCGCTCCGGAGGCAACGGCGGCCACACCTCCCGGAAACCCTCCAGGAGATCGGTGAGTTCCGCGCGGAGCTGATGGGCATGATCGGGTGGCTGCTCGTTCATCCACGCGGACAGCGACGCCGGATCACCGGGTCGGCGACTGGCCTCGGCCTGCCAGACCACCTCGACGACCTTCGCCGCCGGTTCGATCCGCCCAGCGTCGAGGTCGTGAGCGACCATCGCATGTCCGAGGATGCCCCGCACGCTGGCATGGGTGTGCTGGAAGGGTGCCGCGTCGAGTTGGAGCCCGTCACACACCAACCGGTCCAGTTTGGTCTTGGTGACGAGCACGTGACCCCCGCGTTGTGCGGTGGCGACCCGACCAAGGTCATCACCGATGGCCGCGAGGCCGGCATCGAGGTGCCCCCGCAACTCGTCGGCGACCTGGGGATCGATCCTTGGGCGGGGCTCGCCCCACCCGAGCAGGTCGCTGGCCAGTCGCTGCCGCGCGGGGTTTTCGAGCGGCAGATCCATCATGCGGTCAGCTGACGACGTCCCAGACGTTGCCGGACCCGAGGAGTTGCTCGAGCGAGCCCTCCCCCTGGTCGACGCGTGCCTGTTCGACCTGGTCGCGTGAGACCTCGTCGTAGGCCGCACGATCCACATCCCGGAAGATCCCGATCGGGGTCGGGCCGGTCGGGTTGTGCGACAACCGGGCCAGTGCGAACGCGGTGGTCGGCTCGGGCTTGTTGGGGTCGTGGATCACCACCCGGTCACCCGCCTCCTCGGTCGGCACGATCTTCATCGAACCGTCTCCGCGCGCAACAACGGCGTTCTCGCCGTCGGGCCCGAAGGTGATCGGCTCACCGGCAGTCAGGCGGATCTGGTTGTGGTCCTTCTGATCCTTGTCCTTGATCGCCATGAACGCGCCGTCGTTGAACACGTTGCAGTTCTGGTAGATCTCGACGAATGCCGCCCCACGGTGGTTGTAGGCCGCTTCGAGGACCGAGGACAGGTGCTTGCGGTCCGTGTCGATGCTGCGGGCGACGAACGTGGCCTCGGCGCCGAGCGCCAGGCTCACCGGGTTCATCGGCCGGTCGATCGACCCCATCGGCGTCGACTTCTTGACTGATCCCAACGGTGAGGTCGGCGAGTACTGGCCCTTGGTCAGCCCGTAGATCTCGTTGTTGAACAGCAGGATCTTGAGGTTGACGTTGCGCCGCAGCGCGTGGATCAGGTGGTTGCCCCCGATCGACAACCCATCACCGTCACCGGTCACGACCCAGACGTCAAGGTCCGGCCGCGTGATCGCGAGCCCCGTCGCGACCGCGGGCGCACGACCGTGGATCGTGTGGAACCCGTAGGTGTCCATGTAGTACGGGAACCGTGACGAACACCCGATCCCAGAGATGAACGCGGTGGATTCCGGCCTCGCGCCGAGTTCGGGCAGCAGGGTCTGCACGGTCGCCAGGATCGCGTAGTCCCCACAACCCGGGCACCAGCGAACCTCACGGTCCGAGGTGAAGTCCTTCTTGGTCAGCTTGCTGTCGTTGGTGGTCACGCCGACTCCCCCCATCCGAGGGTCTCGATGACATCGATCAGTTCGGTGGCCGAGAACGGCTGTCCGGTCACGCGGTTGTAGGGCTTGATGTCGACCAGGGTCGCGGAGCGCAGCAACGTCACGAGCTGGCCCATGTTGTTCTCCGGCAGGATCACCGTCTCGTAGGAGCGCAGCAGGTCCGGAAGGTCCTGCGGCAGCGGCATCAGGTGCCGCACGTGCACCCGGGCGACGTTGCGACCCCGGGCCCGCAGGTCGTGACACGCAGCCCGGATCGGACCTTCGGTCGAGCCCCAACCGACGACGAGCACATCCGCCTCACCGGACGGGTCGTCGACCTCGAGCGGCGGCAACCCCGCGGCGATCTTGTCCATGCGCTCGTAGCGCAACTCGGCCATACGGTGGTGGTTGGCAGGGTCGTAGCTGATGTGACCGCTGCCATCCTCCTTCTCGATCCCGCCGATCCGGTGTTCGAGGCCGGCGGTACCGGGCAGCGCCCAGGGCCGCGCGAGCGTCTCCGGGTCACGCAGGTAGGGCAGGAAGTCGCCATCCGGGGTGTTGGGCTCCGTGGTGAAGCCGAAGTCCGCGGACAGATCGGGCAGATCGTCGACCTCGGGCAGCCGCCAGGGCTCGGCGGAGTTCGCGAGGTAGCCGTCCGACAGCAGCACCACCGGGGTGCGGTAGGTCAGCGCGATGCGAGCGGCTTCGATCGCGGCGTGGAAACAGTCAGCCGGTGAACTGGCCGCCACGATCGGGATCGGCGCTTCACCGTTGCGTCCGAACATGACCTGGAACAGATCGGACTGCTCCGTCTTGGTCGGCAGCCCGGTCGAGGGACCGCCACGTTGGACGTTGACGATCAGGCACGGCAGCTCGGTGATCATCGCCAGGCCCATCGCCTCGGCCTTGAGCGCGATACCCGGCCCCGACGATGCGGTCACGGCCAACGAGCCTCCGAAGGCCGCACCGATCACCGAGCCGATGGCGGCGATCTCGTCCTCAGCCTGGAAGGTGTTGACGTTGAACCGCTTGAGCTGGGCGAGCTCGTGCAGGATGTCGGAAGCCGGCGTGATCGGGTACGAGCCGCAGAACAGCGGCAGCTTGGACCGCACGCTGGCGGCCACGAGGCCGTACGACAGCGCCTGGTTGCCGGTGATGTTGCGGTAACGGCCCGGGGGGAGCTTGGCGGCCTTGACCTCGTAGGTGAAGACGAACGCCTCGGTGGTCTCGCCGAAGTTCCAGCCGGCACGCAGCGCGGCGACGTTGGCGTCCGCGACCTCGGGCTTCTTGGCGAACTTGGACTCGAGCCAGGACTCGGTCTCCTCGATCGGGCGGGAGAACATCCACGACACGAGCCCGAGCGCGAGCATGTTCTTGCAGCGCTCGGCTTCCTTCTTGTTGAGCTCGCCCCGCTCGATGTGGCCCTCAAGCGCCCGCAACGTCAGCGTCGTGAGGTCGACCTCGTGGAGCTGGTAGTCAGTGAGGCTGCCGTCCTCACGTGGATCCTCGTCGTAGCCGGCCTTGGTGAGGTTCCGACCCGAGAAGGCATCGGTGTTGATGATCAGCGTGCCCCCGGACTTCAGCGCACCGAGGTGCTTCTGCAGGGCCGCCGGGTTCATCGCCACCAGCACGTCAGGTGCGTCACCCGGTGTGTGGATGTCCTGGTCGGAGAAGTGCAGCTGGAACGAGCTCACCCCGGCGAGCGTGCCGGCGGGTGCGCGGATCTCGGCCGGGAAGTCCGGCAGGGTCGCGAGGTCGTTACCGGCGATGGCCGTCTGGTTGGTGAACTGATCACCGGCGAGCTGCATCCCGTCGCCGGAGTCTCCCGCGAAACGCACCACGGCGTTGGAGAGCTGGACGTGGGTCCGTTCGGCTACATCCGTGCCGACGTCGCTGGCCATATGGTCGTCCTCTTCGAGTCACCGTGGAGCGCGCGATCGATCCCCCTGGTCCACGGTCCGTGCACGCCCGGCCCGCGGGGTGACGAACGTACCGCGTCCGCCGCCCAGAACCGACACCCGCGGACCTAGCCGCAGACGTTGCGCAGCAGTCGGTACGGGTTGACCGCCGAGCCCCCACCAGGATGCAGCTCGAAGTGCACGTGGGGCGCGCTCGGGTGGGCGTTCCCCGTGGAGCCGTTCGTCCCGATCTGCTGGCCAGCACTCACCCGGGCGCCGTTGCCGACGGTGTGGGCGGTCAGGTGCATGTACCAGTAGTGGTCACCGTTGTTGCCACGCAGGATCCCCCACACCCCGGCGTTGGCACCGACCCGCTGGTGGTGCCAGGTGCCGTCGGTGATCGCCCGCACGGGGATGCCGTGCGGCCCCATGATGTCGGTACCCCGGTGCGCACGGCCGCCCGACCGCGCGAACCCCCAGCTGTCGATGAAGTGACGCGGCTGGTCGAGGGGGCAGGCCATGCCGCCACCACCCGTCGGGGCCGGCGCGGACTCGGTCGAGCTCGAGGTGTTCGAGTCGCCTCCGCCGGAGCCGCCACCGTTGCTGCTCGAGCTCTCCTGCGCGGCCTCTCGCTCCCGCGCGGCCTCTCGCTCCCGCGCGGCTCTGGCCTCCGCCTCACGGGCTTCGCGCGCCTCACGCTCACGGCGTTCCCGCTCCTCGCGTTCACGACGCTCGCGCTCGATGCGCGCAACCTCGGCACGTTCCTGCTCGGTCAGATCCTGCTCGAGCTCCTGGAGGGACTGGAGGTCCGCGGTCAGTTCGTTACCGACCCGCTCGAAGTCCTCTTCCGCGACGCGCAGCTCCTCCACCCGTTCCTCGAGGAGCTCGGCGGCTGTCCGGGTCCGGACACGGGCCGCCGCCAGATCCTCCGTACGCACACGGTCGCCGTCCACCAGGCGCTGCACCGTGCTGGCCATGGCCAGGGCGCTCGACGCATCTTCACCACTGAGCAGCACCGACATCGGGTCCATGGATGCACCGTGCTTGTAGGCCTCGCGCACCCGGAAGCTGACCATCGCGTCCAGCTCACGCATGTTGCGCTCATGCCCGGCGACCTCACGTTCGAGGTCAGCGACCTCGTCCTCGAGCCCAGCGATCCGGCCGAGGAGTTCCTCGAGCTCCAACTGGTTGCTCTCGATGCGCTCCTGGACCTCGATCTGCCGTTCCTGCGCCTCAGAGAGCTGACCCCGGATCTCCTCGAGCTGCTCCTCGGCTGACGCCGTGGTCGGCAGGGTCGCCAAGGTGGCGACGATCCCGATCAGGACGACCGCGATGAGCCACGGCCGTGACACGTGTGGATGCAGAGCGTGGAACACGAGGCACCTTGACAGGGGGTCGACATCGAGGGGTCGGGGTCGACCGAACGGGGTCCAGCGGGTCGCGACGGGCAGGGCGTGGGCCACCGCGACCGTCAGCGGCGGAGCTTACTGACCGTCGGCCGCGACGGTGCCCCTTCCATGGCCGTTCGGCCAGACTGCGCTCGAACGGCCGTGGGGTTGCGGTCAGTCCGCCTTGGCGCCGGCGCTCTCGGAGGAGGCGACCCGCTCGAGCTCGGTCTTCGGCGCGATCCGCCAGAACGAGTCGGCCGTTGCCTCCCAGTCCTGCAGCAGCTGCGCCGCCCGGGTCGAGCCGGTGGTCTGGGCGTGCTCCTCGATGAGCTCACGGACCCCGGCCAGCTGGAACCCGTCGGGGCGTCGGGCCTCGACCAGCTGACGGTTGACGCGTGCCAGCACCTCGCCGCGTGGGTCGTGCACGAAGCACTCTCCGCCCGACATCCCGGCTCCGATGTTGTTGCCGGTCGGTCCGAGCACGATGACCGTGCCGCCGGTCATGTACTCGCAGGCATGATCACCGGTTCCCTCGACCACCGCGGTCGCGCCGGAGTTTCGGACCGCGAAGCGCTCACCGGTCCGACCCGCCACGAACAGCTGACCGCCCGTTGCCCCGTAGAGCACGGTGTTGCCGACCAGGACGGGGTCACCCGCGTCGTCCTCGGGCGGACGGATCACGATCCGCCCACCGCCGAGGCCCTTGCCGACGTAGTCGTTGGCCTCGCCGGTCAGGACGAGTTCGACCCCCCGGCTGGTGAACGCCCCGAACGACTGGCCGGCGGAACCGGCGAAGCGCAGGCGCGCCACACCCGGCGGCTCCTCCTCGGCGAACTCCAGACCGACCGCCCCGCCGAGGCGCGCCCCGACCGTGCGGTCCGCGTTGGTGATGTCGTAGGTGTACTCCACGATGCCGCCGAGGAAGATGGTCTCGAGTGCATCCTCGAAGACGCGGTCACCGAGTTCACTGCGGGGATCCTGGATCGGTTCCCGAGCGACGAAGTGGCGTTCGCCGTTGCTAGGATCGACCAGCAACGGCGAGACGTCGATGCGTTGCGCGCGGCCCTCCAGGTCATCGCGCCGCCGCAGCAGATCGACCCGACCGATCGCATCGTCCAGCGTCCGCAGCCCGAGCGAGGCCATCAGGCGCCGCGTCTCCTCCGCGACCATGGTGAGGTAGCCGGCCACCATCTCGGGTGTGCCGACGAACTTGTCCCGCAGGTCACGCCGCTGGGTCGCGATCCCCACCGGGCAGGTGTCCCGGTGGCACGCTCGGGCCATGATGCAGCCCTCGGCGAACAGCGCCGCCGTCCCGAACGAGACCTCATCGGCACCCAGCAGCGCGGCCATCAGCACGTCGTGACCGGTCTTGAAACCACCGTCGACCCGGAGCTTGACCCGGCCACGCAGATCGTTGACCCGCAGGCTGTGCTGGACCTCGGCCAGACCGAGCTCCCACGGCAGACCGGCGTGCTGGATCGACGACAACGGCGACGCACCCGTCCCGCCGTCGTTGCCGGAGATGTGGATCGAGTCGGCCAGCGCCTTGACCACCCCGGCGGCGACGGTGCCGATCCCGGCTTCGGCGACGAGCTTGACGTCCACCTCCGCCTCGGGGTTGACCTGCTTGAGATCGAAGATCAGCTGGGCGAGATCCTCGATCGAGTAGATGTCGTGGTGCGGCGGGGGGCTGATCAGCGTCACCCCGGCCGTGGTGTGCCGCAGTCGCGCGATCTCGTCGGTGACCTTGTGTCCGGGGATCTGCCCGCCCTCACCGGGCTTCGAGCCCTGCGCCATCTTGATCTGCAGCGTGTGCGCGTTGGCGAGGTACTGCGGCGTGACCCCGAAGCGTCCCGACGCGATCTGTTTGATGCGGCAGTCCAGATCGAGCTCGCTGCCGCGCGTGCGGAACCGCGCCGGATCCTCGCCACCCTCGCCGGAGTTGGCCCGTCCACCGATCAGGTTGAGCCCCGCGGCGAGCGTCTCGTGCGCCTCGGCCGACAGGGCACCGTGCGACATCGCCCCGGTCGAGAACCGACGGGTGATCGCGCTGACCGGCTCCACCTCGTCCAGCGGGATCGGCTCACCGGCCGGAACGGGCGTCAGGAAGTCGCGCGGGTAGGACGTCGGACGGGTCCGTACCGTCTTGCTGAACACCTCGTAGAGATCGTGGCGGCCGTCGTTGACCGCCTGGCGCAGCAGTTGTGCGGTGGTCCCATCGACCTCCGACGAGGTCCCCGCCCCGTCGAGGACGAACGGCTCGGTCGACGGCTTGCGGCCGAGACCCAACACGTCATGGAGCGCGTCGATGACCGGCTTGTTCATGTCGTGGAACTCGCCACCCTTGCGCCACTTGATGATCCCCGGGCTGGTCAGATCGGGCATCTTGACCGGCTGACCGTCCTCGCCGGGCTCGTCGAGGTCGAACGCATCCGCGTGCTGGCCCAGCACGTCCTCGGCCAGGTCGGCCAACGTCAGACCACCGAGGGCCGAGGTCACGCCGGCGAAGCACCGGTCGATCACGTCGGGGCCGAGCCCCATCGCCTCGAAGATCTGGGCACTGCGGTAGCTGTCCAGGACGGAGATCCCCATCTTGGACATGATCTTGAGCACCCCGTCCTCCGCGGCGTTGCGGTAGCGCTCCTGCGCGATGCTCGCCGACGGGTTGTCCCCACCGATGCGATCCTCGTCCGCGAGGTCCGCGATCGTCTGCAGGACCAGCCGCGGCACGATCGCGTCGGCACCGAACCCCAGCAGGGTCGCCATGTCGTGGGTCTCGCGGGCCTCGTCGGTCTCCGCGACCAGCGAGGTCTTGGTCCGCAGCCCGGCGGAGAGCAGCGCCTGGTGCACCGCACCGACCGCCAACAGGATCGGCACCCGGCACCGGTCCTCGTCCACGCCGACGTCGGACACCACCACGATGCCCGCTCCCCCACGCACGTGGTCGGACGCCTCGGTGCCCAGCCGCTCCAGCGCCGCCTCGAGTCCCGCCACCCCCTCGGCGACCGGGAAGGTCGCATCGACCGCCTGGACGGCGAACGGGATGTCCGGATCCAGCACGATACGCTGCAGCCCGTCGGGGTACAAGAAGAACGACCCGAGCTCGGCCAGTCGGGCCGCCTCCGGCCGCTCGGTCAGCAACGGCTGGCGCGGGCCGAGCAGCGTGCGCAGGCTCATGACCTCGTGCTCGCGGTAGTGGTCGATCGGCGGGTTGGTGACCTGCGCGAACCGTTGCTTGAGGAAGTGCGCGATCGGCCGCCGGACGTGACTGAGCGGCTCCATCGGGGTGTCGTCACCCATCGAGGAGGTCGTCTCCTTGCCCTGCGTGGCCATCGGCCGCAGGATGGAGATGACCTCCTCCTTGGTGAACCCGAACGCGAGCTGCCGCTGGCGCAGGTCGTCCGGCGCTCCCTCGATGGGGTGCCCCGCGTTGACCGGCGCCAGGTTCTGCTCCAGCCACGATCCGTACGGCTGGCGCTTGGCCAGGCGCAGCTTAATCTCACGGTCCTCCTGCAGGCCACCCTCGTCCGGGTCCACACACAGCATCTGCCCGGGTCCGAGCCGCTCACGCCGCACCGAGCCGTGGTGGTCCGCGTGGTCCGTCGGCAGCGAGGTGCTGACCGCCCCGACCTCGGAGGACGCCACGATCGTCCCGTCCTCGCAGACGTGGTAGCGCAGCGGACGCAGACCGTTGCGGTCCAGCGTCGCCCCCACCCGGCGCCCGTCGGTGAAGATCAGGCCCGCCGGTCCGTCCCAGGGTTCCACGATCCCGCTGTGGTAGCGGTAGAAGTCGCGGATCTCCGGGTCGATGTCGCGCGCGCCCTCCCAGACCTGCGGCACCAGCATCGCCTGCGCGTGGCGGACGTCGCGGCCTCCGCGTACCAGCAGCTCCAGCGCACCATCCAGCTTCGCCGAGTCCGACTGGTCCAGGTCGATGATGGGCGCCATCAGCGCCGGGTCCACCCAATCGGTCCCGTCGAGCGACAACGATCCCGGCCCGAGCTCGCCCTCACGCGCCCGCATCAGCGCCACGTTGCCCATGATCGTGTTGATCTCGCCGTTGTGGCACAGCATCCGGAACGGCTGGGCGCGTTCCCACGTCGGTGCCGTGTTCGTCGAGAACCGGGAGTGGAAGATCGCCAACGCGGAGGTGAACCGCTCATCCCGCAGGTCGAGGTAGAAGTCGTCGAGCTGGTCCGCGTCCGCCATCGCCTTGTAGGTCACGGTCAGGAACGAACACGAGGCGGCGTAATACCGCGCTCCCGCCGCCTCGCTGGTCTTGCGCGCCTGGCGTCGCACGCGGTAGGCGGCACGTTCGGCCTCGATGTCGTCCACACCCTCGGGCCGCAGCATGATCGCCTGGACGAGCGCCGGTTGGACCGCCAGCGCCATCTCGCCGATCGCGCCCGGGTTGGTCGGCACGTCGCGGAACCCGACCAGCGGGACCTGCTGCGCCTCGCAGGCCGCGGTGACCGCGTCCCGCACCGTCTGCCGTGCAGCCTCGTCTTCCGGGGCGTCCCCCGGCTGCAGGAACAACGACAGGATGCCGATGCGGTCAGGATCGACGTCCGCAGCCCCGAGGTCCTCGGCCCAGGCCGCCGCCAGCCCGCGCGGGATCTGGGTCAGGATGCCCGCCCCGTCACCCGACTTCGCGTCCGCCGCGACCGCGCCGCGGTGTTTCACGCCCGCCAGGCCCTGGAGGGCCATGGTGACGGTGCTGCGTCGAGCCTGGCCGTCGACGTGGGTCACGAACCCGATCCCGCACGCGTCCCGTTCACCACGGACGTCGAACCCGGTGAACCTCGGATCAGTTGCTGCGAGGCTTGCGGACGAAGGCACAGGGGCTGCAGGCACGGGCGAACTCCTCGACGGGAACCGGGTGGCACGATGCGGCAGGACCGGCATCCGTGGGACCGTCGGGTCGTCACCGGGCGATCGAGCCCCGAACTTCAGGCCCCGGACGCACGAAACGGCGCTCCGCGGATGCGGAAGCGCCGTTGCTTCTCGGAGAGCGTACCGCCCGGCTCCCTGCGCTGTCCAACCTGCCCGGACCGTAGCCCGGGTAGGGTCCGCGCCGCCGCCTGTCCACACCGATCGGCCCGGAGCGCTGATGGACGCCACGACCCCGCGCTCGGCACCCTGGCGGTGGCCCGCCGAGCCGATGCGCATCCTCGCGGTCGCTCTGCAGTTCCTGACCCGGCTCCCGGTCCCCCAGATCCCGGTGATCGACGGCGATCTGCGCCGGGCGACCGCCGCTTTCCCCCTCGTTGGGGTCCTCGTCGGCGGGATCACCCTCGGCGTCTGGGCCGCCGTCGAGCCGCTCCTCGGTGCACCGGTCGCCGCCGTCGCCGCCGTGATCATGGCGGTCGCCGTCACCGGGGCGTTCCACGAGGACGGCCTGGCCGACACGTTCGACGGGCTCTGGGGTGGCTGGGATCCCGACCGACGCATCGAGATCATGCGGGATTCCCGCATCGGCACCTACGGCGGCTGCGCGCTGGTGCTCTCGCTGCTGTTGCGGATCGCGTTGCTGGCACAGCTCGACCTCGGCGGCGCCGCCCGTGCCATCCTCGTCGGTCACGTGGTCGGCCGGGCTGCCGTCCTCGTACAGATCCGTTGGTTGGCGCCGGTCGCCGATCGCGGCTCCGGTGCACAGGTCGCCGAACCGGTCGGGCCGATCGGCTCAGCCTTCGCGCTGCTGACCACCCTCGTCGTGTGCATCGCCTGCCTGTGGCACTGGGCAGCCGTCCCGCTGGCTGTCGGCCTGGTCGGCGTCGCGGCGGTCCGCCGCGCGGCCCGTCGGCGGATCGGTGGGCTGACCGGTGACATCCTCGGCGCCACCCAACAGATCGTGCTGATCCTGACCACCGGTGCCGTCGTGGCACTCGACCGATGGGGAGGAGCCTGGTGACACGCATCATCCTGATCCGACATGGAGCCGTCGACGCGGTCGGCACGGCCTACGGACAGCGGGTCGACCCCGCCCTGTCCGACCACGGCCGGGTCGAGGTGTCCCGGCTCCGCGAGCGCACCGAGCTCGACGGGTCGGCCATCGTGGTGCGCTCCCCGGCCCTGCGGACAAGCCAGTCGTCTGAACTGCTGGACCTCGTCCCCGACGAGGTCGATGCCCGCTGGGCCGAACGGGACCTCGGGGCCTGGGAGGGCCGCCTCTGGAAGGACGTGTGGACCGACGTGCCCGAGGACGTACAGGTCGATCCAACGGCCTTCGCGGCCTTCACGCCACCGGACGGGGAGCCTCTGACCGATCTACGTTCCCGGGTCACCGACGCACTCGAGGGACTCGGCCGTGAGCACAGCCGTGAGGACCCCGCTGACCACCCACCCGTCGTGGTCATCTGCCACGGCGGACCCATCCGCTGCGCCGTCGCACACGTGCTGGGCCTTGACGACGTGACGATGTTGCGACTCCGGGTGGCCACGGCCACCTCGACGTCGATGACACGCTGGCCGGATGGCAGTTGGACCCTCGAAGGCCTGGGTGCCTGAACGCCGCCGGTAGGATGGCGACGTCGGCAGGGCAACGCCGTCGGTGGGCCGGCGTCTAGCATGGCCTGCAGATCCGCCCACACGCCCCGGAGCCCCGCATGTCCGTCCTGCTCGAGCGCCTCGACGATGGCGTCGTCCTGCTCACCCTCGATGATCCACCCCGTATGAACGCGATGACGGCAGACATGGGTGATGCCTTGTCCGCCCGCTGTGACGAGTTGCGCGAGGACACCTCCGTACGTGTCGTCGTGGTCACGGGCGCTTCCCCAGCGTTCTCGGCGGGTGGCGATCTCGGGATGCTGGAGGATCTGGCACGGCGCACGCGCGACAGCGGGTTCGATGCCACGGACACGATGATCTCGTTCTACCGACGCTTCCTGACGATCCGGGAGCTGCCGGTGCCGGTCATCGCCGCGATCAACGGCCATGCGATCGGTGCGGGCCTGTGCGTGGCGCTTGCCTGCGACCTACGGATCCTCGGTTCGGCGGCCAAGGTCGGACTGAACTTCTCGCAACTCGGACTCCACCCCGGTATGGCGGGGACCTGGCTCCTCCCCCGGATCGTCGGGCAGCAGCGAGCGGCAGAGTTGCTCTACACCGGCCGGATCAT
Source organism: Nitriliruptoraceae bacterium (assembly GCA_007136095.1). Classification (GTDB taxonomy): domain Bacteria; phylum Actinomycetota; class Nitriliruptoria; order Nitriliruptorales; family Nitriliruptoraceae; genus CSSed11-175R1. The sequence continues at coordinate 39,330 of SLHP01000132.1, forward strand.
CACGGGCGAGGTCGCGACCGGGTACGGCCTGGCGCTGGAGCATGTCGCGAACGATGAGGTCCTTCCCCGCGCCCTCGAGCTGGCGTCGGAGATCGCCGCCGCGTCGCCCGTCGTGGTCCGTCAACTGCGCGAGACGCTCCGCAACACGGAGACCGATGACATCGAGGCGACCCTCGAACGCGAGGGCGCCGCCCAGTCGATCAGTTACGGCACGCGGGACCTCGAGGAAGGGCTCGACGCTGCGAGGTCCCGGCGCCGTCCGGTGTTCCCCGGCCACTGAGCTGCCTGCAGCTGCCCGTCGGTCTCGCCCGGTGGCGTCCTGCGTGGCCGGGGCAGTCGACGTGGGTGGGGTCGGTCACCTCGTCGTGCCGTCGTTCGGTGTTCCCGGCCACTGACGGGCGCGTGTTGACGTGGGTGGGGGCCCGGCTGCTCGTGGCGGCCGGGCTATGCGGGGTGGAGTGTTCGTCGGTGGGGTGGGTCGCTGGTGGCGGTGCGGTTCCCACGTCGCACGGTCACGGTGCCG
>SLHP01000171.1 GCA_007136095.1 Nitriliruptoraceae bacterium
CACCAAGGTCTTCCGCCTGGTGGCCGAGCGGTTCGAGTGGGAACTGGAACCCGGCAACTTCGTCGACGGGTGGGGCTACAACGGCCAGATCCCGGGTCCGCTGATCCAGGTCGATGTCGGCGACAACGTGCAGGTGATCGTGGAGAACGAGCTCCCGATGGGAACCGACGTGCACTGGCACGGTGTCCGCGTCCCCAACGACCAGGACGGTGTCGCCCCGATCACCCAGGACCTGATCATGCCGGGCGAGAGCTTCACCTACGAGTTCGAGGCGACCGAGCCGGCCATCGGGATGTACCACCCGCACCACCACGGTCAGAAGAAGCTGCCCAACGGCATGTTCGGGGTCTTCCTCATCGGCGAGGTCGGTGAGGACATCCCGTTCCCGTCGGGGACCATCGGTGGCAAGGAGGTCCCGGAGGACATCGAGATCGTCAAGGAGATCCCGATGGTCCTCAACGACGCCGGCAGCATCGGGCTGTCGTTGAACGGCAAGTCGTTCCCGGCGACCGAGCCCTACGTGGTCAACCAGGGCGACTGGTTCGTCATCCACTACTACAACGAAGGGCTCGGTATCCACCCGATGCACCTGCACCAGCTGCCACAGTTGGTGTTCGCCAAGGACGGGTTCCCGCTGGACGCGCCGCAGTGGGAGGACACGGTCAACGTGGCTCCCGGTGAGCGCTACAGCGTCCTGGTCCAGGCGACCGACCCGGGGGTCTGGGTGCTGCACTGCCACATCCTGACCCACGCCGAGCGTGACACGGGGATGTTCGGGATGGTCACCGCGGTGATCGTCGAGTAGTCGCCTGTTCGGTCAGGTCAGAGGTCGCGGGCACGGCACGCAGCACGGGTGTTCGGGCCCCTGACGATGCTCGTCTACCGCCGCAAGAACTGAACCCGTCCGTCAGCGGGGAACGACATCCCAGACGAAGCGCACGCTGGGCGTCGTCACGTGGGCGACGTCGGCAACCTCGTCGAGGGAGAGTGTCATCCGATAGGTCTGCTGTTCACCCGTGTGCACCGGAGACCAGGCAGCGGCCAGCGCCGTCGCCCGGTCGAGGTGCCGCTGTGTGAGCGCGTCCGGGCGGTCGGCAAGGGGGCCGTTGAAGACCGTGCCCGGGGAGGTTGCCGTGGCGCACTCGGGCGCGGGCTGGTCGACGGTCTCCACGCGCACGGCGACGTCGGCGATCGGGGCTGCCGTCGGCCCGTCCAGAACGCTCGCTCGGAGCCTGGCATCGGCCGGCCCGGCGACCGCGGACGTCACGGTGAGGCAAGCCACGACCGTGTCGCCCGGCGTCAGTGCGTCAGGGCCGATGGTGATGGCGTGTGACGGTGGGTCGCTGGGATGATCGGTAGCCGCCGACAGTGCCTGCTGTGAGCCGTACAGGATGAGCGCGGAGACCGCCACAGTGGCGACCCCGGCCGTGGTGCTGTGTCGTCGGAGGTGCTGCTTCATGAGACCTCGCTCCCTCGCTGTTCGTCATCCCCCGGACGTCGGTCTCGGTCACGGCCCTGCGATCGGGCTGTGGCCGGTGTTGACCGGTCGGTGGCATCAGAAGGGCAGAACGCCCGCAAGGGAGGGCCCCCGGAACACCAGGGTGACCGGCAGCATGCCGCCACGCGCGTCGATGGCGCTCAGGCGACGGAGTCGTGATGACGACAGGGGGATCGTGGGGTCCACAGGACCGTCCTTCCTCGGCAGAGGTGGACGGAGCCACAGCGATCGTGGTGCAGAGTCTCGTTCGGTGGCCCGGCTGCCGTGGCCGCTGGTGCGGCGGTAGGCCCGTGGCTTTGCGGACCGCCCTTTCGGGCGGGGTGCCGTTTCGTGAGGCTCCGTCGGGTTCCCCTGAGATATCGGCAGGTCGAGCCCCGCGGTTGAGGGATCCGGAACGGCGGTATCGGGGCGTGCGTGGAGGTGGCGGCTCACCGGCACCGTCCCCATCGGCTGCTGTAGGTTGGCGATCCATCCCAGGGAGGTTGCCGATGATCGCGTTCGTGCTGCTCGACGTCGACGTGGCCAGTGTTCCCGAAGCGGCCGAGGCCCTCTGCAAGATCGACGGGGTGACCGAGGTCTACTCCGTCACGGGTCGCTACGACCTCATCGTGAAGGTGAAGGTCGCCCGCAACGACGAGCTGGCGGACGTGGTGACCGGCCGGATCGGCAAGGTGCCGGGTATCCAGGGGTCAGAGACCGTCATCGCCTTCCGCAGCTACTCGGACGAGATCCTCGACGCGGGCTTCTCCCTCGGAGGCGATGCACCAGCAGCCGAGTAGCGGGGTGCCCGGTGATGGTGACGCTGTTCTACCGCGGTGCCGAGGGGTGGTCCCTGCTGGATTCGCTCTACTTCAGTGTCGTCACCTTGACGACGATCGGTTTCGGTGACCTGGCGCCCTCGAGCCCTGGGGCGAAAGCCTTCACCATCGCCTACTCGCTGCTCGGGATCGGTGTGATCGCCGCGTTCATCACCGCGCTGGCATCCGCGGTGCGCGCCGACCGCGAGCAGTCGGACACCGCGTGGCACAGCCGGCATCCGCGGGGTCGGCGTCGGTCCGGCGAGGGATCCACGCCAGAACCGAGGCAGGACGAGGACGCCGGCTGACGGATCCCACCGCGCATCGCGGGTGGTGACCGTGATGCCTCGTGGCGATGATGGAGGGCAGTGCCGGCGATCAGGTCCCGGACGTGCGCACGATCGTGGCGACGCCGTAGTCGGCTGGTAGCTCGACGCCGCCATCCACGCCCGATCGGGCCAGCGGTTCCCAGCCCGCGATGACATCGCGGCGCACCCGGTTCCACCCCTGCGGATCGCGCTCCTCGATGGCCGCACGCATGCGCAGGTACGGGCCTGACGCGACCTCGAAGAGATCGAAGGCCGCCGGCAGGGACGGGAAGCGGAACCAGATCGTCCGCTGTTCGACCCGGACCTCGACATCGAGCCCGGCCACGACGTCGCGGACACCATCAAGATCGGCCCAGTCGCGGGGATCGGGACCCTGGGGATCGTCGACCTCGGGAAGCTCCCGCGCGATGACCTCCAGGGACGTCGCGAACACGCCTCGGTCCCCCCAGGCGGTCGTTACCACCCGACCGTCCGGGCGGCACACCCGGACGAGCTCCCGGGCGCACCGTGCCGGATCATCGACCGTGAACGCGCCGAACGTCGACACGACGGCGTCGAAGCTGTCGTCCTCGTAGGGCAGGGCGAGCAGGTCGGCTTCCACGAAGGCGATGTCCACGCTCGCCGCGGCGGCCCGGTCGCGCGCGACGTCCAACAGTCGCGGCGCCAGGTCACAGGCGTCAACGGTGGCCCCGGCCGACGCTGCGGCGATCGCGGTGTTGCCCGTTCCGGTTGCGGCGTCCAGCACCCGGAGACCGGCGAGGTCGAGTTCCGCGACCAGTTCACGGCTGATCGGTTCGAACAGTGCGCCGATGTCCTCGTAGCTGCCGTCGGACCACAGCGACACGATCCGCGTGTGGCGTTCCGGATCCAGGGTCGGATCGTCCGGGAGGTCGGTCATCGAGCCGCCGCTTCGATGCGGTCCGCGGCGACGGCGGTCCCACCGATCGCACGGATCCGGCGGCCGTTCATGTCGAGCCGCCGCCGCAGCGCCGTGTCCGCCAGCAGGCCGTCGATGGCGGCGGTGAGCTCACCGTCCTCGAACCCGTAGGTGTCCAACCGGACGCCGGCACCGACCTCGTCGATCCGCTGTGCGTTGTCGTACTGGTCCCAGAACAGGGGCAGGACCACCATCGGCTTGCCCATGTGCAGGGACTCCGTGACGGTGTTGTTGCCGCCGTGGGTGATGACCAGGTCGACGTGGGGCAGCACGTTGGTCTGCGGCACGGTCTCCGCGCCCCACATGTTGTCGGCCAGATCGAACTCGTCGTGGCGCGGCCCCTTGGACACGATGAAGCGGTGCGGGGTGCGCGACAGGACGTCGATGAGGCGGTTCATCAGCCCGACGTCGGCCGATCCCAACGATCCGAGGCTGAGGTAGATCAGCGAGCCGTCACCGTCAGCGACCGATGCCGGGACCTCGAAGGCCTCGTCGGTGGCGCGGACCGATGACGCCAGCCGGTGCCAGGTCGGACCGAGTGCCTG
>SLHP01000191.1 GCA_007136095.1 Nitriliruptoraceae bacterium
GTGGTGAGAGGTGCAGTACTGCACCTCTCACCACCCATCCCCTGCCGTAGCCGCCCGCGGACGAACGGAGCAGCGCAACAGGCCCTGAGCAGCGCAGCAGGCCCGGAGCAGCGCAACAGGCCCTGAGCAGCGCAGCAGGCCCTGAGCAGCGCAGCAGGCCCTGAGCAGCGCAGCGGGTGCTGAGAAGGGCGCTCGCGCCTCTCTCAGCACTCGTCTCCCTCGTACCCTGCCGCCACAGCCCGACGTTCGCCGGGCGAACGAGGAGAGGTCCGCGTGCAGCTCGCCACGATCGTGGAGGTGTCGGGTCGGCTCGCCGCGACCCGCAAGCGCACCGTCAAGATCGAGCTGTTGACCGACACGCTGCGCGACCTCACCGACGACGAACTCACGATCGGGGTCGCGTACCTGTCCGGCGAGCCGCGCCAACCCCGCCTGGACCTGGGGCCGTCGGCGGTCCTCGGTGCGGAGGTGCCACCCGCAACAACCTCGAGGTTGTCGCTGCAGGACGTGGACGACGCACTCCAGCGCATCGCGGACGTCCAGGCGGGCAGCGGGTCGCGTACCCGGCGGCTGGATGCACTGGAGGATCTGCTCGGCCGCGCCACCGAGGACGAGCAACGCTGGCTGCGGTCCCTGATCGTCCGGGAGCTGCGGCAAGGGTCGCTGGAGGGGTTGCTCGTCGCGGCGATCGCCCGGGCGTTCGAGGTCCCGGAACGTGCCGTTCGGCGAGCCGCCATGCTCACCGGGGATCTACGTGCGACGGCGCGGCTGGCTCGCGACGGTGGGACGGACCACCTCGATGCTGTGGGGTTGCAGGTCGGGGTCGGGATCGAGCCGATGCTCGCGTCGACCGCCGAGGATCTGGCCACGGCGATGGCGGACGCCGGAGAGGTGTGGATGGACGCCAAGCTCGATGGTGCCCGGGTCCAGGTGCACCGCGCCGGCGATGACGTCGCGGTGTTCACGCGCACGCTGCACGACGTCACCCACCGCGTCCCGGAGGTCGTGGACGCGGCGTTGGCACTGGACGTCGAACAGGTGGCGCTCGACGGCGAGGCGATCGCCTTCGATGGCGATGGGCGACCTCGACCGTTCCAGGAGACGATGCAGCGGTTCGGTCGCGAACGGCCGGTCGACGAGGTCCGCGACGAGGTGCCGCTGGCCGTCCGGTTCTTCGACGTCCTGCACGTCGATGGGCAGGACCTGATCGATGAGCCCCTGCACCGACGGATGGCCGCCCTGGACCGCGTCGTGCCGGCGGCGCTGCGCATGGAGCGGTTGGTCACCGACGACCTGCCAACTGCGTCGAGGTTCCTGCGCGACACGCTGGCGGCAGGACACGAAGGGGTGATGGTCAAGGACCCTGGCTCGCCCTACGAGGCCGGACGCCGCGGCGCGGGCTGGCGCAAGGCCAAGCCCGTGCACACCCTGGACCTGGTGGTGACCGCGGCCGAGTGGGGCTCGGGGCGGCGCACCGGGTGGCTGTCCAACCTGCACCTGGCCTGCCGCGCCGACGAGGCCGACGGATCGGACGGCGCCGGGCGCGAGGACGGCGCCGCGCCCACCGCCGTTGACGGCGCCGACCTGGTGATGCTCGGCAAGACCTTCAAGGGCCTGACCGACGAGGTCCTGACCTGGCAGACCGAGGCCCTGCTGGCCCGCGAGACACACCGCGACGGTCACGTGGTGCATGTGCGCCCCGAACTGGTCGTTGAGATCGCGTTCGACGGGCTGGTGCGCTCGACCCGCTACCCGGGTGGGCTGGCGCTGCGTTTCGCGCGCGTCCGCGGCTACCGGCCCGACAAGCCTGCAACGCAGGCCGACACCCTGGCGACCGTCCGCGCGATCCACAGCGGAGAGCAACTCCCCGACCTCTGAGCCCGGCGGCCGGGCGGCCGGGCGCCCGAGCAGCGCGCTGCCCGGCGGATCAGGCGGTCTTGGCGGCCACCTTCTCCGCGATCCGGATGGCGTCGGCCAGGTCCCACCCGGCGACCCCGGCCATCCAACACGCCACCGGCGCCGCCTGGCGCGCCGAGGCGTGCGCCGCGACGCCGGCGAGCTCGAGGATCTGATCGATCTGTGCCCGGTCGGGTGCTGGCTGATCGATCTCGGCGGCGAACCGCTGGAGCCACTCCACGATGTCGCTCACGACGCCCTCTCCGCACGCGCGGTGACGACCTCGTCGACACAGGTCATCGCCGCGATCGCGGCCGGGAACCCCGCGGTCGTGATCGCCAGCAGGGCGACCTGGCGGATCTCATCGATCGTGATGCCGGCGTCCAGGCTCTTGCGGACGTTGGCACGGACCGCGCCCTCGGCCAGCGCGCCGATCGCGACACCCAGCTTGGCCAGGCGCTGCTCGCGATCGCTCAGTGGGCCGGCGTCCCCGACCTGACGACCGAGGTCGTCGGTCGCGTCCGCGACCTGCGGATAGCGGTCGCGGAACGTGGTGTACGGCTCGGGAAGGTATTCCTGCATCGTCACTCCTGGTGTGTCTGGGGTCAGCCTCAGGCCTTCTCGAGCTTCACACGGCTGTCAAGGAAGACGGTGCCACCACCGGCGTTGTCGACCAGCGGCATGTCGTCGAGCACGTCATCGTTGCGTCGCATCGCGTCGTTGACGTTGAAGCCGCGCTTCGCCCGGCGGGCATCACCGTGGACCTCGTCACCGTCGACGTTCGACGACGTCATCTTGTGCAGTACCGAGGAGTACTCGCGCCCACCGGTGACCGCATCGATCGCTCCACCGGTGATGACCCACTCGCCGACACCCTGCTGGGTGTGTCCGAAGTGGTGGGTCCCCGCGATCACGCCCGGGCGGACCCGTTGGCTGATCTTGGCGACACCTTCGGCAGCACCGCTTCGCGAGGCGATCCGGACACGATCGCCGGTGGCGACGCCGTACTCAGCCGCATCACGCGGGTGGATCTCCACGAAGTTCTCGGGCATCGTCTCGATCGCCCAGTAGTCGTAGGCGGTCCGGGCCTTGGTCCGGGTCGCGAGTCGGAAGGTGACCACCGTGAAGGGGTAGTCCGGGTCCAGGTCCTTGAGCTTGCGCCCGACACCGTCCTCACGTTCCCGATAGGTCGCCCCGCCCCAGCGCTCGCGGCCGGTCTGCGACTCCCTGGTGGTCGCCAGGACCTCGTGCCACATCTGCAGAGGCGCGGGGTCGTCGAGTTCCACACCGATCGTGTGTCGCTCATCCTCGTCCCACGCTGCTTCCGGCGGATCGAAGTAGCCACCGCGGGCGAGCACGGCGACAACCCGCTGCCACTCCTCGTCGGTCATGACGTCGCGGTGCTGGGCCACCGGGAAGGCCGAGACGTACTCGACCTCCTCGGCCGGCGCCGGATCCACACTCGCGTTGTGGGCGAAGTTCGCCACCCCACGGACCGCGAAGTCCTCGGCCTTGAACAGCGGGAAGCGCTGGCCGGTATGCGCACCATCCGGGTCACCGGGGATCGCGGCCATCCCTGAGCAAAACTGGCTCCCGATTCCCTACTGGCTTGATGGCGGCGCGAACGTGGCCGAGACCACCTACACCGTGTTCAAGAACACTCGCGACGAGATCACCCTGCGGCTGATCGTCCGCAGGGTGCGGCCCACCCCCGATTCGCAGCTCGCCCCGGACGTGGTGTTCGACGACCACGCGATCTGCACCGATCGTGAGGGTGAGATCCTCGAGCTCGAAGGCGACCACCGCGCCCATGCCGTGGTCGAGCTGGCCATCCGCGACCTCAAGGCCGGCGGGCTCGCGCACGTGCCCTCAGGCAAGTTCAACGCCGACGCCGCCTGGCTCGCGCTCGCGGTCCTCGCCCACAACCTGGGCCGCTGGAGCTTGAAGGCCGCCGGCGCCGCCTGGCAGCACGCAACCACCGAAACACTCCGGGCCAAGCTGGCGTCCATGCCCGCCCGGCTCGTACACACCGCCCGACGGATCAAGGTCCGCGCGCCCACGAACTGGTCCTGGCGCGAACCCTTCGAGCAGGCACTTGCGCGCATCACGGCGATCCCTGCCCCCACCTGACCTTCGAGCGCGTCGCCTCCCCACCCGCCACAGACCCCATCGACCAGCCGCCCCGAACAAGCTCCGGGAACGTCGACATGCCCACCTCGAGTCAGAACCTGACGTGACCGACCCGCTTGCCACACCGGCAGACCATCAACGCCGCCTGGCCCCTCGAAACCTGCAGCGACAGCCACGTCACCAAGCCGGACGGTGGGTTGAGGGTTAGGCTGCGCCACCGCGTGTGCGCGTCGCCGACATACCCTGAACGCTGCCCTTGAAGGGCTCCCTTTGACCCCCGAGCCCACCACCTGCGCCCCGTCCCGATCTGGCGCCGAGCGATTCGTCCGACAGTTGCTGGTCATCGGCGATCAGGCGCCGCGTGCGCTCGTCTCGCTCAAGGGCTCGATCGGGGTCACCGCGGTGCGCTGCATCCTGACCTACGTGGTCATCCCCGTGCTCGCCCCGCTGATCAGCTGGCTCGGCGTGTTGGCGACACCGGCCTCACTGGTGCTCTCGCTGGTGGCGATCGGCCTGGCTCTCAACAGCCTGCGCCGGGTGTGGATGGCCGAGTACCGCCACCGCTGGCCCTACACCGCCTTCATCGCCGTGGTGGTCGTGCTGCTCGCGATCACCGCGGTGCTGGACACGCTCGAGCTGCTGACCTGAAGGTGACCGGAGTGAGCTCCACGGGCGCTCCCCGCGGCCAGGTCGCCCCGCTGGTAGACCCGGCAACCTCGATGCGAGACAGCGAAGCACCTCGTCCTGCGGCACAGGGCGGGGACAGGCCCACGGTCCGATTCGACCCGGAGTACCCGCCGAGCCCGGAGGACCAAGCGCACCATGGGCGACACCGAGGACACCGGCATGGACTACACGACGGGATCGACGGGGACGGACCCGAGGAACACGCTCCCGGCAGCGAGTCACCACCACAGCGCTTCTCGCCGCCCACGGGTGGGTGGCGCAACGCACCGTCGCAGGAAAGGGGGCCATCCTCGTCTCGTTCACGACGCGGGCCCTCTCGCTACGATGATGCGATGGGCCACGGTCGCCCGCATGTTCGACTGGCTTGCGCCGCCATCGGCCATTGGCCGGGGCAGACCGTCAAGAGCCGACGACCCGCTCGAACACGCCTTCAGCTTGCTCGGCTCGGTTCCGGGTGGCTGGCGTTGCCAACGGCTGGCTGGTGCCGGGTCTTCTGGCTCGGTGGTGGAGGCTTGGGACGTCCGGGGTCAGCGCGGCGGCGGATCCGGTTGCGGCCTGATGGAACAGGCCGTCAGTCGGTCCCGACGAGCGCGTCCTCGTCCTCGGCTTCCTTCGCACCTCGGTCGGTGAAGGCGAGCACCAACATCCCGATCACGATCGCCGCCATCACCAGGAGCACCCAGGTCGGTAGGTAGTAGGTGAACCGGGTCTCCACGCCGGACCAGCGCACGATCGACTCGTAGCCGGAGGGGAGACCGGCCACATCGCCCCCGATGGAGTTGGTGACGACGTTCCAATGCAGCCCGGCGACGGCCAAGAAGGCGGCGAGGGCAGCCGTGAGATCGTTGTTCCAGAGCCGCGACCCGATGCGGTGTCGCAGGAACAGGAACAGACCGTAGGTCAGGATGAGCAAGGTCCCGGAGGTGATCTTGTTGCGGATCACCGGGCTGTTGAGCGACGCCTCCAGGGAGTTGATCGCGAACCCCGTCGACATACCAGCGATGCTGACGATCGTCCCGATCCAGATGGCGAACAGCGCCGCTTGATCGGCTGCGGGAGCGAGGTAGCGGAAACGGGCGAGCACGCTGAACCGTAGGGCGAACAGCGCGACCACGGCGAAGGTGCCGAACAGCAGCGTGCCGGTGAGGATGTGGGCGACGATCGAGTGGAAGGCCGGGTTCATGCGTTGTGCTCCTCTGCCCGCAGGGCATCGTCACGGACGATCGTCTCGTCGCCGGTGCGTTCACGTCCGTAGCGCCGGGCCAGCCTCATGAAGGCCACGACCGAGCCGAGGATGAACACCACCCACATCAGGGTCGTCCACAGCCATTGGCTGATGATCTCGTCGCGGAACTCGGACTCCAGGGCGTAGAAGCCCATCTTCTCCTCGTCGTGCGCCGCATAGAACGACGCGTTGGCGTCGATCGCGCCAGCACCAGCGTGTGTCTGCCGGTTGGCGAGGTAGTCCCAGGCGATGACCCCCGGGTAGAACAGCTCCACCGTGGTGGGTTCGATCGCGTCCCAGTCAGGCCCATCACCGGAGAAACGCATGGCCTCGACATCGGCGTCGCGGCCGAGTCCGAGCGTGACGGGCATACCGACGTAGTGCCACCGCCCAGCGGTTGCACCGGCGTGGACGGCTGGTGCCAGGTCGTAGCGGCCGAACTCCTCGAGGATCTTGTCATCCTCCGGAGAGCCGGTGTCCAGCGCACGCCGCAGCTCCACGGTCCACCGGCCGTTGTCGATGGTCGCCTGGGAGAAGATCGCCGCGCGGGACCCTTCGGGCTCGGTGAGGAAGCGCCGCGGGATCGTGTCCCCGTCCTGCCAATCGTGGTCCGGGTCGAAGGGCACCGAGTTGAACTCCGAGAGGTAGTACGGGTCGTCCAGCGTGTAGTCGAGGGACTGGATCCGATCCCACGACATCGCGTACTGCCCGGTCAGATCCGGATCGAACATCCACTCGGGCTGCTCGAGATCGTCGTCGAAGTTGGTGCTCGCGGCACCCTCACCGTCGTCGCTGCGGCGACGGTCGAGGACGAACTGGTCATCGCTCCAGCCGATGGGGTTGGATCGGTGGGAGCGCCAGTGCCACAGGTCGAGGAAGTAGCCGGCCTGACGGAGGTCAGCGAGCTCGTCCTCGTCGCGCAGGGTCCGCCAATCGGTGTGGTCCTCCATGGATCCAGGCAGCATCTTGCGCAGATCATCCTGCCCGATGGCCGCCTCGCTCTCGTCCTCATCGACGTCCTCCGGGCTCATCATCCTCGTGAAGGAGAAGACGGTCATGAACCCGCCGTAGTGCTCGAAGCCATCGACCGATCCGTCATCGAGCAGGAAGTGGACCCGGTCCTCGTTGAGGGGGAACGCCGAGCCGTCGGCTTCCCCGCCGTACCTGACCCACTCCCCGCCCTCGTAGACGAAGTAGTCGTGGTAGAGGCTGGGCGCATCCGTCGGCCAGGAGAAGCGCATGACGATGTCGTCATCGTCGTAGGCCGCCTGGATATCGAGATCCATCAGCAACTCGTCGGTGCCGGGCTGGACGGTTCCGAAAGGCCCGGTCGGACCATTGCGCACGCCCTCGGACGCGAACACAAGGGACAGCACGGTCACCGCTACGACACCTGCGATGACGCCTACCAGCCTCGGGGAGAACTGCATGTGACACCTCATGTCTCGTCTTCGCTCGCTTGAACACGAACGATCCTGTGCGATCCGCCCACGTAGATCCGCATCTTCTCGCTACCTGAGCGAATCTAGTAGCACAGATCGCTCCGACCAAAGCTATTCGTCCCGATGTTGCGGGCCGAAGGTCCTCATCTCATCGGACAGGGGCTCAGCTATCCGCGAGCCGCCCATCGATCAGGCGCAAGGTCCGATCTGCGACCGCAGCCACGGACTCATCGTGTGTCACGAGCACGCCTGCCCGACCCTGTCCGCGGGTGTGCTCGGCGAGCAGGGCGACCACAGCCCTTCCCTGTTGCGCATCGAGGTTGGCGGTCGGCTCGTCGGCGAGCACGATCACCGGGTCGTTGAGCAACGCCCGTGCGAGCGCGACCCGCTGGAGCTCGCCGCCGGACAACGCGGCCGGACGGTGGCCCGATCGGTCCTCCAGGCCCAGCGCCGTCAACAGCTGATCTGCCCGTTCACTCGCCATGCTCTTGGGACGCCCCGCGATCTGCCCAGCCAGCACGACGTTCTCCGAGACGGTGAGGAAGGGCACCAGCGCTGGGCGCTGGAGGACGAACCCGAGCCGTCGTGACCGCAGCTCGCTGCGTCCCCGCTCGTCGAGATCACTCAGATCGACGCCATCGATCCGGACCGTTCCGTCCGTCGGGGTCGACAGGGCCCCGAGCATGGCCAGCAGGGTGGACTTCCCCGACCCCGACGGACCGACGATCGCGATCAGTTCCCCGCGCTCGACCTGCAGGGACACCTCATCAACGGCCGTGACGGCGAGCGCGCCGTCACCAACGACCTTGTGGAGTCGGTCTGCGACGAGCACCGGCCCACCTGACGGCGCGTGACGACCATCCGCGACCGGTTCCTGCTGCCCTGTCACCATGATTCTCCCAACGCCTCGGCGGGGTCGATCTTGCGTATCCGATGCAGTGCCACCGCGCCGCCAGCACCGACCGCGACCCCGAGCACGGCCGCGACCAGGGCCAACGGCGCGGGGCGGACCGCGAGCGGCACCGCAGCCGGAACCGCCGCAGCAAGCGCCGTCGCCAGCAGCGCACCTGTCGCGGAGGCGAGCGCCCAGGTGACCGCGAGCCGAGACAGCAGGGCGCCGGCGAGCACGTCCGTTCCCGCTCCGATCGCGCGCAGCCCGGCGTTGCGGGCCCGATCCCGGTCGACCTGCAGCAGGGCGAGCCCCGCGGACACGAGCACGACCACCCCGATGGCCAAGACCACCAGCCCCCCGAACGTCGCCCGGATGGCGCTGACCCCCGGGACCGATGCGACGGCTTCGCGTACCGAAACCACCTCGACGTCGAGGTCCTCCTCGGCCAGTTCGGCGACGATGTCGGGCGCGACCTCCGCCGGGTTCTGGCCGACCTGGACCTCGACCAGGCCGATCCCGACGATCGCCTCCGCGTAGCCGCGCTCAGGGAACGCACGGGCACCCGTGCGCGCCCAGACCTCCGGCGGGACCCACACCGACGGTTGTTGCAGGAACATCGCCTCCGCGACCACCCCCACCACCTCAACCTCAAGCGACCCCCCGAGGATGATCCGGTCGCCCACCTCGATGCCGGTGCGCTGCAGCGCCGCATCGATCGCCGCGATGTTCGGTTCACCATCGGTCGGGACGCGGCCTTCCAGGACCCGGACCGGCTCAGCTGGCGTCCTCGCGTTGAACCCGACCAGGGCCGCACGCTGCTGATCACCCTCATGGGTCACGGTCGTTGGCACGACCGACAGCACACCGACCTCGTGCACCCCGTCGACGAATCCCACCCCGATCGTGGCCGGACGGGGTACTCGGCTGCGCAGCACCTGCTGGCGCGCCTCGACGTTGAACACCACCAGGTCGGCCTCAACAGCGCGCAGCACGCCGGTGCTACGCCGATCCAGGGTGTCAACCAGCGACACGAGGACCATCGCCAGCGCCGCGAGGACGGTCAGGGTCACCGCAGATCGCAGCAACCGGGACGGTGACCGTCGCAACTCGAGCCAGACGAGACGGATCGCGAGCCTCACGCGGGAGCCCGCAGGACATCGGCCGGATCGAGCCTGCGAAGTCCTCGCAGGCCGCGTCCGGCTGCGAGCGCCGCAGCCACCCACGTCGCGAACGTGACGGCGGCCAGCGTGCGCGCCTCGAAGGTGATCGGGATCTGCGGCGGACTGAGCAGCTGCGCCAGGCCGATGAGAACCGCAGCAACGGCCGCGCCCAGCAGCACGAACAGGGCGACACGTACCTGGTAGATGCGTCTCAGAACCCGTGGGCTGGCACCGATCGCCCGAAGAGTGGACAGCACCCGCAGGTCCTGCTCGACCTGCAGGCGGGTGAACGCGGCGCCGACCGCCGCGACCGCAACCAACGCGACGAGCGCGGCAGTGCCGAAGCTCGACCGCAGACCATCGATACCGGGCAACTCTGCAGCAAGCTGGCCGGGGGGTGCCGCGACCAGCATCGGCGCGGCCACCGAGATGGCGTCAGCGACCTCGCTCGAGTCAGCCGCCGCATCGATCTCCACGGCGAACGCCGTCGGGAACACGTCGTCGCTATCAGGATTGAGACCATCGACGACCTCGACCCAACGCGCATAGGGGATCGTGATGGTCGGGATGCTCGCGAACCGGCGACCCTCCGTCAGCCCAACGATCCGGAGGGGCAAGGAGACATCAACGAGGTCCACGCGGGCACCCGGCACCGCACCGAGATGACGATCGGCACCATCGACGATCGCTTCGCCCCGTGCACCCGGAACGGACCCCTCCGTGACAGGCGGTGCCGCAGAACTAGCCGGATCGATCCCCCACAGCGACGCGTCCAACAGCCCGCCACCATCGATCCTGACCCCAACCCGGACCTCGCCGACGGGCTCAACCCCCGCAACCCCCTCGATGGCCGCGACGGTCCCAAGCAGCTCAGGGTCCACACGACTGGCCGACAGGGCTCCCTGCGCACCCGTAGCAAGCACCCACAGGTCGGCGTCATTGGACGCCAAAGCTCCGGACAGACCCCGCACCTGCGCGTCGCCGACCACCCCAAACACCACGACAAGGGAGATCAGCATCCCCAACACGACTGAAACAGCCGCCGTATGCCACGGCGCCCGTCGCAGCTGACCCATCGCCAGGGTCCCAACCGTGCCCAACAGCAGCCTCCCGGATCCACCACCCTCAAAAGAGCACCGACCCAACGAACAGGTCCGCGTCCGCATCCGGCCCCGACTCGCCTCAAACCCTACTCGACACCACGACCGCAACCGCACCCACTCAGCCACCGAAGGCAACACACGCGCAGGACCGCGGTCAAGGGCCATCGGTTCCGGGGGTCGCGGACGACTACTTGCTCGGCGCTTGAGGCTGAGGTGGCGCGAGCCCCAAGCCGTGTCGCCAGGGTGCGCAACGCGGATTCATGCTCATCGTGGTTTGCAGGCGGGAGCGGCGAGGAGTTGCTGGCATGAACGGGAAACCTGCAAGTCCCCCACATGTCCAACGACAACCCCTACTCGGAAGCAAACTCCAAGACCCCGCGTCACACAACGAGGCGCTCAACAACGTACTGCCCGTCGTTCCCCGGACGGTTCGGATCCATCCACGACACCCGCAAGTTCTGCACCACGTTCTTCGAGCACTACGACCATCTACATCATTGCGGCATCGGCCTGCACACCGCCGCGTCAGTCCACTACGGCACCGCCGACCAGATCCGTGCACTACGTCAGCAGACCCTCGACGCGGCCTACGCCGCCAACCCCGACCGGTTCTCCGGCCGGACCCCGACCGCATCCAAGCTCCCCACCGTGGCCTGGATCAACCAACTGTTGAACGACACCAGCCCACCCCGAAGTGCTCATACAGAGCGCCTGATCCCCACGTGTCTCAGCCGGATTGACAAGTTCCGCCGTGTGCCGACGGGTCGAGCCCCTCGGCACCGTCGATCTGCAGCCGCTTCCACCGTCCGATCCCGTAGGCGTCGATCGTCCAGCCGCCGAGGTCATCGCCAAGCTGCGGGTCGACGAAGCACGTGACCCCGTCGACCACCTCTGCGCGGTAGTCGTCGGGATCACCGGGTGGCCCCACCTCGGCGACCGGCAGCAGGGCGTGCCCTCCGCAGCAGCCGTGTCGCGGGCTGACCCGGATGAGCAGCGGTCGACCGGCGAGGTGTTCGACGGCGGCTGGGGTGAGGTGAGGGACCGACATCAGGTGGGCCCGACGCCGGATGCATCGGTACCAGGTGCGTTGCCCGACACGGCCGGGAACCGCTGGCGGGTGCGGTTGGCGTACCAGACCAGCGCGAGCATCAGCGGGACCTCGACGAGGACGCCGACGACGGTGGCCAGCGCTGCGGGCGACTGCAGGCCGAAGAGCGCGATGGCTGCCGCGACCGCCAACTCGAAGAAGTTGCTGGCGCCGATCATGGCCCCGGGTGCGGCGATGGCATGACGGATCTTCAGGGCCTGCATGGTGCGGTACGCGAGCCAGAAGACGAACACGGTCTGGATCGTCAGGGGCACCGCGATCAGCAGGATGTGCAGCGGGTTGTTGAGGATGACCTCACCCTGGAAGGCGAACAACAGCACCAACGTGACGATCAGCCCGGCGGGAGTGACCGGCGCGATCCGCCGCATGAACACCCCGTCGAACCATTCGATGCCACGACGCCTGATCAGCGCCGTGCGCGTCAACCACCCAGCGACCAGCGGGATCACGATGTAGAGCACGACGGACAGCAGCACGGTGTCCCACGGCACGTTGATGTCCGAGACGCCCAGCAGCAGGACCACGATCGGCGCGAAGGCGAACAGCATGATCAGGTTGTTCACCGCGACCTGGACCAGCGTGTAGCCGGCATCGCCACGCGTGAGGTAGCTCCACACGAACACCATCGCGGTGCAGGGCGCGGCACCCAGCAGGATGGCCCCCGCGAGGTACTGCCGGCCGAGCTCCTCGGGGATCAGCGGCGCGAAGATCACCATCAGGAAGACGTAGGAGATCGCGAACATCGTGAACGGCTTGACCAGCCAGTTGATCCCCGTGGTGACGAGCAGGCCCTTGGGTTCCCGCCCGACGCCGACGATCGCGCCGAAGTCGATCTGCACCATCATCGGGAAGATCATGGCCCAGATCAGGATCGCCACGGGGATCGAGACCTGCGCGTACTCGAACCGCGACAGCGTCTCTGGGACGACGGGCGCGAACTGCCCGAGCGCGACACCGGCGACGATCGCCAGCGCGACCCACAGCGACAGGAACCGCTCGAAGGTGCCGAGGCCGCCCGACGGGGCATCCGCGTCCGTGTCCAGGTCACCCGCCTGCGGGTTCGACAGATCGTCGCTCATGGTTCCACTCCGGGAGGTCGCCGCCACCCCGGAGGCATGGCGCTACGCTTGGTTGCAGTTCGGTGCAGGTTAGCCGAGTCCTTGCTTGCACGGTACTGCAGGTAGCGAGCGGGACATGAACGGCGAGCGACGATCCGGAACCGGGCAGGGAGGTGGTTGTCATGACGCGCACCCCGACCGAGGAGACCCTCGATACCGAGTCGGCGGCCACCGCCTTCAAGGCGTTGAGCGATCCGCGGCGGATCGGGGTCCTGCGCCTGCTGCTGGAGGTTCCCGACACGCTCTGCGGGTGCGAGATCTCGGACGTGCTCGGCCTGGCCGATTACCAGGTGTCGCGGGCGCTCGGCAGCCTCAAGGCGGCGGGGCTCGTGCGCGAGAAGGCGCGGACCGGAACCTGGATCCACTACGAAGCGGCCCGGGACACCGGCCCAGCGACCGATCGACTGCTGGACCTGGTCGCGGCCCTGCCGCTGTCCGCCGCCGAGGCCGAGCGGCTGTCCCTGCGCTACGGCCTCCGCGAGCAGGCTGGCTGCGTCCTGGGCGCCCAGCACCCCTCGGTCCTGGCGGCGTTCGAGACCGGGGGCCTCCCGACGCCCCTGCCGGTCCTGGCCCCTGAGAGCTGACCAGGATCCGCATCCCCGGACCGGCACAGCTTCGGCCCCGCCGCGTGGCGGGGCCGAAGCTCGTCGGGGTGTCCCACGACCGCGAGGCAGCACCTCCTCGCGGCCGACCCCCGAACGTCGGGTGGGCGGAGATCAGCCGAAGCGACCGGTGATGTAGGACTCGGTCCGCGGATCGGACGAGGCGGTGAACATCTTCTCGGTGAGGTCGTACTCCACCAGTTCTCCGACCCGCACCCCCTTCTCCATGTCGACCGTGAAGAACGCGGTCCGGTCGGACACGCGGGCGGCCTGCTGCATGTTGTGGGTCACGATCACGATCGAGTAGTCGCCACGGAGTTCGCGCATCAGATCCTCGATCGCCAGCGTCGCGATCGGGTCCAACGCGGAACATGGCTCGTCCATCAGGATCACATCCGGTTCCAGCGCGATCGCGCGGGCGATGCAGAGACGCTGCTGCTGCCCACCGGAGAGGTCCTGGCCGGGCTCGTTGAGCTTGTCCTTGACCTCGTCCCACAGGGCTGCGCCGCGCAGTGCCTGCTCGACGCGATCGTCCATGTCCTTCTTCATGCCGTGCAGCCGCGGGCCGAACGCGACGTTGTCGTAGATCGACAGCGCGAACGGGTTCGGCTTCTGGAAGACCATGCCGATGCGGCGACGGACCTCCGCAGGATCGATGTCGTCGGCGTAGATGTCCTCGCCGTGGTAGGTGATCGACCCCTCGACCTCGCAGCCGGGGATGAGGTCGTTCATGCGGTTGAAGGTCCGCAACATGGTCGACTTCCCGCAGCCGGACGGACCGATCAACGCGGTGATCTCACCCTTCGGCACGCGCAACGTGATGTCGCGGACCGCGGGAGCCCCGCTGTAGGAGACGCTGACCTTCGACGCTTCGAAGACCGTCTCGCCGATGGCCTCGGACACATCCTCCTTGTGCTCGAAGTCGGTCTGGATCGTGAGACCCTGCTCATCGTGCTGATCGGGTTGCGCCAACGTGTCGGGCGGTGCGGTGGCGGTGGATGGTTGGGTCTGGTTCTCGGACATCGTGCTTCTTCCTCCTGGCCTGGGACGGGCCATTAGCGGCGGGTACGGGCGGTGATGAAACGGGCGATGAAGGTGAGTAGGAAGACCATGGCGAGCAGCACGAGGGCACCGGCCCACGCACGTTCCTTCCCGGGTGCGAACGGCTGACGTGCGCCGTCGTAGATCAGGAGCGTCATCGAGGACTGGGCCGTTCCCGTCAGCGCGGTGACGACCGGGATCGAACCGAGCGCGGTGAGCAGCAGCACCGCCGTCTCACCGGCGGCCCGAGCGACAGCCAGCATGGCGCCGGTCGTGATCCCCGGGGCGGCGGTCGGCAGCACGACCTTCATGATCGTCTGCCACTTGCGCGCGCCCAGGCCCTGCGCCGCGGCACGTTGATCGAGCGGCACGAGCTTGATCATCTCCTCGCTCGATCGCACGACGATCGGCAGCATCATGATGGCCAGGCCGATCGCGCCCAACAGCGTGCCGAACCTGAACTGGGAGACGAGCAGGGCGTAGACGAACAGCCCGACGAACACGCTCGGGACACCCGTCATGACATCGGTGAAGAACCGGATGGTCTTGGCGAGGTAGCCCGTGCCGTACTCGACGAGGTAGATCGCGGCCATGATCCCCAGGGGGATCGCGAA
>SLHP01000158.1 GCA_007136095.1 Nitriliruptoraceae bacterium
AGGCCGACGGTGCCCCGATGTCCGCGAGCAGCTGATCCGTGCGGCTTCCTCGAGGGGAGCCACTCGTCCTCGAGCCACTGCTGGATCGTCAGCTTCCCTGGCTCGATGTACGACCCTTCCTCCACCTCGCCGAGCACGTCGCGGAGGAAGCGCTGCGCCTCCTTCATCGTGGTGAAGCCGCGCTTCGAACGTTGCCTCCGGTTGCCGTCGGCATCCGGAGGCAACTCGTAGCGGACCCTCCACCGTCGACCTCGTGCGGTGTCGTAGCTCTGGATGCCGGACCTCGCCTTGCCTTCGGTGATGCTGCTCACGGCCTTCTCCTTGTTCCCAGGGCGCTCTGCTCCTTGGCCCTTGCTAGCCGGTGATCGACGCACCGGGCCGGCGACTTCCTGAATGTGGACAACTCCGATCGCGCCGTCGGCGTCATCCCTCACCGTGCTCGGACGCGGCGTCTGGTGTGGTCCATCTGGGGGTGGAGGTGTTGGCGTGTCTCGGCGAGGTGCTGCTCGAGACGCCGTTGTTCGTCGGATCGGGTGGGGCTGGCGAGGTGGCGGCCGAGGGCGTGGTCAGGGTCGGTGATGTTCCAGCGCAGCCGGTGTTGTTCGATCGCACGGGTGGCGGCACGCCAGCGGATGCGCTGTTGGGGGTTGGCAGGTGGGGGTCCGAGTTCGGCGGTGAGCCAGCGGGGTGGCGCGGTTTCGTGGCGGGTCGTGGCGGTCTCGGCACGGCGGTGCAGTTCGGTGGTGAGACGTTGCAGGTCGTTGCGGGCGGTGTCGATCTGTCGGGGGTCTGGCAGCGTGGCGAGCTGGCGGTCGAGATCATCGAGCCGTGCGGCGGTCTCGTCGTGACGGCGCTGTTGCCAGCGGCGTTGCGACAGCAGCTCGTCACGGTGTTGCCGGCGGGTGAGTCCACGCAGCCCGCGGGGAAGTTCGGCCAGCTCGGCGTCGAGGGCGTCGAGGTGGTGCTGGTCGCGTTGGAGACGGACGGCTGCCTGGTCGTGGAGCTCGGTGAGGTCGCGTTGCCGTTGCACGCCGGGGCGGGTCAGGAAGGTTTCGAGCCGTCGGATGTCTGCGCCGAGCGTGTCGGACGCTTCGGGGACGTCGGCGCTGACGGCCATCTCGGCGCGGCTGCGCCGCAGACGGCTGGGCAGGGCCGCGGTGTGGTTGTCGTCGAGGTGGACGTGCTGGTGCAGCCCGTCGTCGTGGTCGTCGCGGGTGGGGCCGTGGTAGAGGCGGTTGGTGGTCCGTCCGCGGGACATCGCGACGTAGCCCCATTCGCGGTACAGGGTCTCGCTGCCGAGGGTGTAGGTGTGGTCGCAGGTCAGCCCTTGGGCTTTGTGGCCGGTGATGGCGTAGCCGTGGGCAACATGGCCGGCGTCGAGGTAGCCGGCCGATAGCCGCCGGCGCACACCCCGGTCGTCGACCGTCTCGACCGAACGGTCGTTGAGGTCGATGCGGGTGACGGTCGCGCGGGTGCCGTTGACCACCCCGAGCCGACGGTTGTTGCGCAGACAGACGATCCGGTCCCCGGCCTGCAGTTCGATCCCGCCGGTGGTGACGAGGGCGGGTCCGGTGAGTCGTCCGGCGGTGGCCATCGTGGTGCGGGCACGGTGGTTGAGCTCGTCGACGTCGCTGCGTCGCAGAGCGATCATCAGCGATCCGGAAAGGTCGTCGCTGGCGGTGGTCCACCAGTCGTGGACGAGCCGGTCACGTAGCTGCTGCGGCGTGTCGGCGGTGTGGATGCGGTCGTGGGTGCGGTAGGCGGCCAGGGCGGTGTCCGGGTTGCCGTGACGCAACTCATCGAGCGCGGCCTGTTCCCAGTGCAGGTGTTGCCGTCGGTTGTCGGTGAGTTCGATCGCGGGGAGTCGGGTGTCAAGGGCGCGGAACAGTCCGCCGGCGTCGATCTCGGGCAGCTGTTTGGGGTCGCCGACCAGCACGACCTTGACCCGTTGCTGTTCGGCGTGGTCGAGGAGGCGGGTGAGCTGGCGGGTGCCGATCATGCCGGCCTCGTCGACCACGAGCACCGACCCGGGCTTCAGCGGCGAGCCGGTCCGGTGGTCATCGACCTGGCCGAGTAGCCGGGCGAGGGTGGTGGAGCGGATGCCGGCGGACTCCTCGAGTTCGAGTGCGGCCCGGGCGGCGAGCGCCACCCCGGTGACCTGCACCCCGGAGGCTTCCCAGACCTCACGGGCAGCATCCAGCGCGTAGGTCTTGCCGGTGCCGGCCTTGCCGACCACAACCTCCACCCCGGCCCCAGACGTGATGAGCCGGTGGACCATCGCCTCCTGCTCGTCGGACAGCGTGCGCCGCCGCAACACCGGAGCGAGGCTGCGCTGGTCGACGGCAGCAAGGTGGTCGTCGTGACGGTCCAGGCTGCGGTTGATGGCGCGCTGCTCGGTGAGCAGCAACCCCTTGGTGGTGTAGCGGCGTTCGTTCGGGTCGACCGGGACCAGCCGGCCGTCACTCCGCCGGATCAGGTCCACCGCGGTCAGCTGGCCACGGCTCGCGCCGAGGGTGACGATCTGCTCGGGGTCGTGGGCGATGACCGCGTCGGCCGCTTCCTCGAGCTCGGTGACCGGCGCGCCGGCAGGTAGCTGGCCGGCGAGCTGCTGTAGCACCTCCCGTCGGGTGAACGTCGAGGTGGTCTCGGTCAGCTGTTCTTCGACGACCAGCGTCTCATACAGCGCGCCGAGATCGGGCCGCTGCCACGCGGCCCGGCCGAGCAGGTGTTGTTGTCAGCCGGCGCCGACGCCTGCTCTGGTGGCACGGTGTGCCCAGTCGCGTCGCAGCTCGGCTTCCGTGGCGCGTTCGCCTTTGGCCTGGCGGGTCGCGAGCGTCGCGGTCTGGGCCGCGGCTGCGGAGGTCTCGCCGCGCGATGCCATGTGTTCGACGATCTGGGCGCGACGTTGGGAGAACGTCTCGATCAGCTGCCGGTCGACGCGATCGATGTCGGCATGGCCGTTGACGACCGGTTGCCAGGCGACCCCGAGCCGGGCGGTGAGCTCGTGCCGCAGCTGGGCCTGATAGAGCACCCCGGCGGTCTTGGCATGCGCGAACAGCTTCCTCGAGTCCAACGTGCGCCAGATCCCGTCGTCGGTGGTGCGGGCGAGGTTGGCGACCAGCACATGGGTGTGCAGCAACGGATCGTCCGCCTGAGGCCCGTGAGGTCCGGTGCCGGAACGCCGCCGCGACGAACCCCTCCACCTCGACGGTCTCCGCTCCGCCGGCCCCGCGGCGGGTGAACCCAGCCGCCCGCTGCAGATGGCCGATGGCCGCGTCCACCGCGGTGTCATGCGCCGCGACCACCTGCTCGGCGGTGGCCCGGTCGGACAGCGCCCACAGCAGCGACACGGACTTCGGTGCCCGGAAGGTGTGGTCGAACCCCGGGACCTTCCGTGCCGGATGCGGAGCGAGCTGATCACCCGTGGAGGGATGACGGGCGTCGAGCACCGCACGCAGCTGCGGGCCGGTGACCTCACCCGACAGGCCGAGCTGCTCGGCACCGGTCCCGAGCCACCGGCCGGGTTCTTCACCGCGGGCGAGGTAGTAGTCCTCGACCCCGTCGTCGCTGCGGGCGACGGCGGTGAGGTAGTAGTCCGCCCGCCCCGGGCCCATCCGCCCGATGTTCAACATCGCTCGGCCACGAGCCCGCACTGGTCCAGTGCCAGTCTGTGTT
Source organism: Nitriliruptoraceae bacterium (assembly GCA_007136095.1). Classification (GTDB taxonomy): domain Bacteria; phylum Actinomycetota; class Nitriliruptoria; order Nitriliruptorales; family Nitriliruptoraceae; genus CSSed11-175R1. The sequence continues at coordinate 3,676 of SLHP01000158.1, forward strand.
GCCGCTTCATGGGCGGATGATGCGACCGTTGCTAGCTCGTGTCGAGCGTCGGAAACGGCCTCGCAGGGCAGCCTACCGGCAAGATTCCGGGGTTTCCGTCCCTGTCGTTGTTGGGCGTGTCGGAGGGTGGTCGCAGGTGTCGGACCGTTCCATGATCAAGCTGATGCGGATCGATCTGACGGTTGCGCGATGACGCCTGGCGGCGGTGCGACCAGCGCATGCGTGTCACTTTCGGCAGGTCGCGAGGGGGACTCCCTTTAGACGGGACCTGCCGTCACCGGTGGTGACCCCACGGCCTGGCCGGCCACCGGACGGGCCGTGCGGCAACCGCATCCCGATGTCACACAACGGGTGACTGCCGTGGCAGTCCCTACACGACCCCACGAACGACGACCCCAAGGAGCA
>SLHP01000190.1 GCA_007136095.1 Nitriliruptoraceae bacterium
GACGAGGTCGGCGCGACGTTGATGTGCGACGCGGCCCACTTCATCGGCCTGGTGGCCGGCGGGGCACACCCCTCCCCGGTGCCGTACTGCGACATCGTGACCTTCACCACGCACAAGACCCTGCGGGGCCCACGTGGCGCGATCATCCTCACCAACGAGGAGTGGGCCAAGCCGATCGACAAGGCGGTGTTCCCCGGCACCCAGGGCGGTCCGTTGGAACACGTCATCGCCGCGAAGGCCGTCGCGCTCAAGGAGGCGATGGAGCCGTCGTTCAAGGAGTACGCCCACCGGATCCTCGATGACATCCGTGCGCTCGCGGATGGACTGACCGAGCGCGGCTACCGGATCGTCTCCGGTGGGACCGACACGCACCTGTTCCTGGCCGACGTCACGCCCAAGGGCCTGACCGGCGCCGAGGCCGAACAGCGGTGCGACGACGCCGGCATCGTGCTGAACAAGAACGCCATCCCGTTCGATCAGAACCCCCCGGCGGTCGCGTCGGGGATCCGTGCCGGTGCCTCGTGTGTCGCGACGCAGGGGATGGGTCCGGGCGAGCTGTCCACCGTCGCCGGCCTGATCGACTCCGCGCTGACGGGCACCGATGACGATCGCGCCACGGTTCGGGGTGAGATCGGCGAACTGGTCACCCGGTTCCCCGCCTACCCGACCGGAGCCTGATCACAGCGACCGCCAGCAGGATCCCGACCCGGAGGTCGGCGCGCAGGAGGTGAACGTGCTCGCACACGTAGCCGTGGCGCTCACCGCCGGTGTCGTCACGGCCGCCTCGACCCCGCTGATCGCACGACTGGCCCGGCGGGTCGGTGCGGTCGACGAGCCGGGTGGCCCCCGGCGCATCCACCGTGTCCCGACCCCGACGATGGGGGGCCTGGCCATGCTGCTGGGCCTGCTGGTGGCGCTCGCAGTGGCCTCGGCGCTTCCCACCTTCGGCCCGCTGTTCACCGCCACCTCGGAACCGATCGCGCTGGTGGTCGGTGCGCTCGTGATCGTCGCCATCGGTGTGGCGGACGACCTCATCCACCTACCCCCCACGGTCAAGCTGGCCGGTCAGATCATGGCGGCGCTGGTCGTGGCCATCTTCGGTATCCAGCTGGTCCACTTCTGGATCCCCGGGGTGGAGATCGTGTCGCTGTCGGCCGATCTCGGGCTCCCCCTCACGGTCCTGGCACTCGTCGTCATGATGAACGCGGTCAACCTCATCGATGGTCTGGACGGGTTGGCGGCAGGGGTCGCCGCGATCGCCGGGATGGCCTTCTTCCTGTTCACACTGCGCACGCAACTGGGCAGTGACGCGATCCCGACCTCGGCGGCGCTGGTTGCCGCCATCGTCGTCGGTATCGCACTCGGTTTCCTGGTCCACAACTGGCATCCGGCCCGGATCTTCATGGGAGACACCGGCGCGATGCTCCTGGGGCTGCTCCTGGGCGCTGCGGGCGTGTCCTACGTCGGTCGCACCCCGGCCCCCTCCGAGATCGACTTCTACGGGGCGATCCCGCTGCTGATCCCCGCCATGGTCCTGGCCGTCCCGTTCCTCGACACGGCCTACGCCGTTGCGCGCCGGCTCCTGCGGCGCGAACCACTGGCGGTCGGCGACCGCGGCCATCTGCACCACCGCCTGCTCTTGATGGGCCACTCGCACCGGCGGGCGGTGCTGATCCTCTACTACTGGTCCGCGGTGATCGCGTTCGGGTCGGTCGCTCCCGCGTTCCTGACGTTGCCCCGGTTGGCTCCCTACGCCGTCGCCGCCGTGTCGCTCGGCATCGCGGTGACGCTGCTGGGCACGGATGGCGGTCGCGTCATGCGTGACGAGGTCGACCGATCTGACGAGCGGCGGGCCGACAGCGCCTGAGCGGTCCGCATGACGGACGGTCCGGTCGAGTCGCTCCTTTGGCGGTCCTCGGGCGGGCTTGCTAGCGTACGCGCGCCCCTGCTCCGGCACCCCGTTGCTGCTGCCTGTGGTGCACGGATAGTGGCGGGACGAGTGTCTCGCCCTGCGCGGCCTGACCCGTCCGCCCCGACGCCGACCCGAATCGGAACATGGCGACCACCTCCCCCCCTGCAGACACGCGACCAACGTCGGTCTCCTCCGTCGTGGGCTCGTCGATGAAGGGCCTCGACCAGGCGTCCATCATGGGTATGGAGCTCATGGCCGCCGTCGTGGTCTGGGCGGGGATCGGCTGGCTCGTTGACGGGTGGCTCGGCACCACCCCCTGGGCACTGGTCATCGGTGCCCTGATCGGCAACGCCGCCGGGCTGTACCTGGTGTTCCTCCGGGGCAACCAGATGGAGGGCTACCGCGACCTGCCGAAGGCGAAGGATCTCGTCCAGGCAGCCAGGGATCGGCAGATCCATGGCCGCTGAACGCACGCAGACCGCCCCGGCGCAGGCCGCCCCGGCGCAGGCGCCACGGTCCGACGTCCACCCGTCTGGCCCCCCGACGCTGCCCGAGATCACCCCCGGCGGGCCGGGTAGCGATGAACGCAAGCTCGTGACCGGCGCTGGCGCGGCCGTCGCCGCCATCGGCCTGCCTGCGGGGATCATCGCCTACCTCGCCGTCGGGTGGAGCGGTGTCGCGAGCGCAGCGGTCGGCCTCAGCTTCGTCTGGGTGCTCTTCGGAGGATCGGCCCTGCTGCTGGCCCGGGCCGCCCGACAGCGCGACGACGGCATCGCGACGCTCGCTGCCGGTGCCCTCATCCGCCTGCCCCTGTACCTCGTGACCTTGAGCCTGCTGAACCAGCTCTCGTGGGTGCACGGCCGTTCGCTCGCGCTGGCCACGGCGGCCGCGGTCGCCGTGACCCTGGCCTACGAGCTGTGGCTGATCGCCCGCTCACCACGCATGTTCTGGATCGACCCCGAGGCCGTCCGGCCCTCGGCGGTCTCGAACGCGACCCGGAGTTGACCGCTGTGACCCAGACACTGACCCTCGCGGCCGCCGAATGGGGCGGAGAGTTCGACGGGGTGCTCGACGACATCAACGCGTTGTTCGACTTCCCCTACCTCTTCAGCTTCGAGATGTTCGGCGAGGAGTGGGGGATCAACCGCACGATCCTCATCGCGTGGTTGATGACCCTGATCGTCGGCGTCATCTTCGTGATGGGCACGCGCAACATGCAGGTCGTGCCCGGCAAGTTCCAGTCCGCGATCGAGATGGTGGTCGAGTTCAACCGGCAGATCGCCATGGAGATCATCGGGCCCAAGGGGCTGAAGTTCGTCCCGATGCTGACCACGTTCTTCGTCGCGATCTTCGCGCTGAACCTCGCCAAGATCACACCCTTCCTGATGCTGCCGCCGACCGGTCGATCCGCCTGGCCGCTGTTCTTCGCGGGGATCGCCTGGCTGATCTACGTCGGCGTCGGGATCAAGGAGCAGGGCTTCATCGGCTACTTCAAGGGCGTCGCGTTCCCCAGTGGCGTCCCGTGGCCCCTGTACATCATCCTGACCCCGATCGAGATCGTCTCGACGCTGATCCTGCGACCGTTCACCCTGGCGGTCCGGTTGTTCGCCAACATGGCGGCCGGCCACATCCTGGTCGTGATCACCCTGGTCACCGCCTGGATCTTCCTGCCCTCGGCGCTCGGCTGGCCGATCGGCGTCTTCGCGGTGGTCGCCGGCCCGCTCGTGTTCGGTTTCGAGTTGTTCATCATCGCGCTGCAGGCCTACATCTTCACGATGCTGACCGCCGTGTACATCGACTCGTCGATGGAAGCGCACTAGCCACCCCCGCACGAACCGCCAGACCCATCCGACCCCCCAAGAACTGCCCAAGAACTGCCAACCCGCGGCGCCCGGCGCGTCGCCTCAGGAGGAAACACCATGGAAGGCTCCCTCAACGTCATCGGCTACGGCCTGGCCACGCTCGGTCCGGCCATCGGTCTGGGCATGTTGATCGGCAAGTCCGTCGAGTCGATGGCCCGCCAGCCCGAAGCGGCTGGCATGGTCCGGACCACGATGTTCATCGGTATCGCCGTCGTCGAGGCGCTCGCCCTGCTGGGCTTCGTCCTCGCGTTCGCCATCTAAGCGTCCCC
>SLHP01000016.1 GCA_007136095.1 Nitriliruptoraceae bacterium
GACGTCATCGCGCAGGCGAGCATGAACCAGCGCCAGCGAGGGGATGGGGACCGTCCGTCGGGGAAGATGACGATGGCGATCGGCAGCAGCGGCAAGTAGGCGGTGGTGGCGGCGACGCCGATGGCCGCCAACAGGCTCCGGAGCAGCAGTGAGTGGTCTGCGAAGGCTCCGAGCGCGGCGGCTGCCATCCCGTTGGCGAGTGGGGAGACGAGTCCGAGCAACAGGAACAGCGGTCCCATCACATGCTCGGGACGCTGCCACGTGATGAGCGCTCCGGTGATCGCGAAGACCGAGAACGCGAGGATCCATGGACCGCCCACCGGCCCGAGGAAGTCCAGGTCGTAGACGACGACCAGCGCGACGAAGCCCGCGAGGCTCGCGGCCCAGAGGACCATCGCCGTCGCGACCACGGACCTGTGGTGCCGCACGATCCAGGCTGGGACCACCTCACACCTCCACGGGCGCCGGCTGGACGCTCGCGGTCCGTGCGTGCGACGTGCTCACGGGGACGCGCCCACAGATGCGTGTCCCGACCCCACGCGTGGAGTGGATCTCGAGATCGCCGCCGAGCGTGTCCAGGCGGTCCGCCATGCCACGGAGCCCCGAGCCCTGCGACGCGCCCACGGACTCGAAGCCCACCCCGTCGTCAGTGACGTCGAAGGACAGGCGTCCGTCCTGAGGTTCCAAACGGACGTGGACCGACGTCGCCTCGGCGTACCTGACGGCGTTCTGGAGCGCTTCGAGGATGCAGAAGTACACCGCGCCCTCGATCTCTCGGCCGTAGCGGCCGAGCCCGGACGCATGCAACGTCACCGGGAGCGGCGAGCTTCGCGCCCGCTCGGCGAGCGCGGGACCGAGCCCTTCATCCTCGAGGAGCGGCGGGTAGATGCCCTGTGCGAGGTCCCGCACGGTGGCCACCGCGTCGTCGACCTCTCCCACCAACTGCTCCAGGAGCGCGGCGGTCCGCTCCGCACCAGCCTCGGCAGCCTGCGCCCGGACCTCTGCGAGGCGGCGCTGGAGATCGGCCAGTTGGCGCTGCGCGCCAGCTCGGAGGTCGCGTTCGATCTTGCGACGGGCATCGTCCTGGGCGTGGACGATGCGTTGGCGTGATGCCTCGAGGTCACGGAGCCGCTCCTGCAACTCCGCCGTCAGTCGGGCGTTCCGTAGGACCAGGGCGAGACCGCTGACCAGGCGCGTCGTCAACTCCTCATCCTGGTCGGACGGTGGCTCGCTGCGCGGCTTGGTGAGCGTCACCGCTCCGAGGAGTTCACCTTCGTGCCGGACCGGGACCGCCAACGAGACCTCCAGGTCGGGCAGGTCCCCGTCCCGCAACGCCACGGGCGGTGGCTCGGCCAGACTCCCGCTGACAGCCGCGGGGCGGAGTTGCCCACCGACCCGGAGCCAGACCGTCGCCGGCAGCGCACCCGTTCCGTCAGCGAGCAGGTCCGCGATCCGCTGCAGCGTGGCGTCGTCCCCGGCGTTGGCCGCTTGTCGCGAGAAGCCCGACAGGACCTCGTAGGGGGTCGCTCGGTGACCGAGGACCAGACGATCCGCGAACCGTCGGGCTCGGACCCGCAGCGGTTGGAACGCGACGGCGACGATGGCCGTCGCCACGACCTGGAGGCCCAACTGCGGCTGCTCGCCTCGCCAGACCAGCTGGCCGATGCCGACGACGACGGTGACGTAGACGCCCCCGATGAAGGCAGCCAACACCGCGATCACCAGGGACCGGGAGATCACGACATCGATGTCGTACAGGCGGTACCGCAGGATCGCCACGGCGTAACAGGCCAGCAGCACGGGGAAGGTGATGAGGGACACCAGCCAGAAGAGCCGCTCGACCAACGCGAGGTCCACAGCCGCCCATGCCCAGACGAGGGTCGACGAGGCGAACACCGCACCACCGACCGCGATCCAGCGGATCTGGCGGCGCTCGACCCCCGATGACCGCCGGTAGCGCACGACCAGGGACGCGCCCGACAGCACCGCTGCAGCCACGATGCTCGTGCCACCGAGGGCGGCGACCACCCCGAGTGCTCCCTCCGGGTCGACGGACCCGACCGCGGCATCGCCGCTGCGTCGTGAGGCAACGGCGAACGCCGCCGAGGTGACGATGATCCCCGCCGCAGCGATCACGCTGACCGGTCGCCAGCGCCGGGACGGCGGGTGACCGTCCGGGAAGAGCAGCAGTGCGAAGGTCACGAGCAGGGCGACCGCTGGGATCCAGGTGACGTCGGCTGCGGTGTGCAACCAACCCAGCCACGTTGGAAGCTCATCGAAGGTGTAGGGCCGTGCATCACGGACCACCTCACGACCGAGTTCGTTCGAGACGCCGTACGCGATCAGCCCGAGGACGAGGGCCTGCCCGACGGCTTGGAAGACCATGGACCAACCGAGCGCCCACACGGCACCGTTGGTGGGCTTGCGCCGCACCATCGCCGCGAAGGCGAGGGCCACCGCCAGACTGCCGACCAGGTTGTGCAGCATCCAGGAGCCGGTCAACCGCCCGCCACCGGCCACGAAGAGTGCGAACCCCGCGACAGCGGCGATCGCCGACAGAACCGTGAGCGACAACCCGACGCGACGAGCCAGGTCAGGATCCTGGAAGGGCCTCATCCCGACCTCGGCGGGAACCGATGAGCGGTCACCGGAGCCTGGCGGCCCTTGACACGGGCAGGCTCGAGCGCCTCGGTCGCCGGAGCCACCGTGAGCGCACACATCGTCGGATCGCTCAGCACGGTCTCACCCGGGTCGGCCCACTGCTGGAGCCGTTGGGTGAGGTTGACGGTGTCGCCAACGACCGAGTACTCCAGACGCTCGTCGGAGCCGAGGATCGCGGCCGCGACCGGACCGGTCGAGACCCCGATGCCGAGGCCGAAGGGCGACAGGTCCTGCTCCTGCCAGGACCGGTTGATCACCGCCTGCGCCTCATGCATCCCGGTTGCCGAGGCCACGGCGCGGTCAGCGTGCTCCGCAAGCGGCACCGGCGCACCGAACACCGCCATCACCGCGTCCCCGACGAACTGCATCACGGTCCCGCCCTGGTCCACGATCGCCCGGTTCATCGCGGCCCGGTGCTCGTTGAGCTGCCGTGCAAGCAGGCTGGGGTCGGTCCGCTCGGCGATCGTCGAGTACCCCCGGATGTCGGACATCACCACGGTGACCTCCAACTCCTCGGACTCGCCGACGTGGCGTCCCTGCCGGCGCAGCAGGTCCGCGACACCACCCGGCAACAGTCGTGACAGCGACTCACCCTGCTCGTCGCGGTCGACGATCGCCTGGTGCAGCGTGCGGAGGCGTGTGAGGCTGCTCACGTTGCCGGCGGACAGTCCCTCAGCCAGCGCCACGAACAGGTTCTCGATCTGCGCGGCGACGGCGGCCGGGGTCGTGCCCCGCGCCGCGGCGATGACCTTGATCGGCCGTCCTTCGGCGATGAGGGTGAGCAGTTCCTCGTCGTCCGTGGAGAGATCACCGTCGTCGGTGACGGGACGGGTCAACGCTTCGACGATCGTCGGGTCGAGGACCGACCGGCCACCCGCGACCTCGCGGACGGCGCGAGCGAGCTGGTCGCCCTCACCGATCCGGTCCTTCAGGAGGTAGGCGTAGCCCTCCGCGCCTTCGGCCAGCAGGGACAGCGCGTATTCGGGATCGTCGTACTGCGAGAGGATGACCACGCCGGTCCCCGGGTGGCGCTTGCGCACCTCCTTGGCGGCGTCGATCCCCTCGCGGGTGAAGCTCGGTGGCATGCGGATGTCGGTGACGACCACGTTGGGTTCGGCCTCCTCCGCACCGCTGATCAGGCCGTCATAGTCATCCGCGGTCCCGACCACGACCAGGTCGTCCTCGAGCTCCAGGAGCGCCTTCACCCCTTCACGCACGATGAGGTTGTCGTCGGCGAGGAACACCGAGATGCCTGTCATCGCACCCATCCGCCACTCCCGTGCGGAGCCTGACACGACGCAGGAGCCATCCTGCGCCGTGCTCGTTCTGCTCGTCGGTCCTCAGACTGCACGCAACGGACCTTCCCGTCCAGCCTGAAGACC
>SLHP01000146.1 GCA_007136095.1 Nitriliruptoraceae bacterium
AACTGCTGGATCGGGTCGATGCGAAACTGGGTGAGGACGACCTGCCGGGTCCCCTCCGTCGCGTCCTGCTGGAGCAGCGCGATGTCCTGGTTCGGACCCTGGCTGCCCGGGACCTCGACGCCGCGGCCGCCTGACCCGTGCTACCGAGCCTGCATCTGTGCCTCGACGACGGGCAGGACGACCCCGCCGTCGACACGGCCCTGTCACGGGCCATCCTCCAGCGGGTCGACGCTGGAGAGCTACCCGCCACCCTGCGGCTGTCGCGTCCGGGGCGAGTCGTGGCCTTCAGCCGCCAGGACGCACGATCCGATGGCTTCGAGGCAGCGGTCGCGGGCGCCCGCTCCGTGGACTTCACACCGGTGCTGCGCCTGACGGGCGGGCGCGCGGCCGTGTTCACGCCGAGCACGATCGCCTTCGCGTGGGCGGTTCCGGCGCAGGTCCCGGTGGACGGCGTCACCGAACGCTTCCGCACGATGGCCACCGCGCTGAGCTCGGCGATCTCCACCTTCCGCGTTGACGCCCGCATCGGAGAGGTTCCCGGTGAGTACTGCGCGGGTCGCTGGTCGGTCAACGTGGCTGGGCAACGCAAGGTGGCCGGTGTCGGTCAGCGACTGCTCCGCCGCGCCGCCCACACCGGCGGCGTCGTCGTCGTCGCCGACGCCGCTGCGGTGAACCGGGCGTTGGACCCGGTGTACGCGGCGATGGACGTCGCGTGGCAGCCGGAGGTCACCGGTGCGATCGATGACCATGCCGCCGCCACATGGGAGGATGTCCGATCGGCGATCGGTGACGCCTTCGGTCGCTCCCACGACCTCGTCGCCTGGCAACCCGATGCAGCGACGCTGGACCTCGCCCGCGCCATCGCCCACGAACACCGCCTCTGACCGGCGTTCATCGATGCCACGGTCGAGACGGAGTGGGCTGCGGAACGGATCTGCGTCCCTGGGCGACGCAGATCCGCATCGGCTCGCGCGGGGAGGCTCCGTGCATGCACATCTGCGTCACACGGTGACGCAGATCCGTCCGGGCGATGGCTGTGCCAGGGAGCGCGGGAGGCGTGGCGGACCCGGCAGCCTCAAGCGGATCGACGCGAGCGCAGCGAGCGAGACCAAGGGCTGCCGGGAACGCCACGACACCCGCAGCGACCGCACGACACCCGCAGCGAACTTCAGGTGAGCTCGCCCGGCCGCAGCCCCCAGAGGTTGGCGTCACCGCGGGGTCCCGACACATCGCCGGTGGGTCCCAGCAGCATGGCGTCCCGGCTGGTGCCCTCATGGGTGAACCTCAGCCTGCGCGCCACCGCGTTCGATGCCGGGTTGGCGACGGCCGCGTGCAGCATCACGTACCGGACGTCCAGCTCCTCGAGGAAGAACCGCACCAGCAGGCGGGTGCCGCGGGTCGCGATGCCGCGGCCCCGGGCCTCGGCCCCGACCCAGTAGCCGACCTCCGCGCTGTAGTCACGATGGTCGATGTCGCCACCGATGGCTCCCAGGACCTCGTCGGTGGCGGTGTCGGCCGCCAGGAGGTGGACGCCCGTGCCGTCCTCGATCCTGGCGGCGTGCAGCGACAGGAAGCTCCGTGCGTCGTCCTCGGTGTAGGGCGACGGCACGCGGGTGAAGCGCTGGACGTCGGGGTCGCTGCACAGGCGGAAGATCGCGGGGACGTCGCTCTCGCGGGGTGGCCGGAGGCGGAGGTCGTCATCCACGAGGTCCGGCAGGACGATGGGGGCGACGGGCATGGTGGTCGGCTCCAGGCCTCGGTGTTCGGTGGCGCCGCAGGGATGGCGGTACGCCGGCAGGTTCACGACGGGTCGGCGAGATGACGCTAATGCATCGATGCCCCGGCCGCAGTGGGCTCCGGATGCATGGCCCGGCGCCGCTACCGTTGCGCGCGCGACGACCCCACCGAGTAGCGAGGCGCCCCGTGACCCGAGTGTTCTCCGGTATCCAACCATCGGGTGATCTGCACCTGGGCAACTACCTCGGCGCGTTGGTCAACTGGGTGGGGATGCAGGACCGCGCCGACTGCGTGTACTGCGTGGTCGACCTGCACGCGATCACCTCGCCGGCCGAGCACGATCATGCCACCCTGCCGCAGCGGACCCTGGACGCGGCGACGGTACTCCTGGCGGTCGGCGTCGATCCGGAGCGCTCGATCCTGTTCGTGCAGTCCCATCTCCACGAGCACGCCGAATGCACGTGGTTGTTCAACTGTGTCGCTGGCTTCGGGGAGCTCCGGAAGATGCCACAGTTCCGGGAGAAGTCGGAGGGCAAGGGCGAGTCGGTCAGCGTCGGACTCTTCGACTACCCGGTGCTGCAGGCGGCGGACATCCTGCTCTACCACGCCGACGAGGTCCCCGTTGGCGAGGATCAACGTCACCACATCGAGTTGGCCCGTGACATCGGGCAACGGTTCAACCATCGGTTCGGCGACGAGGTCTTCACCCTGCCCAAGGCGATCCATCCGCCGGCTGCGGCGCGGGTCAGGGATCTCCAGGAGCCGACCAGCAAGATGTCGAAGTCGACCTCATCGGACAAGGGGATCGTGAACCTGCTGGATGACCCCAAGCGGATCGAGAAGAAGTTCAAGAGCGCGGTGACGGACTCGGCCACCGACATCCGGTACGACCGGACGGAGAAGCCGGGGGTCTCCAACCTGTTGGAGATCCTGTCGGCGGCGACGGATCGTGACATCCCTGACCTGGTCACCGAGTACGACGGCCAGGGCTACGGCACCTTCAAGGGTGCGGTCGCCGAGGCGGTCATCGAGATGGTCCGGCCCATCCAGGAACGTCATGCCGAGTTGGCCAGCGACCCGGGGGAGATCGAGCGCCTCCTCAAGCAGGGGGCCGATCGCGCCCGGGAGGTCGCCGCGCCGACCCTGGCTCGAGCCAAGGCAGCCATCGGGTTGCTCCCCCCGAGCCGATGAGTACACCGGTTCGCCTCCAGACGAGCGTCTGGAACCCGCTCGGTGAGCGGCGGGCGCTGTTGATCCACGGACTGTCGTCGGATGCGGGATCGTGGTGGCGGGTCGCATCCGATCTGGCGGACGACGGCTGGATGGTCGCGGCGCCCGATCTGCGCAGCCACGGTCGTAGCCCGACGGCGGTCGACCACCGGGTCGTGACCATGGCGGCGGATGTCGCGCAGCTCGGCGACGGGTGGGACCTGATCGTCGGACACTCGTTGGGCGGGTCGATCGCCGCCGTCCTGGCCGGGGACCATCATGTGCCGGCGATGGTCCTCATCGATCCGGTGTTGGCGCTCCCGACGTCGCAGCGCGAGCCGTTGCGGGGCAGGGTGAAGGCTTCGCTGGATCACCCCGACCCAGCCACGATCCGCGCGGCGAACCCGACCTGGTCCGAACGCGACGTGCAGCGCAAGGCCCTCGCGCTCGCTGCGATGACCCCGGACGTCATCGATGCGGTACTCGACGACAACGATCCGTGGGATGTCCGCTGGACGATCCCACGATGGTCGGGCAGAGCTCACCTGCTCGCCGCAGACCCGAACCAGGGCGCGGTGCTGTCACCGGCCGACATCGCCGAGGTGACCCATGCCGCCGGTGACCGCGTGACCGCCTCGGTGGTGTACGGAGCCGGCCATTCGCTCCACCGAGAGCGGCCGGAGGTCGTGAGGGAAGCGATCCGGGTCCTGACGCGTTGACGCTGAGGACAGGCACGGCCCGGCCAGGGCTGCCGACGCGGCCTCTGACCGCATCAACGGTGACCGCCTGCTCTGTGACCCGAAGGAAGCGACCGTGTCCGATGCGATCACCGTGTACTGGCGCCCAGGCTGTGGGTTCTGCAGCGGGCTGCTCCGCGGGCTCGAACGCCAGGAGCTGAGCTTCGGGCGGGTGAACGTCTGGGACGACCCGGATGGTGCAGCGTTCGTCCGGTCGGTCGCTGGCGGCAACGAGACCGTGCCGACCGTGCGCGTCGGCGATGTGGCGCTCATCAACCCGACCGCTCGGGAGGTGCTCCGCACGGTCGCGGAACACGCCCCCGACGATCTGCCCGACGACCTCGATCCGGCTGAACTGGA
>SLHP01000161.1 GCA_007136095.1 Nitriliruptoraceae bacterium
GACAGCACGAGGACGTCGCCGTCGGCGAAGAGGTCGGTGAGCCGGTCGATGGCTGCAGGACCGGCGATCGGGGCTGCAGCGGGGGGCGGTGGCATGGTCCGACAGGGTACGACGCCGATCCAGACATCTACGACGTGTTCGCCCGATCACTCAAGCGCCCGCCGGAACGACCCACAGCAGGGACAGGGGCCGTCGTCGTTCGCCACGGCCGGGAGTGATCATGGCAACTGCAGGTACCTCTGCCCAGACGTCGGGATCCCCATCACCCCCGACCGGTCCAGCACGTCTTCTGCCCGCTCTGCGGCCCCGGGCCGGCTCAATCGCCGGCGGGGATGTCCAGCATGTAGGCGTCCATCAGCAGGTCGGTACCCGCATGACGGTGCTCGGAGATGTGTGTCGACAGCAGGCGCGCCTCGGTTAGCAGTTCACCGAACGGGCGGTCCGTGGTCGCCGCGTCGATCAGGGCGGTGGCCCGCGCCATGAGCTGTTCGTGTTCGTCGCGTAGCCGCTGCACCCGGGCCGCGAACCACGGTGCGTCGGACAGGATCTGGGCCAGCAGGCCATCGGGTGCGTCGGCATCCCGGATGTGGTCCTGCAGGGCGTCTCGCAGCCAGCGCATCGCAGCCGCGAAACGGTCGCGGTCGGGATCCTGCTGGGTGGCGAGGTCGTCCAGTTCGGCACCGACGCCGACCAGCGCGGCGTGCAGCGCCCGGCGACGTTCGGCGTAGGCCTCCGCTTCGGCGTCATCGATGGGGAGTCGGTCCTGGCCTTGTTGCTCGGTCATCATCCGGATCCCTCGTCTCGTCGCGGATCGGTCGGCGTCCACGTTCCAGCGACCGACCGGCATCGCCGAGTCGACGATGCCAGGCGAGCCGGCCGGAGGCAAGGGTCGATGGTCCTCCAGCGCAGGGGTTCTCACCGTTGTCCCGGCCGCAACACGCTTCTGGCCTGCACGGGGACCAACCTCCGCGCTTCCCGTCGACCCGTTCCCGGGTCACCCCCCTGCACCTTGCGAGGACGACACCCATGGCCATCACCGCGAGCACCGCGGTCCTGACCCGACCCGCCGAGCCCGTCGCGATCCGTGACGTGGCCCGGACCTTCACGGCCGGTGGGAGCTCACTGCCGGTGCTGCGGGACCTCAACCTCGACGTCCCTGCCGGCGAGGTCGTCGGGCTGCTCGGCGCCTCGGGGAGCGGCAAGTCGACCCTGCTGCGACAGGTCTGTGGCCTGGACACCCCCGACGCGGGCCGCATCACGATCGCCGGCACGCCGGTCCGGGGCGTCGATCCCCGCTGCGCCGTGGCCTTCCAGGAATCCCGGCTGCTGCCCTGGCGCACGCTCGCACACAACATCTCGCTCGGCCTGCCTCGCGGCACGGAGCGTGCCGCCGGCGCCCACCGGGTCGACGAGCTGCTCGACCTGGTCGGGCTCGCGGAGTTCCGCTCGCACCGGCCCGGGCAGATCTCGGGCGGTATGGCCCAGCGGGTCGCGCTGGCACGCGCGTTGGCGCGCAGCCCCGGCGTGCTGCTCCTCGACGAGCCGTTCGGCGCGCTGGACGCGTTGACGCGCCTCAAGATGCAGGACCTGCTGCTGGACGTGCACGCCGCCGAGCCCACCACGGTGCTGTTCGTCACGCACGATGTCGACGAGGCGCTCTACCTCGCCGACCGGGTCGTGCTGCTCGGCGACGACGGCCGCGGTCCGGGCAACACCATCGTGTCGGTCACCCCGGTGCCCGGCGAGCGGCCACGTGACCGTGCCGATCATCGCCTGGCCGGGTTGCGCGTCCAGCTGCTCGACGGGCTCGGCGTCGACACGCACCACAGCTGAAACCGCCCCACAGCTCCCGATCCACCACCCATGAACCGACACCAACGAGGTGCCCACCATGACACGCCGCCGCACGTTCAGACCGCTCGTCGGACTCGCGATCGCTGCGATGGTGATGGCGGGCTGCGCATCGGCTGAGGGCGACGACGGCTCGGCCGCCTCGACCGACACCCTCACCCTCGACTGGGCGACCTACAACCCGCTGAGCCTGATCATCCGGGAGCAGCGGTGGCTGGAGGATGCACTCGCCGACGACGGCATCGAGGTCGAGTGGCTCCAGTCAGCCGGGTCCAACCGTGCCAACGAGGGCCTGCGGGCGGGGGCGCTCGACATCGGCTCCACCGCCGGGTCGGCCGCGCTGCTGGCCCGCGCCAACGGGTCACCCATCCGGACCATCAGCCTGTACTCGCAACCGGAGTGGGCCGCCGTCGTCGTGCCGGCGGGCTCGCCGATCGAGGACGTCAGCGACCTGGCCGGAGCATCGGTGGCCGCCACACTCGGCACCGACCCCTACTTCTTCCTGCTGCAGACGCTCGACGATGCCGGGGTGGACCTCGCCGAAGTCGAGGTGCAGAATCTCCAGCACGCCGATGGACGCACCGCCCTGGAGCAGGGCAGCGTGGACGCGTGGGCCGGTCTGGACCCGATCATGGCGGCCGGGGAGGCCGACACGGACCTCCAGCTGATCTACCGCAACATCGACTTCAACACCTGGGGGTTCCTCAACGCGACCGAGTCGTTCCTCGAGGAGTCGCCCGAGCTCGCCCAACTGGTCGTCGACGCCTACGAGCGCGCCCGCATCTGGGCGGCCGACAACCCGGACGAGACCGCCGAGCTGCTGGCCGAGGTCGCCGGCATCGACCTCGAGGTGGCACGGATCAGCCTGCTGGAGCGCACCAACCTCGACATCGATCCGGCACCGGGTGACGTGCAACGCGCCGTGTTGGAGGTCGTCGGACCGATCTTCGTGACCTCTGGTGACGTCCGTGAGCAGGCCTCGATCGACGAGGCGCTCGACAGCCTGTTCGACACGACCTTCGTCGATCGGGCCGACCCGGACACGGTGGGTGGCTCGTGAGCACCCCGACCACCACCGACCGGTCCGACGACCTGCTCACGCAGCAGGATCCCCCGATCGACACGACCCTGCCCGCCGCCGGCGTGACCCCGGGTGGGGTGACCGGCGCCGCCACCACGCCGACGGCGCCGTCACGACCCCGCGGTCTACGTAGCCGTCGCACCCTGGTGGGCGCGATCGTTCCGCTCGGTCTGCTCGCGCTGTGGCAGGCCGTGACCGCCGCCGGGGTCTTCCTGCCGGTCCAGTTGCCGTCGCCGGTCGCCGTGTGGGGGGCCGGCGTCGAACTCGTCGAGCGCGGCGAGCTCGGTGGCCACCTGGCGATCTCCACCCAGCGGGTGCTGATCGGGTTCGGGATCGGCGCGGTGCTGGGCCTCGTGATGGGTGCGGTCGTCGGGCTGTCCCGCCAAGCGGACGTGCTGCTCGGCCCGACCGTCGGCGCCTTCCGCGCCGTGCCGTCGCTGGCCTGGGTGCCGCTGCTGATCCTGTGGATGCAGATCGGGGAGACCTCCAGGATCACCCTGATCGCCATCGGCGCGTTCTTCCCCGTCTACACCACCGTCGCGTCGGGCCTGCGCCACGTCGACCAGCACCTCGTCGAGGTCGGCCACGCCTATGGGCTGCGTGGTCCCCGCCTGCTGGCCCGGATCCAGCTCCCGGCCGCCGTGCCGTCGGTCATCTCAGGCATGCGCCTGGCCCTGGCGCAGTCCTGGCTGTTCCTGGTCGCTGCCGAACTGATCGCCTCCTCGCAGGGGCTGGGGTTCCTGCTCCTGGACTCGCAGAACAACGGGCGGACCGACCGGCTGTTGCTGGCTATCGTGTTGCTCGGGCTGCTCGGCAAGCTGACCGACGCGGTGATCGGTGTCGTCGAACGCCGCCTGCTGCGCGTCTGGGCCTGAGCTCCTCCAGCCTCCCGCCCAGCCCGCCCCACCACGACGTCGTCGAAGGACCATCACGTGACCGACCACACCTTCGGGTTCCGCACGCGTGCCCTGCACGCCGGCGGGATCCCCGACGCCGCGACCGGCGCCCGCGCCGTGCCGATCTACCAGACGACCAGTTTCGTCTTCGAGGACACCGCGGACGCCGCCAACCTGTTCGCGCTGCAGAAGTACGGCAACATCTACTC
>SLHP01000104.1 GCA_007136095.1 Nitriliruptoraceae bacterium
CTGGCGCGTGGCATCGACGCCGCCGCGGCCCAGACGGGCCTGACGGTGCGCTTCGTGGCGTTGCAGGCCGATCGGGACGATGCGGTCCACAGACGCACCGCGGAACTCATGACCACCGCCGACATCGAGTTCGCCACCCCCGACCTCGACGGGGTGTTGGGCGAGTTCGCATCGGCCCGCGCCGTGATCAGCATGCGCTACCACGGCGGCATCGCCGCGACACTCGCCGGACGGCCGGTCGTGCTGATCGACTACGCCTCGAAGGTCAGCTCCCTGGCCGACGAGTTGGGCGACGGCGCCCGCCTGCTGGCCTGGGAACCCGACACGCTCGCGACCATCCCCGCCGCGCTGCACCAGGTCCTCGACGCGACCGATCCCGTCGAGGAGGCCCGCGAACGGCTTCAACGGCGCGCCGTCGCCAACGGCCAGGTCATCGATCAACTCCTGGACGTCGCCCGAGCCTGAGCGTCTGAGTAGCGCCTCAACCGATGTCGGGGAGTCAGCCGGTAGGTGGTCGTCGCGGTCAGTGCCAACCACACGTTGAACGGTGGTTCCCAGGCGTCAGCGCAGCCCGAATGCCAGTGCGGCGATCACCACCAGCGCGCCCAGCTGCGAGAACACCAGTGTGCGGGTCTGCGCCGTCACGGCGGCGGAGATCCGGCGCTCGAACATGGTCGAGAGGCGGTGCTCCATCGCCTCCAGCCGATGGTCCAGCGCTTCGAACCGGTGATCGATCCGGGCGTCGCTCGCTCCGGACCGGTGATCGATGCCCTCGAAGCGCCGTTCGAGGCGTTGCTCGAACTGTTGGAGGTCGGATCGCGTGGCGACCTCCTGGCCCGCCGGGGCGCCCAATTCCAGCAAGGTGTCTGCTGCTTCCTCGCCCCAACTCTCGGTCGCCTGACGGTGCAACGCGATCCTGCGGCGTTCGTCGATGGCCATGATGCCCGTCTCCTCGGTCGGTGGCAAGGCACCGATGCTACGAAGCCGGTCGCTGGACCAGGGATCGGATCTCAACGCTGTGGACATCTAAGGTCTGGCCTGCCGGTCACGGGGGACCTCAATCGGACGGGCCAGGGCGCGACGACCTCGGTGATGGCATGCTCGGCCGATCGGTCCTCATCGACGTCATCGAGTTCGACCAGGCCCCGAGGACCATCCTCCAGCTGGTCGACGAACGACCCCATCGCCAACGGTCGCGTCATCGATCAGCTCCTGGACGTTGCCAGAGCTGAGCCCCTGCGCCGTCGGAGGGGAGTCAACCCTCGCCCCGCGATCCCGCCTCTCCCTTCACGGGCCGAGAAGCGCGAGGGGCACGACGCCGATGCCGTCGCTGCGTCGGTAGGCGTGCTGTCCGGTGGTCACCACCACGGCATCGAGGAGTTGGTCTCCCAGTCGCTGGTGCAGCCAGTGCAGGTGCGTCACGTCGTCGTCATCGACGATCGCGGACAGCTTGACCTCGATCGCGACGATGTGTCCGTCATCACGTTCGATGATGAGATCGATCTCGCGCGCCCCGCCCTTGGTTCGGAAGTGGAAGACGCGAGCATCCGCCGCCTGGGCGAACACCCGGACCTCCAGGGTCGTCAGCGACTCGAACAGCGAGCCCAGGAAGGTGCCGTCGCGAGGATGCGCGGACGGCCCGTGGCCGGACAACAGAGCCTCACGTCCGATCCCGATGAGGCGCGCAGCCAGAGCGGGGTCCGCGAGGTGATGCTTCGGCGCGTGGACGAGGCGGCTCAGGTGGTTGTGCGTGGGAGCCCACGCCGCCAGCGGTTCCAGCACCCAGATGCGCTCAAGCGCTTCCCGGTAGGGGATGGTGGTCGTCTTCGCCGGCTTCTGGCCCTCGCCGGCCGTCGCTGCGTCACGGATCTTCTCGTAGGACGCGCTGGTGGCGGTGGCTGCGGCGTAGGCCGTGAGCCACCGGCGGAGCGTTGCCGGCCGTCGGATCTCGATCCCCAGTTCCGGGAGGTCGGTGTCGACGATCCGGTCGATGTAGCCGTCGAGGGCTGCTCGTTGGACACGTTTCACCGGTGTGCGCATGCCGGGGAACCCGCCAGCGAGGATCTCCGTGACGTAGTCATCGAGCCGTATCGACGTCGTCCCCTCGAGGTGGGGTCGGGTACCGCTGAGCAGGTCGTGGAGGGACACGGTGGGGGTCGCGACACCCCGCTCCATCAGCGTCAGGGGGCGGATCCGCAGCCGCACGATGCGTCCCGCGCCGGAATGCGTCGGATGGTCGGACGGTGTTGCCGACCCCGTGAGCAGGAAGTGTCCTGGCCCAGCACCCTGGTCGACCGCGCGCCTGACGACGTCCCATGCGGGCGGATGGCGCTGCCACTCGTCCACCAGGATCGGCGGCGGTCCCGTGGCCAGCCGGCTGCTGTCGGCACGGACGACCTCGAGCAGGTCCGGGTCGTCCAGCCGGTAGACGGTCGTCGCACGCTGCTGCGCGGTCGCGGTCTTGCCGACCGCCTTGGGCCCTTCCAGGCTGATCGCGGGAAGGCCGACCAGCAGGTCGTCGAGGTCAGTGTCCACCACACGTCGAACGTAGGTGTCCAGGGGTTGAACGGTTCCCGCCATCCGGCAACACTACCATCAGTCATTGTTCTACGCTACTATCTGTCAAACTCCTGCACGTCCATCGGTCGATGCTCGACGCCCCTCGTGGCTGCATCGCCGAGCGAGCAACGCCCGGGCGCGGGATCGACGCCGCCGCGGTCACGCAGCGTCGACGTCGTTGGGGACCGGCAGGAACTCGACGCCATGGTCCGCGAGTCGGCGCAGCAGTCCTGCGTCGTCGTGCAGCGTCGGCGTCGCGTCGGCCGCCAGGCCGGGGTTCGGCGGCGCGTCGGCAGCACCGGCTGGTCCGAAGAGTGTCCAGGTTCCACCACTTCCGGCGGGAGGGGTTCGCGCGTGGGCACGGATGCCGGTGTGGCCGTGACGGCGCAGTTCGGCGGCCCACCGTTGGGTCAGGGCTCGATCATCGGTCGTGTGCAGGTCGCCGGCCACGCCGTATCCGAACGCCGCGTCGGCGTCGAGGTCGGCGTGACCAGTGACGTTCTCGGTCGCGACGACCTCGAACCGACGACGTTGCCGCAGCCACGTCTCGGAGGCTCGGCGCCGTGGCCCCCCGGGTGCCAGGTCGGGTGCCAGGACCTCCAGTACGCAGATCGCCACATGGTCTGCGAGGTAACAGGAGCCGTCGGGCTCGGGAAGGTCCCAGCGGCCCTCGTGGGCAGCGCCGGTCCCCGTGGAGAAGAACAGCGGGGCACGCTCAGCGCCGGTCAGCGGGTCGGTCTGACGGTAGATCCGGTGGGCCCGGTGGCCAGCAACCCAGGCCGTCTGTGGGAAGTCGATCAGGTCAGCCGGTGGGTCGCTCGATCTCATGCGACGTTGCGCGCGACGAGAGCCTCTGCCAGTTCGATGACCCGGTTCGTGCGGCCATCATGCAGAGCGTCGACAGGTCGCTTCCCATCCAGCGCACGGTTTCTGGCCGCCAGCCAGCCGGCCAGGGTCCAGCGGTCCAACACCGGTTCACCAACGGTCGTCAGTACGGCCGCCATGCCGGGAGCCGGCCGCGACCGCTGAAACTGCATCCTGGGGTAGACCACCCGTCCCCGACCGGTCCGCAGTGCGAGCAGGTCGGCTCGCTTGGACACCGCTTGCCGGCTGACGCCGCCGAGCAGTTCCGCGACGGTTTCGGCGGTGTAGAACCAGTCGAACGCCTCGGCCCAGCGCGCCGCTACTTCTCGATCGTCGAGGATCTCCAGCGGATGGGCGAGTGCGCGGCGCACCTCGGTGAGCACATGGTCGGCCAACCGTTCCTGATCGACATCGTCGAGTCCTTCGAGGTCTCGAAGGCCATCCGCCAGCCGCTCAGCCAGAGACACCATCACACCTCCTGTCAACCCTGTCAACCCAACGGTATCCCGGGAGCCATCGTTGCGTCAACGCTGTCAACCATCTTGCGGACGCGTCATCGGTCGGGCGGGGTCGCCTGTCGACAACCTC
>SLHP01000043.1 GCA_007136095.1 Nitriliruptoraceae bacterium
ACACCGCGACACCGCGACTTGCGGTCCCCCACCTGTGGTGCGTTACAGTCCTGGAACACGACCCGGGGTCACTGCTGCAGCATCTGATGTGCAGCGCGACCGGCCCCGACACGACGAGCGACACAGGGAGGTGATCCGAAGGCCGTTGAGGCCAGTCGGAGTAGCCTCACCCGTTCGTTTCGTCCTCTCCAGGACGGCGTTCCTGCGGGACCACGGCCGTTTCCATGCGCCACGAGATCCAACTACGCACGCCTGTCGAGGACGATGCTGCGCCCATCTGGCAGCTGGTCCATGATGATGGCGGACTCGATATCAACTCGCCGTACGCCTACCTGCTGGTGTGTACGGACCATGCCGAGACCTCGCTGGTCGCGGCCGACGCCACCGGGGTGGTCGGGTTCGTCGCGGCGTACCGCCCACCGAACCGTGATGACGCGGTGTTCGTCTGGCAGGTCGGTGTCGCGCGCCGCGCACGCCGCCGTGGGCTCGCCCGCCGCATGCTGCACGCGCTCATCGATCAGCCCGGCAACCGGGATGTCCGCTTCGTCACCGCGACCGTGACGCCGGACAACCTTGCCTCGATGGGGCTGTTCGAGCGGCTGGCCCGTGATCTGCGGGTGCCCTTCGAACGTGACGAGCGCTTCGCGGCGGACCTGTTCCCGGGTGACGATCACGATCCTGAGGTCGAGGTCGCCGTCGGACCGTTCCTGCCCACGCGGATCGCCAGCCCCACAGCCACCACTGACACAGCATCGCCCCCATCCGAAGACGACAAGGACACCACTACCGTGACGACGCCGTTGACCGACCACACCGCCACCTCTGGACAGGCACCGAGCCTGCCTGACGACGCCATCGAGCGCCTGGAATCCGAGGTTCGCTCGTATGGCCGGATGTGGCCCGCGACCTTCGAGCGCTCCAGCGGCAGCAAGATCTGGGATGACCGGGGCAACGAGTACCTGGACCTGTTCTCCGGTGCGGGCGCCCTGAACTACGGCCACAACGACGCCGACATGCGTGATGCGCTGGTCGACTACCTCACGGCCGGCAACATCGTGCACAGCCTGGACACCGTGACCGTGGCCAAGCGGCGCTTCCTCGAGCGGTTCGAAGAGGTGATCCTGCAGCCGCGGAACCTGGACTACAAGGTCATGTTCCCCGGCCCGACCGGGACCAACGCGGTCGAATCCGCGATGAAGCTCGCCCGGAAGGTGACCGGTCGTGAGGGCATCATCGGCTTCACCAACGCCTTCCACGGGATGACGTTGGGTTCACTGTCGGTCTCCGGGAACTCCATGAAACGCGACGGAGCCGGCGTCGGCCTGACCTTCGGGATGAACGTGCCCTACGACGGGTACTTCGGCGACGATGTGGACACGATCAGCTACCTCGATGCGCTGCTCGCCGATGACGGCAGTGGGCTGGAGAAGCCGGCTGCGGTCATCGTCGAGACGGTGCAGGCCGAAGGCGGGCTGGCCACCGCATCGCCCGAGTGGCTGCGCAACCTGCGCGAGCTGTGCACCAGGCACGACGTGCTGATGATCGTCGACGACATCCAGGCCGGGTGCGGGCGCACCGGCACGTTCTTCAGCTTCGAGGTTGCGGGCATCGAGCCCGACATCGTGACACTGTCGAAGTCGCTGTCGGGCTTCGGGCTGCCGTTCGCGTTGACCCTGTTCCGCCGCGACCTGGACGTCTTCGAGCCGGGCGAGCACAACGGCACCTTCCGTGGTTTCAACCCGGCGATGGTCACGGCGACCGTCGCACTCGACCGCTGGTCGGACGACAACCTCGAGGCAGCGATCGCGATGAAGGCCGGGATCGTCAGCCGCGCACTCGACGACCTGATCGACGGCCACCCGGAGCACGTCCTGGAGCGTCGTGGCCGCGGGCTGCTGCAGGGGGTCGCCTGCGCCGACGGCATCGCGGGTGCCGTCGCCGAACAGGCCTTCGAGCTGGGCGTCATCGTGGAGACCTCCGGGCCCAACGATGAGGTCTTGAAGCTCCTGCCGGCTCTGACCATCCCGAGCGATGAGCTCGCAACCGGCCTCGACCGGATCGCTGAAGCGTTCAGCGACGTCATCGCACTGCGTGCCGCAGCGGTCGAGGTCGACGGGGCGCCGCAGCCCGAGCCGGTGGCCTGAGCCGGTTCCCTGAGCGACCCCGACGAGCTGAAGGAGACCAGCATGATCGTCCGACGACTGAACCAGATCGAGGGCACCGACAACGACGTCAAGGGCCCGACGTTCGCCAGTCGACGCCTGTTGCTGGCGGATGACCGCCTCGACTACTCCCTGCACGACACCGTGCTGTACGCCGGTTCCACGACCTCGATGTGGTACCGCAACCACGCGGAATCCGTCTACTGCGTCGAGGGTTCGGGGGTACTCACCGACCACGAGACCGGTGAGGCCCACGACATCACGCCCGGCACCCTGTACGTGCTCGACGGTCACGAGCGCCACGAACTGCGGGCGACGACCGACCTGCGGGTCGTCTGTGTCTTCACCCCGGCGTTGACCGGGCAGGAGATCCACGATGACGACGGGACCTACCCGCTGCTGGCCGCGGCGGGATCCGGTCTCGATGGTCACGGCGGCTGAACGCAGACCACAGACCCCCGCGGCTGGGAAGCTGCGGGGGTTCCTGGTAGGAGGGCGGGGTGCCGCCACCGTTGGGAGCTGCCGGATGTCCGACCCGAGGATCGTCTTGTCGCCGATCGCCGGCACCGTCGTCGAGGTGGCGGTGAACGTCGGGGACGAGGTCGACGCCGACGTCCTGCTGCTGGCCATCGAGTCGATGAAGATGGAGCATCCGGTCCGTGCCGGATCGTCGGCGCGGATCGCCGGGGTCGAGGTGGCCACCGGGGACACGGTCGCCGCTGGGCAGGTCCTGGTGCGCCTCGAACCCCCGGTCGGGCGTGCCGGCGACGCCGCGCGATCGTCGGCCGGGCCGGTCCCGGCAACCGGCCAGGACCGTGCCCGTCAGGACCTGCGCCGGTTGGAGGCGCGGCGGCAGCTCACGGGGGACGCCGCCCGCCCGGATGCGGTCCGGGCCCGCCACGACCAGGGTGCGCGCACGGCACGTGAGAACATCGAGGCGATGGTCGACCCGGGCAGCTTCTCGGAGTACGGCGCGCTGACCATCGCCGCGCAGCGCCGTCGACGATCCGTCGAGGACCTGGTGGCGACGACACCCGCGGATGGACTGGTCGCCGGGACGGCCACGATCAACGCCGATCGGTTCGGCCGCGAGCGCGCCCAGTGCGTCGTCCTGGCCTACGACTACACGGTCCTCGCCGGGACGCAGGGGCAGATCAACCACCGCAAGAAGGACCGGATGTTCGCGCTGGCCGAGGAGCACGGGCTGCCCGTGGTGCTCTTCGCCGAGGGCGGGGGTGGTCGCCCTGGCGACACGGACGCCCTGGGTGCCTCGTGGCTCGATGCGGAGGCCTTCCAGCGGTTCGCGCGCCTGTCGGGGCGCGTGCCGACCGTCGCGATCGTCGACGGGTACTGCTTCGCGGGGAACGCGGCCCTCGCCGGCTGCGCCGACCTGATCATCGCGACCGAACGCAGCAACCTCGGTATGGCCGGTCCGGCGATGATCGAAGGTGGCGGGCTGGGCTCGTTCCCGCCGACGGAGATCGGCCCGATCGAGGTCCAGCGGGCGAACGGCGTCGTGGACGTCGTGGTCGCGGACGATGTGGAGGCCGTGGAGGTCGCCCGCCGGTATCTCGCTTTGGTCCAGGGCTCGACGCCGGGGGGCGAGCACGCGGACCAGCAGGCGCTCCGGACGCTGATCCCGGAGGATCGGCGGCAGATCTACGACGTCCGGGCGGTGCTCGACGTCCTGGTCGATGCCGACAGCATGCTCGAGCTCCGCCGGGACTTCGCGCCGGGGATGGTGACCGGCCTGGCCCGGCTCGACGGACGGGCGGTCGGGATCCTCGCCAACGATCCACAGCACCTCGGGGGTGCGATCGATGCGGACGGTGCCGACGCGGTCGCCCGCCTCCTGCAACTGTGCGATGTCCATGGACTCCCCGTCGTCGTGCTGTGCGACACGCCCGGGTTCATGGTGGGACCGGATGCCGAGGCACAGGGCAGCGTCCGGCACGTCAGCCGGATGTTCGTCGTCGGAGCGAACGTGCGTGTCCCTCGCGTGGCCGTGATCACGCGGAAGGCCTACGGGCTGGGCGCCCAGGCGATGCTCGGCGGTCACCTGCACGTGCCGGTCGCGACGCTGGCCTGGCCGACCGCCGAGCTCGGACCGATGGGACTGGAGGGTGCCGTGAAGCTCGGCTACCGGCGTGAACTGGCGTCGATCGACGATCCGGACGAGCGCGATGCCCGTGAGCAGCAGATGATCGCTGCGGCGTACCAGGACGCGCAGGCGCTCAACGCGGCGAGCTTCGGGGAGATCGACGATGTCATCGATCCCGCCGACACGCGCGGTCGGGTGACCGCAGCGCTCGACGCCGCGACGTCGTCGGGGGCTGCCGAGAGGCCCGCGCCGTCGCACCATCGGTTCCTCGACCCGTGGTGATGCGGTGATGCGCTTGCTGGACCGGTGGTGAGCCCTACCCGACGCGCCACGTGAACGTGGTCGCTCGACCTGTCCGTTCGGACGGCCTGGCCGGAGGGACGGGGATTCGGGGCTGACGGCAGCGCGCAGGTACGTCACGCTTCTCCCTGGAGAAGTCGTCGTCCCCGACGCGCGGTGACCCCCAACAGGCTCCAGTCCTCGGCCCGCCCGCACGCCACCCGGATGACCCGCACGCACGGCGCCACATGCCGCGTGCCTCTCCGACCGTCTGACGGTCACCCCTCCCCCCCCAGCCGCTCCAGGGTCTCCTGCTGCGCGGTGTCACCAAGGTTGTTCCATGTCTCTGCGATCCGGCCGCCTCTCACGCGTTGGCCGCCCGACGTCCCTGCGCCCGACGTCCCTGCGCCCGATGTCCCTGCGCCCGGGGACACGGGCACGCTCGATGTCGCTGTTCGTCGTCTCCGGACTGGCCGTCGGAGGGCTCGCTCTGACCGGTGCCCCTGCGAGCGGGTCCGCGACCGACGGCGACGAGAGCGTGTCGGTGCGCGCCATCGAGAGCTTCGCTCCATCCTGGCAGACCACGGTCCCGGCCTCGGCCGTCTCGGAGGAGTGGGACTGGCCGTCCACTGACGAGCGCCCGCTGGTCCGCTCCGACGTCGCGTACATCAACGCGGCCCTCGCCGACATCGACATCGACCTCACCACGGAACTCGTCTACGACGCTGCTGATGGCGAACCCATCGATGCGCCCCGGATCCGGGCCTGGCTCGAGGAGCGCAACTCGCCGATGGCCCCCTACGCCGAGGAACTGGTGGCGGCCGGGGTCGAGCACGACGTCGACCCCCGACTGGTCGTTGGCATCGCCGCGATCGAGTCCTCGGCCGGCAAGCGGCTCCCACCCGGCTCGCACAACGCCTGGGGTTGGGGTGGCAACGGTTCGCACGGGCTGGCCGCATGGCCGTCGTGGCCGGTGTCGATCGATGAGTTCACCGAGGGCCTGGCTCGCGTGTACGACACCGACAACGTCGATGAGACGATGGCGCGCAAGTACGTCCCACCGAACTGGCAGAAGTGGCTGCGCACCGTCCACTGGGTCATCGACGACATCTGATCCGCCCACCCGTCGACGGTGACGGGTGGGCGCATGGCCGGGCGTGGGTCGGGCTCAGTCGCGGTTCGGTCTCAGTCGGTGGGGTCGACGTTGCCACCCGCATGTATGGCGGGGATCGAACCGAGCTTCCCGGCCTGGAAGTCATCGAAGGCCTGCTTGAGTTCCGCCCGGTCTTTCATCACGAACGGGCCGTACCACGCGACGGGTTGGCGGATGGGCCTGCCGCCGAGCAACAGGACGTCCATCTTCGGTGCCCGTGACTCCTGCGTTGCCGTGGCCGTCAGTGTGACGGTGTCCCCGGAGCCGTAGACGGCGAGTTGGCCCATCTCGATCGGTCGTCGCTCGCTCCCGACCGTTCCGCGCCCCGCCAGTACGTAGGCCAGGGCGTTGAAATCGGTGCGCCAGTCGAGGTGCAGCTGCGCGCCGGGCTCCAGGGTCGCGTGGATGAGGGTGATCGGCGTGTAGGTCGATCCGGGGCCGCGCTGGTCGGCCAGATCCCCGGCGATCAGCCGGATCAGCGCGCCACCGTCCGGTGAGCTCAGCAGGGTCACATCGCCACCTCGCAGATCCTGGTAGCGCGGCGGCGCCCACTTCTTCTCCGCGGGCAGGTTGACCCACAACTGGAAGCCGTGGAACAGACGGCCCTTCATCACGACGTGTTCCGGCGGAGCCTCGATGTGCAGGAGACCGGATCCGGCGGTCATCCACTGGGTGTCGCCGTCGGTGATGCTGCCGCCCCCACCGTGGGAATCCTGGTGGTCGAGGATCCCGTCGAGCATGTAGGTGACGGTCTCGAATCCACGGTGTGGATGCCATGACGTTCCCTTGGGCTCGCCCGGGGCGTACTCGACCTCACCCATCTGGTCGAGGTGGATGAACGGATCGAGGTCGGCCAGGTCCACCCCCTGGAACGCGCGGCGGACGGGGAAGCCCTCGCCCTCGAAACCCCGGGGTGCGGTGGTGACCGAGCGCACGGGACGCTCGGTCCCCGAGGCGTTGGTCGGGGCGTGGACGCGGGGCAGCGTCAACAGATCGTCAACGGTGACGGCGGGCATGGTGCACTCCTTCGTCGGCCGACCATGCTCGTCGATCGGTAGTTGCATATGCAACGTACCGTGCCGCGTCGGTCATCCCCACCCGCCGCCCCGGTCATTCCCACCCGCCGCCCCGGTCATTCCCACCCGCCGCCCCGGTCATTCCCACCCGCTGTGACCACTTCGGTCCGGGTGTGGCGGTCGGCTACGCTCCCGCTTCCACCCTCGTCGTCCCGGAGGCACCCCTCGATGCGTCGCGTGCTCGGCCTCACGCTCACCGTGCTGCTGGCCCTGCCCCTGCTGGCCGGCCCGGCTGCCGCCGATGGCGCCCCCGACACCGCCGACGCCGGCCTGGTGGTGGCGGTCGATGATGACGGGCCCGCGGGGCCGGAGCCCAAGGACCGGCTCGAAGAGGACAACCCGGCGCGTGAGTTGGCCGGGTTCGAGAGTCGGGAGGGCATCTTCGTCGATGCGGCCGCCTACATCCTCGCGTTCGCGATGCTGGTAGGTCTCGTGCTGCTGGTCGGCCTGTACTACCTGCTCGTCCATCGCCCCTCACGGGACCCCGACGGGTCCGCGTGACCGGGGATCCGGCCACACGGGACGACGGGCCGACGGGTCCGGACGGGGACGCGGTCGCGCCCCTGATCGATGAGGACGTCGCGGTGCGCACCGCCAGCCTGGTCGCGTCACGTCGCAGGACCTCGGCCGCCGAGGTCGCCGCCCTTCGCGCCGAGGTTGCCGCCGATCTGCCCCGTATCGATGCCGCCGCACGGGCGTGGACCGAACTCGGTGCGGATCTCGCACCGACCACGGCGACCGTGGTCGGTCGGTCCGGGTGGGTGCGCGCGAACCTGACCGCCATCCGAGGGACCTTCGAGCCGCTGCGTGAACGCCTGGAGAAGCGTCCCGGCGCGGCCAGGATCATGGGCGCACAGATCGGGGTGCTGTTCGGGCTGCTGTCGACCAAGGTCCTCGGCCAGTACATCCTGCCGCTCGGTGGCCCTGGTGGTGGCCAACTGGTGATCGTCGGACCCAACGTGCTCGACCTGGCCGACCGTCACGGTCCGTTGGCGACCGACGTCCGACGCACGATCCTGCTGCACGAGGTCACCCACCGGCTGCAGTTCGATGCAACCCCGTGGCTCGAGGGCCACCTGCGTGGGCTCGTGGACCGCTACCTCGAACATGCTGAGGTCGACGCCTCGACGCTGAAGGACGCCGCTGCCCGGCTGCCCGACATGATCGCCGAGGCCCGCGCGTCCGGGTCCATCCAGCCGCTGCTCGGAGCGGTGCTCACCCCCGAGCAGCAGGAGGTCATCAACGAGGCCCAGGGCCTGATGAGCCTGCTGGAGGGGCACGGCAACGCCGCGATGTACGCCGCAGCGCCGTCGGACCTGATCGCGGACCCGGAGGCCGTCCGCGAGGCGATCGCCTCCCGCCGCAACGACCTGACCACCAAGGTCCTCACGGCGGTCGCCGGGCTCGAGATGAAGCGACGGCAGTACCGCGATGGCGAGGCCTTCGTCCGCGAGGTCATCGATCTCGCCGGGATGGACGGGGTGAACCACGCGTTCGCCGCGGCCGAGCAGCTGCCGAGCGTCGAGGAGGTCGCCGATCCGGCCGCCTGGCTCGACCGCGTCCGGGTGGCCTGACCCGATGGAGATCCCGCCGGGGCCCCTGCCGGCGGGCCAGGGACGGTCCGCACTGATCGACGAGGTCGTCCGCGTGCTGCGGGTGGTGCCGTCGGACGCCGCGGTGGTCCTCGCCTGTTCGGGTGGTCCGGACTCGACCGCGCTGGCACACCTTTGCGCCGAAGCCCGCCCGGACCTCGCCCTGCACCTGGTGCACGTCCGTCACGGTCTGCGCGACGACGCCGCCGACCTCGAGGTCGTCACCACCCACGCCCGCTGGCTGGACCTGCCCCTGGTCGTCAGCGACGTCGAGGTGGAACCGGACGGGCGTGGCCTGGAAGCCGCAGCCCGGGATGCGCGCTACGAGGCGCTGCGGGACGCGGCCCGGACGTGTGGTGCAACGACGATCCTCGTCGGTCACACCGCGGACGACCAGGCCGAGACGGTCCTGCTGCGACTGGCGCGCGGGACCGGCATCGACGGCCTGTCGGCGATGGAGCAGGTGCGCGACGATCTCATCCGGCCCCTGCTGCGACTGCGCCGGGCGGACGTGCACCGGTTCGTGGATCTCGAGGGCCTGCCGGTCGCCCAGGACCCGACGAACCACGATCCACAGGTTCGTCGCGCGATCGTGCGTCACGAACTGCTGCCGGTCCTGGCGCGGGTGGCGCCCGACCCGGTCGGCAGCCTGGCCCGTTTGGCCGACCTGGCACGTGCGGATGCGGCGGCCCTGGACGCGGCCGCATCCGGCACGTTGGCGGAGGTCGTCCGGGTGGGGCCGGTCCGCGCCATCGCCGATCGGCGTCTGGATCGGCTGGGCGAGGGGCTCGGCGCATCGGCCCTGGCCCGCCGGGTCGTGCGGCAGGTGTTGGCGGAGTTCGGCAGCGAGCCGCCCGACGCCGCGACCGTGTCGCGCGTCCTCGCGCTGCCCGACGGTTCCGCAGCATCCCTGCCGGGTCCGGTCGAGGTGACCTCCGCCGGTGGCTGGCGGGCCTTCGCTCCGCGGCGTCTGCCGCGCAGCGATGCGACGGAGGTCGGGCCCGCCGGGCGGACCACGTGGTCGCCCGCCGGGCTCGACATCGAACGCATCGGCCCAGACAGCTCCGCCGGCGAGGGCCCGCGTCTCCTCCAGACCGCTCTCCCCCTTCCCGGTGTCTGGGCACCACCACCGGCGGACCGCCACCGGGTGGTGCAGCCTCCGGGCGCCCGCCCCGAGTGGCTGGTGTTGGCGCTGCCCGCGGATGTCGGTGTGTTGATCCTCCGTCATCGTGCTCCCGGCGACCGGATCCGAACGGCCGGTGGAACCCGCAACCTCCAGGACGTGCTCGTGGATGCCGGTGTGCCCCGCGCCGTGCGCGAGATCTGGCCGGTCGTCGCCGGGTCGGACGACCGTGTCGTCTGGAGCCCCGGCTACGCCGCTGATGACGAGGTGCTGCGTGCGGGCCGCCTCACCCCGGTCACACAGTTGCGGGTCGTCGCCTCCTCACCGGCCGTCGGCCACCTCGACGTTGTCGATTAGGCTCCCGACCTCACTGCCGTCACCCAGTTCCGAGGCCTTCCCGTCATGTCAGATCTGGCGCACATACCCGCCCCGTTCCGCGACGACATCGACGATGTCGTGCTGACTGCGGAGCAGATCAGTGATCGCCTGACCGAGTTGGCCGCTGAGGTGGACCGCGACTACGCCGGGAGGGAGCTCCTGATCGTCGGCGTGTTGAAGGGCGCGATCTTCGTCATGTCGGACCTCGCACGGCGGTTGCACGTGCCGTCGTCGATGGACTTCATGGCGGTGTCGTCCTACGGCTCGGCGACCACGTCGTCGGGCACGGTGCGGATCCTCAAGGACCTGGACACCGACATCGAGGGCCAGGACGTGCTGCTGGTCGAGGACATCGTCGACTCCGGTCTGACGCTCGACTACCTGTTCAAGAACCTGCGTTCGCGCAAACCCGCGAGCCTCGAGGTCCTGTCCCTGCTGACCAAGCCCAGTCGTCGCGAGGTCGATCTGCCCCTGCGCTACGTCGGGTTCGAGATCCCCGACGTGTTCGTCGTCGGCTACGGCCTGGACTTCGCGGAGCGCTACCGGGGACTGTCCGACATCGTGAGCCTGAAGCCTGGCATCTACGCATCCTGACCGTTCGGCCAGCGTGGGTGGCGGGTGGTCCTCGTACCTTCGCGGGGGAAGACGACGAGACAGCAAGCACAGCACAAGGAAACACGGTGGCTCACGAGCAACTCTCCTACCCGGCCGAGCGGGTGGTCGGCATCGTCGCCGACCGTGTCGGGCTGGCCGCGGTCAACGAACAACTGCGGGCGGCACAGGTCGAACGTGACCGGATCGATGTGCTCTGTGGTGAGCACGCCCAGCGGGATGCGGGCGAGGAAGCCGAAGAGGACGGTCCCCTGCGGTCCTCGATCCGCGTGGTGCGGACCCTGCTCGGTGAGGAGGCGGGCCGCCTGCAGCACCTCAACGATGCGATCGAGGCTGGGTCCTACGTGATCCAGATCAGCCTTCCACCGGGTGACGACGACGAGCGCGAGGCCGCCAAGCAGCGGATCGGTCAGGCGCTGATCTCGGGAGGGGCGACCTCCGTGGCGTTCTACGGACGCTGGCAGGTCGAGGAGCTGCAACTCGGAGCCTGACGCCCGACGTTCGACGACCCACGCCGACCGTCGACCGCTGGTCCTGCGGAACGCGCGCCCTGCGCTGCGCGATCCGAAGGAGCGAACCCTCGTCGGTGGTAGCATCGAACTCTTATCGCGCCATCTCTCCGGGGCTGTGCGCGGACCCCGGCCGTCAGGTGAGGCATCGTGAAACCCGGCCAGAAGCCCGGCAACATGTTCGGCAAGAACTCCGGCAAGGACGCCGGCCAGGACGGCGATGAGAAGCCGGCCCAGCGACTGCTGCGCGGCCCGCTGCCGTGGATCCTGGCGTTGGCCGCCGCCCTGTGGCTCGGGATCAGCTTCGTGCAGGCCGCCGCCGCGCCCACGGAGCTGACCTGGTCACAGTTCCAGCAGGCGGTCGAGGACGGTGAACTGCGGGGCCAGGACCTGCAGACCACGATCGGCAACCGGTCGGACACGATCGAGGGCACCCGGCGATCGGCCGGTGGATCCGTGCCGTTCACCACGACCTACAACCCGGACATCAACGCCGACACGCTGGCCTCCTGGATCGACCAGGGGCTGATCGGGTCCGTCGAGTTCGATGCCGAACAGACCGGCACGCTCACGACGCTGTTGGTCACGGTGCTGCCGTTCATGCTGATCCTGGTCGTGTTCTTCCTGCTGATGCAGAACATGCAGGGTGGCGGCGGCCGCGTCATGCAGTTCGGGAAGTCCAAGGCCAAGCAGGTCTCCAAGGACGCCCCGAAGGTCACCTTCGGGGATGTCGCCGGCGCTGATTCGGCGGTCGAGGAACTACGCGAGATCAAGGAGTTCCTGGAGAGTCCCGAGAAGTTCCAGACCATGGGCGCCAAGATCCCAAAGGGCGTGCTGTTGTTCGGCCCTCCCGGGACCGGCAAGACCC
Organism: Nitriliruptoraceae bacterium; assembly: GCA_007136095.1. Lineage (GTDB taxonomy): Bacteria > Actinomycetota > Nitriliruptoria > Nitriliruptorales > Nitriliruptoraceae > CSSed11-175R1. The sequence continues at coordinate 11,854 of SLHP01000043.1, forward strand.
TGCTCGCCCGCGCCGTCGCCGGAGAGGCCGGGGTGCCGTTCTTCTCCATCTCCGGGTCCGACTTCGTCGAGATGTTCGTCGGGGTCGGCGCCAGTCGCGTCCGCGACCTGTTCGAGCAGGCCAAGGCCAACGCCCCCGCGATCATCTTCGTCGATGAGATCGACGCCGTCGGCCGCCACCGTGGCGCAGGCATGGGCGGGGGCCACGACGAGCGGGAGCAGACCCTCAACCAGTTGCTCGTCGAGATGGACGGTTTCGACCCACGCACGACCGTGATCCTGATCGCGGCGACCAACCGCCCAGACATCCTCGACCCGGCGCTCCTGCGTCCCGGGCGCTTCGACCGACAGATCGTCATCGACCGGCCGGACCTCGTCGGCCGGCAGCAGATCCTCGAGGTCCATGGTCGCGGCAAGCCGCTCGGCGACGACGTCGACCTGTCGGTCCTGGCGCGGCAGACACCGGGTTTCACGGGTGCGGACCTGGCCAACCTGTTCAACGAGGGCGCGCTGCTCGCGGCCCGCTTCGGCAAGAAGGAGATCGGTGCGTCCGATCTCGCCGAGGCGATCGACCGCGTCATCGCGGGCCCCGAGCGCAAGACCCGCCTGATGAGCGAACGTGAGCGCACCATCACCGCCTACCACGAGGCGGGCCACGCCATCGTCGGGCATGCGCTGCCGCATGCCGACCCGATCCACAAGATCACGATCATCCCGCGTGGCCGTGCGGGCGGCTTCACGATGGCCCTGCCCACCGAGGACCGTGCGTACCAGACCCGTGCCGAGTTGATGGACAAGCTCGCGATGATGCTCGGTGGCCGCGTCGCCGAGTCCATCAAGATCGGTGACATCACCACCGGCGCCTCCAACGACATCGAGAAGGCCACGTCGCTCGCCCGTGAGATGATCACGGCCTACGGCATGAGCCCGCGCCTCGGTCCGATCAAGCTGGGACAGTCCGAGTCGCAGCCGTTCCTCGGCCGCGACTTCGGCCACGAACCCGACTACTCAGGTCAGGTCGCCTACCAGATCGACGAAGAGGTCCGCCAGTTGCTCGACGAGGCGCACGACGAAGCCCTGGAGGTCCTGGTCGAGAACGACGACGTCCTGGAGACCCTCGCGCAGGGTCTGCTCGAACACGAGACCGTCGAGGGTGAACGACTCAAGGAGATCCTCACCCCGACGCGGGATCGGCGCAGTCGCGCGCTGGAACCGGTGGCCGACGACCCGGCCAACGTCATCCGGGCGCTGCGCCGCATCGCAACCACGACCGGCCACAGCGGGAACGGATCGAACGGCCACAGCAACGGTCACCCAGCGGAGCGGACGGGTGACCCGGCAGAATCGTCCAGCGACGGCACGGCACCGAAGTAATGGCGAGAGCGGGGCCTGCAATCACGGAGCTTCCCGCCTGTCCCGGAGGTTCACCGTGACCGTGCACCCGATGCCGCAGCCCGTCGATCCGGACGAGCATGTCGACCTCGAGCCGCATCAGAAAGCGATGGCACGCGTGCGTCACATCACCGGGATCGAACCACGGGGCTCCTTCGACCACGACAAGATCGAGCAGGCCGTCCGGATGCTGCTCGAAGCGATCGGGGAGGACCCCGACCGGCCAGGGATCGCGGATACGCCGGCCCGGGTCGCTCGCGAGTACGACGAGATCTTCGCCGGGCTGCTCGTTGACCCGGTTGATGTGCTGTCGGTCACGTTCGACGAGGCGTACGACGAGATCGTCATGATGCGTGACATCCCGTTCCACTCGATGTGCGAACACCATCTCGTGCCGTTCACCGGGAAGGCGCACGTGGCCTACCTGCCCAACGCCAACGGCAAGGTCACGGGCCTGTCCAAGTTGGCCCGGGTCGTCGACGTCTGCGCGAAGCGTCCCGGCCTGCAGGAGCGCATGACCGCGATGATCGCCGACGCGATGGAGACGGCCCTCGAACCACGGGGCGTCATGGTCGTGATCGAGGCGACCCATCTCTGCATGGAGATGCGCGGCATCCGCAAGCCGGGCGCGGAGACCGTCACCTCGACGGTCCGCGGGGTCTTCCGTGACGATCCGGCAACCCGTGCCGAGGCCCTGACGCTCCTGCGCAGCAGGTGACCCGCTGACGGTGCCGGCCACAGGCCGCTCCGCCGCGGTTAGGCTCGCGTCCCTCCGACCCGAGGTCCCCACTCCGCGTGTCCACGTCTCCCCGTGAGGTCTCCGTCCGGATCCTCGACGCGGCGTTCGTCCGTCGCGGTGGACCACTGCGGGCGGCCCTGATGGGCCTGGCCGACGCGGACCGTGTCGCCGCAGCATTGCCCGCATCCGCCGGCGCGTCGGTCATCACCGGCGCGCTGCACGTGGCGGCACCGCTCGCTTCGCTGCAGGCGGCGTTGGCCTCGACCCTTGATGGTTCGCTCGCCGCGTCGGTGCGGCCGGCGATCGAGGCAGCGGTCGATGCCTGGTTGGACGGTCCGGATGACCTCCCCCTCGGCGGGGGACACGACCCGTTGCCGACCGGGACGCGGACGGTCATCCAGGGGGTCCTGAACGTCACGCCGGACTCGTTCTCCGACGGGGGCACCTTCCTCGGTGCCGACGGTGACCTGGCGCCGGCCGTCGCGGCGGGGTTGCGGATGGCCGCTGCAGGTGCGGACATCATCGACGTCGGCGGCGAGTCCACCCGCCCGGGCGCGGACCCGGTCAGCGAGGAACTCGAACTCGCCCGAACGGTTCCGGTCGTCCGTGCTCTGGCCGAGCGGGACATCGTCGTCAGCATCGATACGACCAAGGCGGCGGTCGCCCGCGCGGCCGTCGAGGCCGGTGCCACGATCGTCAACGATGTCTCCGCCGGCAGGATGGA
>SLHP01000008.1 GCA_007136095.1 Nitriliruptoraceae bacterium
CTGTTTCTTGGCCTCGCGGGCGGAGAGCCCCAGCCGGTTACGTAGGTAGGCGTCGGTGCCGCTCATCCCGGCGGCATCGTGGGCCTTGGCCGCGGCGGCGCAGGCCACCAGCCGGGACTTGATCGCGGCGCTGGCGCCCTCGACCCGCTTGAGCGCCGCGATGCACGCATCGAGCTCGGCGAGGTCCAACGATGCGGCGTGGTCACGGTGCGGGACCTGCCCACCGAGCGTCTTGAGGGTGTCGGCCACGCCGGTCAGCCCGTCCCGCACGGCATCGAGCCTTCCGTCTCCGGACGCGCCGTCCGTCTGGTGGGTGCGATCATCGGTCGCGCCGGCGTCGTAGGTCTCGCGGGGTTCTGCGGCGATGCTGGCGTCACGGCACCGGTGGCGGACCGGTGCCCGATGGGTCCGGGGATGGGTGCGGGGAGAAGGTGCGCCAAACATGTCTTCGAGTCTAGCATGCCATCTCGATGCATACGAGATTTCTCTGTTATGTCTGTGTATACCGGCATGTTTCGCACACGCGCAGCGCCTACCGCACGACTCTTCCGGCCAGGCTGGGGCGAGGCTCCGGCGACCGGTCGATCGGTGCGTAGCCCCGCAGCCGTGCGGTTCGACCCGATACGGCACCGCACCTCAGGGCCGTGGCGTCCAGCTCATCGAGTTCCTCGAGGTGGTCGTCAAGGCGTATCCGCGCCGGCAGTTGCACATCGTGGTCGACAACGACTCGGCCCACGACCACCCGGATGTGAAGACCTGGCTCGCCAAGCTTCCGCGGATCCACCCGCACGTCAGCCCGACCCACTCGTCCTGGATGAACCTGGTCGAGTCGTTCTTCACCGTCATCACCCGATAGGACATCCGCCGCGCCTCGGTCACCTCTGTCCGTCGAGGCGCCGACGCGATCCGCACCTTCATCGACGCCCGGATCGACCGCTGCGTCCCCTTCGGCTGGACCAGGACCGTCGACGGCAGCCTCACCGTCGCCAACCGGAAAGCCAACTCCGCGACGGACCACGAGGTCACCTTCGGCATGGTCGTCGCTCGGGAGTTCCCCAAGGTGTTGGCGGAGGCAGCGCTCGGTGCCTCCCGCGGAGGGAACCGACGATCGCCACCTGCGGCCATCCCGATCCACCCGCCCGCTTGGCGGCAGCTATGAGCGAATACTGCGGGTCGGGAGGTACCTGCCCGAGGACGCGCTCCTGCGCCGCCGAGCGCGACGGTCGGTGCTACCCGATCGCGGACCACCTCCGGGGTAGGATGATGCGGCGGGAGGCCTGCACTGCACGGTCCCCACTGAGGAGGAACGGTGGGCGGACGATCCAACCCGACGGATCTCTCTTCGCGCGGCCGGGAGGTTCGGCAACGTGTACCTCGCAGCTCGCATGCGGGCTTCCAACCGGCGCCGGACCGAACGGATCCGTTGGAGACGCTTGCCCAGCAGGACACGGCTCGGGTCCCGGAGCTCGTGCCGATCCGTTACGGCCGGATGAGCGTCTCGCCATTCACCTTCTTCCGTGGCCAGGCTGCGGTCATGGCGGCTGACCTGGCGACGACACCGACGACGGGGATCACTACGCAGCTGTGCGGGGACGCCCATCTCGCGAATTTCGGGACCTTCGCGACCCCGGAACGCCGCATGGTCTACGACATCAACGACTTCGACGAGACGCTGCCAGGCCCCTTCGACTGGGACCTCAAGCGGCTGTCGGCCTCCCTCGTGATCGCGGCGAGGCATCGAGGCTTCGACGACGAGGTCGGCAGCGACGTGGTCAGGTCGGCGACCCGCACCTACCGCACCAAGATGCAGGAACTCGCGGACGCCGACGTGCTCGACGTCTGGTATCAGAGTGTCGCTGACCAGGACCTCCTCGAGGTGCTCGACGACCGGGTCACCGAAGGCGCGCTCGATACGAAGGCCTCAGCCGACGCCCGCAAGCTGTTCGACCGCGCCCAGCGTCGCACCAGCCAGCATGCCGCTCGTAAGCTCACCGAGGTCGTCAACGGTGAGATCCGTTTCCGGGAGGACCCGCCGATCCTGTCCCGGACCGCGATGCCGCCCGACCGCTTGGAACGGGCGTCGCGCTACCTCGAGCACTACCGCGAGAGCCTGCCCGCTCACCACCACCAGGTGCTGTCCCGCTTCGAGGTGATCGATGCCGCCCGCCGTGTCGTGGGCGTCGGCAGCGTCGGCACCCGCGCCTACGTGATGCTGCTGCACGGACGCGATGCCGCGGACCCCCTCGTCCTGCAGGTCAAGGAAGCCGGACCCTCCGTCTTGGAGGAGCACCTCGGGGCCAACCCGCACCCACCTGCCGGGCGGCGCGTGGTCGAGGGCCAACGCCTGATGCAGTCCGCGAGCGATCTGTTCCTCGGCTGGCTGAGCACGACCGGACTGGACGGTCAGGAGCGTGACTACTACGTCCGACAGTTCAGGGACATGAAGGGCAGTGTCGACCTGGAACGGATCAAACCGGACCGACTCGTCGCCTACGCAAGCCTCTGCGGGGACCTGCTCGCTGCAGCCCACGCCCGCAGCGGCGAGCCCGCGGAGATCGCCGGCTACCTCGGTTCGGGCGGCCGGTTCGAGGAGTCACTCGTGGCGTTCTCGCACGACTACGCCGACGTCAACGAGACGGATCACGCCCGATTGATCGAGGCGATCGCAGACGGGCGGATCGACGCGCAGATCGGTGTCTGAAGCCGGCACCACCGCTGAGGCGGACGTCCGCGTGCGCGGGAACGTCGGCTCCCGAAACGCCTCCGTGGTCACGGTGTGCGAGGTGCGATGAGCTCTCGTCGCCGCTGGGGATGACCGCGAGTGACCCGGCGGCGTTTCACCCTGAAAAGGTGAGGTTGGTGCCCCTCTCTGGTCGTAGCTTCCGAGCACCCAGAAGGGATGACCAAAGGGAGTCACATGGATGGATTACTGCAACGACTGAAGGCGACAGGCCTCGATGACGAGAAGGCCGGTGCGGTTCTTGAGACCGTCAAAGCCTTCCTCCAGGAGAAGATGCCCGAGCCGATCGCCAGCAAGCTCGACGGGATCCTGTCGGGTGACGCCGCGTCGCTGGCGAGCCTGACCGAGAGCCTCCCCGGTGGGGATACGGCCAAGGGGCTCGGGGGCAAGTTGAAGGGCATGCTCGGCAGCTGAACCCACCTGGCGCAGCAAGAATCAGCGGGATACCGCAGTTTCTGGGGTGGGCCGCGCGGGGAGGATCGCGGGCGTGCTGGCGGAGGGTCAGGAGACGAGTGGCGAGGGCGGTCGTGCCCACTGGCTCGCAGTTGCGCACGTTGCGCTTCGAGGCTGACTTGACCGAGTGGACGCTCGAGGGACACAACCTCGGAGTGCTGGGCGGTCGGTTCTGCCAGGTCGATCCGGCCCGGTGTGACCCGGTCGGGGATGACGAGCAAACCTGCTGGCCAGGAAGGTTGCGGAGCTCACGCATGCTGAAGACCCGGCCATGAAGAAGGAGTTCCAGAGATGCCGCCGCTGAGCGCCCGTGCTGCCGCCGGGAGAAGCGCTACCTCCATCGGGACGGCGATGAGGTCTGGGTGCAACTCTGGTCGGCGCTGGTCCGCGCACGTGGCGAAGAACCCGAGCATCCCTGAGGAAGGTCGAGGACATCGCCGCGAGCAGGCAGGTGGAACGGGGACCGATCCATCAAGCGATGCGGGATCCGCTGATCGGCCTACCGAGTCCTCGTGCTCTGATCGATCGACTGGAGCACGCGGTAGCCATGCAACGCTGTGGCGAGGTGCCTGGCCGTCCTGAGCCGGGACCTCGACCACTGCAAGTCGTGGTCGATGGCACCCACGGCCATGCGTTCGGTGCGCGCTGTTGGCAGGTGTTCGGGGATGCGCTGTTGGTTGCCGTCGCCGAACGGTTGCGAGCCCGCCTGCGGCCGGAGGGCACGGTCGCCGAGCTGCTCGAGGGCTCGGATCACGCGCTGTGCCGCGCCAAGCGAGCCGACCGTGGTTCTATCGAGGTCGTCCGGTGGAACGCACCCGCCTGAACTCGGCTGCCGCGAGGTGCCAGGTGCTGCTAGAAACCGGGGGCGCCATGCCAGCGACCAACCGTGGCCGAGGGGGACTCCACATGCACGCCAACCCGTCTGACGGCGTTGAGGTCGCGTTCGTCCTCGGCGGCGGCGGGATCCACGGTGCTGCCGAGGTGGGCATGCTGCAGGCCCTCGAGGAGCAAGGCATCCGACCGGGGATGATCGTCGGGACGTCCGTCGGTGCGTTGAACGGCGCGGTCCTGGCGACCGATCCGGATCGTGCGGTCGAACGGTTGCGGGCCCTGTGGGAGAGCCTGGAGGAGGAGAACCCCTTCGAGGCATCGCTGTTCGAACAGGCCAGCACGTTCGCACGGTCCGGGACGCACCTGCACGGCAACCATCGCCTCCGCCGGATGCTGCTCACCCACCTCGAGTCCCGGTCCTTCGAGGACCTGCAGGTGTCGTTCCAGTGTGTGGCCGCCGGCATCGAGACGGCGTCGGCTCGGTGGTTCAGCTCCGGGCCGTTGATCCCCGCTCTGCTGGCGACCACGGCGATCCCCGGACTGCTGCCTCCCGCCGAGGTCGACGGAGAGCACTACCTCGACGGTGGCCTGGTCGATTCCATCCCGGTGGACCGTGCGATCGAGCTCGGCGCACGGCGTATCTACGTCCTGCAGGTCGGTCGGATCGAACAGCCGCTGACCGTCCCACGCTGGCCGTGGCAGGTCGGCCTGGTGGCGTTCGAGATCGCGCGGCGGCACCGGTTCGTGGAGACCATGTCCACGATCCCTGCCGACGTCGAGGTCCATGTGCTGCCGACCGGTACCGGCGATGAGATGGGCTTCACCGACCCGTCACAGTTCCGCTACCGCGACCTGTCGAACGTCGGGGACCGGATCGCCGGCGCCCACGACGCTGCGCTGGCCTACCTCGAGGGCCGCGCCGAACCGGGGTTCGCCGGACCGCGTCCGGGCGACCCCTCGCGCAAGCCCCGTTCGCGACGAACCCGGCGATCCGGGCCCGTGGACGACTGATGCTGCCGCCCCGGTGGGTCCGTCGCGTGGTCCTGGCTCCCCTGGTCCCGGTGCTGTTCCTCCTCGTGGTGACCGGGCTGCCGCTCGTGGCGATCGTTGCCGCGTTCGCCTCGCCGTTCCTGCCGGGCCGGTGGCGACCACTGCGACTCCTGGCCCTGTTCATCTGGGCACTGGCGGTCGAATCGGCCATCCTCATCGCGATGTTCGGCCTCTGGGTGGCCAGCGGGTTCGGCCGGAACCTGGCTGACCAGCGCTGGCAGGCCGCGCACTACGTGTTGATGCGCTGGTACCTCGCGTTGCTCGTCCACGCGGCCGGGCGGTTGTTCGACCTGGTCTTCGATCTCGACGTCGAGGAGGCGAGGTTCCCCGGGTGGCAGGAGCGGTGGCAGAGCCCGGAGTCCCCGGTCCCGGGAGATGCGCCACCGGCGGTCGACACCGCCACAACGCCGCAGGACACCGGTGGGGTCGCGCCGCCGCTGGTCGTGTTCAGCCGGCACGCGGGGCCGGGCGACTCGATGCTGTTGGTGCACGTGCTGCTTCAGGTCGGCTACCGACCCCGGATCGTGCTGCGCAGCGTCCTGCAGTGGGCGCCGGGGCTGGACGTCGCGCTCAACCGGCTGCCGAGCGTGTTCATCGCCCCCGATGCACCCCCGGGCAGCGGCCGCACGGCGATCGCTGACCTGGCGGGCAGCATGGGGCCCGGCGACGCCCTCGTGTTGTTCCCCGAGGGACGCAACTTCACGCTGCAGCGGCGCAGCCGATCGATCGCGAAGCTGGAGGACGAGGGTGACCACGATGCCGCGGATCGTGCGCGACAGATGCGCCACGTCCTGGTGCCACGGGTCGGCGGGCCGCTGACTGCGCTGGTCGCGGCGCCGACGGCTGATGTGGTGTTCGTCGCGCACACTGGCCTGGAGGACCTGTCGGGGATGGCCGACCTGTGGCGCGGGTTGCCGATGGAACGCCACGTCGAGGTCAAGGCGTGGCGTGTCCCGGCCGACGAGGTGCCCCAGGACCATCGAGGCGGCGAGTCCTGGCTCTTCGGCTGGTGGCGCCGGGTCGATGCATGGCTGGTCGAGCGTGTCGATGCGCCGGACCTGCCAGACGCCGTGGTCGATGCCGTCCGCGAGGGCGACTTCCGCCCGCCCGAGGATTGATCGCCGCGTCTGATCGCCGCGTCTGATCGCCGCGCGGTCGTTGGGTGCGGTGCTCGCCCGGGAGTGGCGGTAGGTCCCACCCGTCTCGTACGGTCACGGAATCGAACGCACGTTCGACAACCGGTCAGAGCGAGGAGGCGGGCAGTCATGGCGTCATCCCGATCCTGGTCTCCGCAGGAACACACCGACAACGTCGAGGAAGCAGGCATCGAGGCGCGCCGCGCCGCCGATGCCGCGGAAGCGCTCCACCTCGCCACGGCGGCGCGCCCGGCGGCCGGCGACACCCCACCGTTCGCCCACCTCGCGGTCCGGTCCTGCTACTCGCTGCGTGACGGGGCGATCCGACCGCGCGAGTTGGCTGCGGCAGCGGCGGCGGCGGGGATGTCCCACGTCGCGCTGACCGATCGCGACGGGTTGTACGGCGCGGTGCGGTTCGCCCAGGCCTGCGAGAAGGAAGGCGTCACCCCGGTGTTCGGCACCGACCTTGCACTGGTCCCCGACGCCGATCGCCCGGGCTGGGAACTGACCCGCGCCGGCCGCGTCCGCCCCTCCGGAGCGGGGTCCGCGCCCCCCGGATCGGGCTCCGCGCCGCTCGGCGGGTCGGGGTCTGCGCCACCCGGGCCGGGGTCTTCGTGCAGCAGCGCTCAGGGGGTGAACGCGGATGCACGCGAACCCGGCGCCGACCCGCGCGGGGCAGGTGCGGACCCGCGGCGCGTGCGGCCGGGGGCCGGCGCCGCATGGTTGGAGGACGACGCGCCGCGGGTGCGCTTCCTCGCCCAGACGCAGGCCGGGTACGCGGACCTGTGCCGGACCGTCACCGCCGCGCACGCCGCGCACCGCTCCGACCCCCACCTCGACGTCGAGGCACTGGGAACGGCCGCGGCGTCCGACGGGGTCATCGCGCTGCTGGGCGCGGATGCGCCGGTGGGGCGGCTGTTGGCGCGTGGCCACCTCGATGCCGCCGAGGTGGAGCTGCGGCGGTGGCTGGAGGTGTTCGGTCGCGAGCGGGTGGTGCTCGGCGTGCGGGACCACCGGGTCGCGCCGGGCGGGCGGCTGGGGGGAACCGGCGGGCGGTTAGGGAGTGCCGGGGTGACCGGCGCCGGTCGCCGGACCGGCGCCGCGCGCACCGCGGATCCCGGCCCGGACCGCGACGAACCCGGGGACGATGCACGGATACGTCGGACCCTGGAGCTGGCCGATCGGCTGCAGGTCCGGGCGGTCGCGGTGAACGATGTCCGCTACCTCACCCAGGAAGACGTCGTGCTCGCCGACGTGCTGACCTGCATCCGCAAGCAGGTACCGCTGGCCCGCCAGCACCTGGACCGCACCACCGCGGAGGCGTGGCTGACGACCCCCGCGGAGCAGCACGCCCGGTTCCGGGAACGGCCCGACCTGCTGCGGGGGGCGTACGACCTGGCGACCTCGTGTGACGTGGACCTCGGGATCGGCGGGTTGCACGTGCCCCGGTTGTCGGGCCTGTCACCCGAGGCTGCGGTCGGGGAGCTCCACCGACGCTGCTGGGAGGGCGTCGCCGCCCGCTACGACCGCATCACCCCGCAGATCCGCGAGCGTCTGGAACGCGAGCTGGACATGGTGGACCGCCTCGAGCTGCACGACCTGTTCCTCGCGGTCGCCTCGGTCGTCGAGGACGTCCGGGACCTGGGGGTGATGGTGGCGTGCCGGGGCTCGGCGGCCGGCAGCCTGGTGTGTTACGCGCTCACGATCAGCGACGTCGATCCGGTGGCGAACAACCTCGCGTTCGAACGGTTCATGAACCCCTACCGCGACGAGCTCCCGGACATCGATCTGGACGTCGAATCGCACCGCCGCGAGGACGTCTACGACCTGGTGATGGCGCGGTTCGGGGAGGACCGCACGGCGTGCGTCGCGATGCTCGAGACCTTCCAGGCGCGGATGGCGGTGCGTGAGGTCGGCAAGGTCCTGGGGCTGCCCGGCGAGGAGATCGGGCAGATCGCCAAGAGCTTCAGCCACGCGCGGGCGCGAGACATCCGCCAGGTCGTGACTGAACTGCCGGAGCTCAAGCACAGCAACCTCGATGCAGGTCAGCTGGCCACGCTGTTCGACGTCGTCGAGCGCATCGACGGCTTCCCCCGCCACATCGCGATGCACCCGTGCGGGATCCTGCTGGGCGACCGGGACCTGACGACCCGCACGCCGCTCGAGCGGTCCGCCCACGGCTACTCGATGAGCCAGTTCGACAAGGACGACGTCGCGGCGCTGGGGCTGTTGAAGCTCGACGTGCTGGGGGTGCGGATGCTGTCCGCGATGCGCCACTGTCTGGACCTGGTGAACGGCATCAACGGCACCGGCGACGGGCCCGCGACCGGTCAGCCCGCCACGCGCCAGCCGGCGCCGGGTCTGCCGGGTCGCGACGCCGCCGGCCACCTCGACGTCACCGCGGTCCCGCACGGGGACCCGGCGACCTACGACCTGATCCGCTCGGCGAACTCGGTCGGCATCTTCCAGATCGAGTCGCCGGGCCAGCGCGAACTGCTCGGCCGGCTGCAACCGGACCGGTTCAGCGACCTGGTGGCGGAGATCTCGTTGTTCCGTCCGGGGCCGGTCAAGGCCGACATGGTGGGGCCGTTCGTGGCTCGCCGCCATGGCGAGGAGCCCACCACCTACCTCCATCCCTCGCTGGAGCCGGTCCTGGCCGAGACCCACGGCGTGATCGTCTACCACGAGCAGGTCATGGGCGTGCTGGTCGCGCTGACCGGCTGCGACCTGGCGTACGCGGACCTACTGCGTCGCCAGCTCGGCGACCGGAAGAAGCACGCGGCGATCCGCGGGTGGCTGCTGGCCAAGGCGCAGGACCGCGGCGTCCCACCCCACGACGCCGAGGTGGTGTGGGAGCAGTTGGCCGCGTTCGCGTCGTTCGGGTTCTGCAAGGCCCATGCGGCGGCGTTCGCGGTGCCGACCGAACGCTCGGCGTTCCTCAAGGCCCACGTGTTCCCGGAGTTCGCGGCCGGCCTGCTCACCCACGATCCGGGGATGTACCCGCGGCGGATGATCCTGGACGAGTGCCGTCTGTTCGGCGTCGCGGTGCTGCCGCCGGATGTCAACCGGTCGGCCTCGCCCTACACCGTCGAGGTCATCGACCGCGGCCAGGCCGACCACCTGCTCGGGCTGACCCCCGCGGTCCGCGCCGCCGCACGTGCCACCTCGGATCCGGTGCCGCTCCTGCCGCCCGGATGGAGCTGGCCCGATGACGCCGACCATCCGCTGCCACCGACCGGCCGGGACGCCGGTGATGCGGGGGAGGGCTACCGCTACGCCGTGCGCATCGGACTCCAGGACATCAGCGGCATCACCGACGCCGAGGTCTCGGCGTTGGTTGCGGGCCGCCCCTTCACGTCACTGGCCGACGTCTCGGAGCGGGGTGGGTTGTCGCAGCCGACCGCGGTCGCGCTGGTGGATGTCGGGGCGTTGGACCAGGTTGCCGGGGTGGGACGTCGAGGTGGTCCGGCCGGACGTCGGGCGGTCCGTCTGACCGTCGAGGAGCTGTGGCAGGACCGCAGGAGACGGCGTCGGGATGCCACGTCCCGCACGGCCGGCACGCGCGGCGCGGGCCCGCCCTCGCACTCCTCGCCAGCTGGCACGCCTCCGACCCACGGCGGTCCACGGACCTCCCAGACCCGCCTGGACCTGCACGTCGATCACGTGCCGCAGTTGCCGGAGGACGGGGAGGCGGACCGGGTGCGCTCGGAGCTGGCGACGTCCGGGATGGACGTGTCACGCCACGTGGTGAGCTTCTACGAGCCGCTGTTGGAGGTGCTGGGGGTCACCCGGGCGTGTGATCTGGCCAAGGTGTCGGCCCAGTCCCGGGTGCGCCTGGCGGGGGTGAAGGTCGCGATCCAGTCGCCACCGCAACGGTCGGGACAGCGGGTGCTGTTCCTGTCGTTGGACGATCGGACCGGCACGACGCAGACCACCTACTTCGAACGCAGCCTGGACGACTGCGCGTGGACGGTGCTGCACGCGTGGCTGCTGGTCGCCGAGGGCCGGGTGTCGCGGCGGGGCAGGATGGGCGCGACGTTGACCGGCACCCGGGCCTGGGATCTGTCACGGCTGTGGCGGGCGTGGCAGGAGGGGTGGCTGGACGCGGCGCTGGCGGAACGTGGCACCCCCGCCGCCCACGACCAGGCCGGCGCCGTGCGCCCCGCCGGCCTGTCCGCCAGCGAGTTCGGCCGCGGCAGCCGGTGAGGGCAACGCGGAGCTTCCGGCGCAGCGGTCCGGTCGCCGGGTGGGTGATCATGGCGTCACGTACCCTCTCGCGTCAGACACCCACGGATCCGCCCGGGCCGACCATGCTGAGACCATGGCGTGGCTGGACGAGGTCACGACCGGATCAGACAGGACGTCACGTGCCGATCGACGGCCGTCAGGCCGATGTGCGCACGGCGGGGGACGAGCGTCACCCGCCTGACGGCGCACGCCTGTGGCCGCCTCCGGAGGGTCGCCGTTGGTGGAACGCCCGCCGTGAGGAGCGTGCGATCCTGCTGCTCAAGGTCGTTGCCGGCCTCCTGGCCGTGGGGATGGTGGTCGGCGGGGTCTGGGTCGTGCGCACGATGATGGACGTGCCCGGCCAGCAACTGGCGGAGACGTGCGCCGGCGGTCCCTGGGCGATCGGCTCCATCACCGATGCCGGTGGTCCAGAGTCCGCGGCTGACGACCCGGACGCACTCACCCCCTACACGGCCTACCCGGCATTGACGGTGATGTGGCTCGTGGAACTGCGGGGTGCGGCGACCGGTGCGGGCGACGAGGACCTCGCCCGCGCCGCGTTCATGGCCTACCGCGGCGGCCTGGTCGCCGACCTCGATCACCTCCACACCGTCGAGCGCCGGTGTGCCGACCACCGGGACGACCACCGGGTTCCTCCGAACCCCCGCGACATCTTCGTCAACGCCCGGAGCAACTGACCGATGCGACACGTCGTGTGGGACTGGAACGGCACGCTGTTCGACGACCATCACCTGGTCGTCGACGGCCTCAACGCCGTGCTCGACGATGTCGGCATCCCGCGGGTCGACATCGCCACCTATCAGCGCCTGTACACCCGTCCGGTCCAGGTCTTCTACGAACGCGTCTTCGGTCGTGCGATCGCTGCGGAGGAGTGGCAGCATGTCGATGACGTCTTCCACGATGCGTACGCCGCCGCGCTGGCACGGGCGGGCCTCGCCAGCGACGCCGAGGTGTCACTCGACCACGTCGCCGGGACCGGGACGGCCCAGTCACTGCTGTCGATGTACCGGCACGATGACCTGGTGCCGTTGGTGACCCGCTTCGGGATCGCGGACCGGTTCGCACGCATCGACGGGGTCCGCGGTGGCGGTGGCGGGACCAAGGCCCCCTACCTCCAGGCCCACCTGGACCGGGTCATCGCCGATCCCGCGACGGATGCCGACGACGTGCTGGTCATCGGCGATGCCGTCGACGACGCGGCGGCTGCGACCGACGTCGGGGCGCGATGCATCCTGTACGACGGTGGTGCGCACCCGCGCGGACAACTCGAAGCCACGGGCTACCCGGTTGCCTCGACGTTGACGCAGGCCCTGGAGATCGCCGGCCTGAGCTGACGGTCAGGGTGTCGGCGGTGTCGCACGGATCCTGCGTCAGAGGTTCGCCGCGATGTGCTGCCGGAACGCGGTGAGATCGTCCAGCCGGTCACTGAGGATCTGGAGCACACGGTCATCGTCGACATCGGCGTAGCCGTGCACCAGGAGGTTCCGGAACCTGGCGATGTCACCGAAGGTCTCTGCCAGATCGGTGGACAACCACCTGGTGTCCCCGAGGACCCGGAACACATCGGCGAACGTGCTCGGAGCATCGAGGGCCTCCGCGGCGATGATGTGTTGACTGGTGTCGATCGCGATCTCTGCCGCGACCACGAACAGGTACTTGACGGAGTTCATCCGATCGATGTCATCGCGCAGGGCTTCCGCGCCCACCGACCGCAGCCGGCGCAGCTCCTTCTCCGCATCGCGGAGGCGATCGAGCAGGCTGCGGAGGCGTTCAGTGTCGACGGTCATCGGCGACCCGACGCCATCTCGGCGAGCAGGAGCTGGTCCAGCCGGTCGGCGTGGTAGCGCACGTCGAGGTAGAGGGGCAGGGTCTGCTCCTCGAAGCGGACCCGGTCGGGTTGGTCGTGACCGGTCAGCACGACGCGTTCGGTCACGATCCGCCCGGCCAGCCGGAACGGCGCATCAGCGAGATCGACCAGGTCGACCGGCGTCTGGAGCGCACGTTCGAGCCGGGTGCCCAGCCGGAGCAGCCGATCGCCGCGCGTCTCCGGCGGGATGGACGGGTCGAACGAGACGGCGATGTCGACGTCGCTCCCCTCGGACGCTCGGCCGCCCGCGCGTGATCCGAACAGGTACGAGAACCGGACGCCCGCATCATCGAGGAGGGGGGCGACCGTCGCGCGCAGCTCATCGATGGTGTCCATGGGGCAACGGTAGTCGGAACGCCTCAGGGCGTCGGCGGTGGGGCGGTCGCCGGACCGACCTGTGCATCGGCGGGCAGGTCGGGCGCTCCCCGGAACCGGAGCACCGGATCGATCGGGTGGTCGCTCTGCTCGACCCGCACCGTCAGGGGTGCGCCCGGCCAGGACACCTCGATCGAGGTCGCGCCCGCCTCGACCGTCCCGCCGAGGACCGACCAGACCTGCGCGCACGCCTCGAGGTCCGGATGGAAGATCGTGGGTCCGAGGAGTTCGGCGGCATCGTCGGCGACCGTCTCGGCCTCGGAACCCATCCTCTCGAGCCACTGCGCATCGGACATGCCCGACCAGGCCAACTGCACGATGATGCCCCCGACCTGGGAGGGACGGAGGAATGCCTCGTGCCAGATGTCGAGCTTGGTGCTGACATCGACGACGTCGTAGCCGGCCTCTCGGACCTGGTCGACGGCGGGCAGCAGGTCGGGCACCTTCAACGTCACGTGGTGCACGCGGGCGCCGAAACGCTCCAAGAACCCGGCGGCGAACCCGTCGTCGGCAGTCGGTTCCAACAACTCCAGCTTGGCGTGGTTCGCGAACCGCAGCTGCTGGGTGCGGAAGTCTGGCCCGTCATCCATGCGGGGCGAGGCCCACGCCCCGCCGAGCTCACCACGCCACCGGGTTGCGGCTCCGTCGATGGATGGCACGGCGACCGCGACGTGGTCGGGTGTGGTGGTGATGGGCAAGGCGGCGCTCGAGGCTCGGGGTGTGGTGTGCGCGGAGGCTACGCATGCGCGGGCGCAGGGACGAAACGGCCGCCACCACCAGTACGCTGGGGACGAACAGCCGTTCGACCCGATCGACGTCGAGGAGGTGCGGTGTGGCGGTGGCACGACACCCCGAACCGATCCTCCATGTCGACATGGACGCGTTCTACGCGTCCGTGGAGCAGCGCGACGACCCGTCCCTGCGGGGTCGGCCGGTGGTCGTCGGTGGCGCGGGTGGTCGCGGGGTCGTCGCGGCGGCGTCCTACGAGGCCCGGGTCTTCGGGGTGCACAGCGCGATGCCGATGGTGCGCGCCCGCCGGCTGTGTCCGGACCTGGTCATCGTCGGCAACCGGTTCGACCGGTACCGCGAGGTGTCCCGCCAGGTCATGGCGATCCTGCGGGATGTCACCCCACTGGTCGAACCGCTGTCCCTCGACGAGGCGTTCCTGGATGTCGCCGGCGCGGTCCGGCTGTTCGGTCCGCCACCGGTGATCGGGGAGCAGATCCGTGCCCGGGTGCGCGACGAGGTCGACCTGCCTTGCTCCGTCGGCGTCGGGCCGACCAAGTCGGTGGCCAAGCTGCTGTCGGCCAAGGCGAAGCCGGACGGGTTGCTCCACTGGCGGGCCGACGAGGTCGTCGAACGCCTGCGCCCCCTGCCGGTCCGTGAACTGTGGGGCGCCGGCCCGAAGACCGTCGAGCGGCTGGAGTCGTTCGGGTTGGACACGGTCGGTGCGATCGCCGACACCGATCAACGCACCCTGCAGCGGGTGGCGGGGGAGTCGGTCGGCCTGAAGCTCTCACAGCTCGCCCGGGGCGAGGACCCCCGTCGGGTCAGCCCGAAGGAACCGGCCCGGTCGGTGTCCGCCTCGATGACCTTCGACGAGGACATCGACGATCCCGACCTGCTGCACCGCCGCATCCTGCAACTGAGCGAGAAGGTCGGGCGACGCCTACGGGCCGCCGACATCGCTGGGCGGACCATCACGCTGACCGTCCGGTTCGCGTCGTTCGAGACCATCACCCGCTCACGCACCCTGCCTGCGCCGACCGACCGGACCCACGACATCTCGTCGATCTCGGACGCGCTCCTCGACGGACTCCGGCTCGAACGTGCCCGGGTGCGCCTGCTGGGGGTCGGGGTCTCCAACCTCGAGGATGGCGGGATGCCCGAACAGCTGTCCCTGGACGCCGCGGTGGACCCGGACGGCGACGGTGACCTCGACGAGGTCGCCGCCGCCCTGCGCA